>JBGOTO010000017.1:0-27813 GCA_041476485.1 Nitrospirota bacterium
GTATGTATCGATAACCGCCATGTTTACGGCAACGAGCCAGGAGCAGCTCGACGCTCTGTACCGCGCATTGAACAAGCATGAACTGGTCGTTATGACGCTTTAGCCGGAGACCACGTTATAAATGAAAAGAGAGCACACAGACATGAAACACACTTCAGAAGAAATCGATAAATGCATTTCAATGCTTGACGAGCTCACAAAAGATTCCGGGCAATTTGTGACGCTTCCGGAAGAGCAGCGGACCGCTCTCTTAAAAGCGGCAGGCGAGCTGTCCCGCCCCAACAGAGCAGAAACGAAAAAAAGAAATAAGGCCGCGAAAAAGGTCCGGACCCTGGCGCTTCTTGAAAAGGATCGACGGGCCAGAAATTCCACGGGCATCCGCAGCGCGCGCATGGATGCGACGTTCAAGGCCCCTCCCCGCATAGACTTCCACCTAACCGGCACGGAACAACACGGGGAGAAAATTCATGCGCCTCGCAATTGCTATGTGTGCAAGGAAGAATACACGGACCTGCATTTTTTCTACGATACCCTGTGCAAAAAGTGCGGCGACCTGAACTACCGCAAGCGTTTTCAAACGGCGTCTCTCCACGGGCAGGTTGCTTTGATCACCGGCGCGCGAGTAAAGATCGGTTATCAGGCTGCGCTCATGATGCTGCGTGCCGGCGCTACGGTCATTGCGACGACCAGATTTCCTGTTGACGCGGCCTTGCGGTATTCCCGGGAAGAGGGATATGCGTTGTGGGGAGACCGGCTGCATATCCACGGTCTTGATCTGAGACATATTCCGAGTGTGGAGTTGTTTACCCGCTACCTGGAACAGCGGCATGGCCGTCTCGATATATTGATCAATAACGCGGCCCAGACCGTAAAACGGCCTGCCGGGTTTTATGCTCATCTCATTGATAATGAAAAAAATAGCTTGAGCGCATTGTCTCCTGAGGCTCACAAGCTTCTTCTTGATCACGATACCTGTAAACAACAGCTCGTCTCCACGAGCACGACTTCGAACAATCAGGAATTCGCTCTTGCTGCATCATGGCAGGACCGAAGCCCCGGCATCGGTCTTCGAGAATCCGCGCAGTTATCGCAGCTTTCCTATGGCCATGATGATTCGTTGGTTTCCGAGGAACTGTTCCCGAAAGGGAAGCTTGACTCCGATCTTCAGCAGGTGGACCTGCGGAAGACGAACAGTTGGCGTTTGCGGCTCGGGGAGATACCTGCCATGGAAATGCTCGAAGTCCAACTCGTGAATGCCGTGGCGCCCTTTGTGCTGTGCAACAGGCTGGTGTCCCTTATGCGCCGCGACTATACCGGCCGGAAGCATATCGTGAATGTGACGGCCATGGAAGGAAAGTTCTTCAGATTCAAAAAAGACGACAGGCATCCGCATACGAACATGGCGAAAGCGGCCCTGAACATGATGACGCACACGTCAGCAGGGGACCTTGCCAGGGACGGCATTTATATGAATGCGGTAGACACCGGCTGGGTCACTGATGAAGACCCGGTCGAGCTTTCCCAATTCAAGCAGACGGTCCATGATTTCCAGCCTCCCCTCGATATTGTTGATGGGGCTGCCAGGGTCTGCGATCCCTTCTTCGACGGCATACTGACCGGCAAGCATTGGTGCGGAAAATTTTTGAAGGACTACTTCCCGATTGATTGGTAGCCGGCGCGCGCGGCGTAGCGACCAGAATAGAGAAATGCGGTTTCCAAGGAGGCGCTGACATGAAAGCTCTCTATTACGAGGAACTCAAGGGATATAAGGGTATCAAGACCGGGGATTTGCCAAGGCCGGAGATAACGGACAACGAAGTGCTCGTACGGGTGAAGGCCTTTTCTCTGAATCATCTCGACGTCTGGGTCATGGATGGGAAATATCCTGTTCAGATACCGCTTCCCCACATCTTCGGTTCCGACGCATCAGGCATCGTCGAAAAAGTCGGCAAGAACATCCAGCATATCAAGCCCGGCGATGAAGTGATCGTCTTTCCCGGCCTCTCGTGCGGTCATTGCGAACGGTGTATGAGCGGGCATGACAATGAATGCAGCAGCTTCTCGGTGCTCGGAGTCATTACGAACGGCGTGTCCGCGGAGTACGTAAAAGTCCCGGCGGAAAATGTTTTTAAAAAACCGGCCGGGCTCTCCTTCGAGGAAGCGGCGGGCATCGGCATAACGTATACTACTGCATGGAACTCCCTCGTCACGCGCGCGGGGATCAGGCACGGCGACACCGTCCTGGTCCACGCTGCCTGGAGCGGAGCCGGAACGGCGCTCATCCAAACGGCCAAGCTGTACCATGCCACGGTCATCACCACGGTGGGAGACGACTGGAAAGCGGCAAAAGCGAAAGAGCTCGGCGCGGACTTTGTCATCAATCATAAAAAAGAGGATTTCGCCGAAACGGTGAAGCAGATAACCAAGGGCGAGCTGGCGGACATCGCCGTGGACCACGTGGGCGCGGCCACGTTCAACAAGTCCCTCTCCTGCCTCAAAAGGGGCGGCAGGCTTGTGACGTTCGGCAACACAAGCGGAGACGAGGCGACAGTAAGCCTGAGATACCTGTTCGGGAAAAATATCTCGATCCACGGGGTCTACGTTGGGCCGAAGACGGCGGTGTTTCAGTACCTGAAGCTGTTCCCGCACCGGCTCAAGACCGTGGTCGACTCGGTGTTCGAGTTCAAGGACGCGCAGAAGGCGTATGAAAAGCTTCTCTCCCGGCAGTTCTTCGGGAAGATCGTGGTAAAGATTTAAAACAAGGTCAAAATTGATAAACTCGTATTTTCCCGCGGAGGCACACTCTGCATTCGCGTAAACACTCATAAGCGCTGAGTGCAAGCAGAGGGCGCAGAGAAAAACTTTTAATGTTGAATGCTTTTCTCAGCGTCTCGGCGGTGGATTACGACTTTTTACGAATGCCTCAAATCTTATCAAAAAATAAACTGATTATTTTTTCCTCTGTTCTTTTCTTCATTCTGGGACTCATGCTTGTTCCCGGGACCCGGCCCGCGTATGCAGTCATCGATACCCGGACCTCGCTATCGGTCGATCTCGAATCCGAGGTGAACCCGAACGGAATCATGCTCTCGTCAGAGATCTATCGCAGGTGGGTCTACGCCGTAGACAAGGAACTGGATGTCCCTTCCTCATACCTCCAAACCGGTTTTGGACCGGGTGTCAGTCCGTCCTACGGCAAGCTGTCCGCCTATGCGGAATGGCTGGCTGCCGTATTCGCCAAGTTTCGTCTTGAATACGATCTGTACCGCTTCTTCGGGACCAACGGCGCGCTTTTGTCCTTCCCTTCGGCGGATTCCAAGTTCGGCAGGCACGAGGTGGAAGCGTTAAAGGGCCAGGAGGAAACCGCTTCCGGCAGCCGCATTATTTTCCAGCCCACCTTGTATGGCAAGATCGGTCCCGTGATCATCGCCAACCAAACCGACCTGGCCTATTACCGCTTCAACGGGAAGGGCCCGTATTTTCTGGATTGGGAATACGATACCCTTGTGAGGGACGGCGACACGGTCTTTGCCAACAGGACGCAGTTTATTTTTGAGGCGTGGAAAAAAGGAAAGGACCAGGCGCTTTATGCCGGGCCGTACTACGAAGTCACGCATGCAACCAGCGCCGATATTACGAGGCAGAGGGTAGGTGTCCTGGCCTATTGGATGCCTGCTCCCGCGTTCCGGTCTTTGGACCGGCCCAGGATTTACCTGCAAGCCGGCGTGAACATCCAGGACCGCAACCGGCAGGGAGAGCTCTTCCTGAATTTCGGGCTTGGCTTCGACTTCGACTTTAGTAAAACGCAGAAGAGTAAATGACCTTCCGAACAGAAAATTTTTCCTCGCACTCGAAACAACTTGAATTCCTCCCTGCTTTATGAAATAATATGCTCGTCCGGTAAGCGCGACACTTCACAACGACAAGAGGAGGCCGCCCATGTTCCTTACCATTCTGCTCATCATCCATGTTATTTGCGTCATCATCTGGATCGGAGGGGTCGCGTTCGTGACCCTGGTGATCTTCCCGATGATGTACCAGACCGAGGGGTCCCTCGAAAAGGCGCTCATGTTTCAGCGCGTGGAGCACAAGTTCGCGGGCATGGTGCGGTGGCTCATCGGGATCGTGGGCATCACGGGCTTCTGGCTGTTGTCCGAGAAATACGGGTTCAGCATCCTTGCCCAGGGCCGCGCGATCGGCATCGATATCATGATTTTCGCCTGGGCGCTCTACACCACGACGCTGCTGTCCGAAAAAAAGATTTTCAGCAAAATATTTGCCGACCCCGAGAAGGTCGACATGGACAAGGCGCTGAAAATGATCAACGGCATGCACTGGTTCCTGCTTTTCATCAGCTTCTCGGCAGTAGCGGGCGGCGTGTGGTTCGGACACGGGTTCTAATTCTGACTGCGGTCAACCGGAAGGATTTTAGGACACTATGGACGGTATGCTGCTTTTCAAAGGGCTGGTATTGGGGGTGGTGGAAGGGATAACGGAGTTCCTTCCCGTTTCATCCACGGGCCACCTGATCCTTGCCGGCGACCTTCTCGGTTTCGATGATGAAAAGGCGAAGGTCTTCGAGATCTTCATCCAGCTCGGGGCGATCCTGGCGGTCGTATGGCTCTATCGTGAGAAGGTCCTTGGCACGATCAAGGGTCTCCCGACGAACAAAAAGGCCCGGTCCCTCGCGATGAATGTCATGATAGCGTTCCTTCCGGCGGCAGTAGTCGGCCTGCTGACGCACACGTACATCAAGGCGCACCTCTTTAATCCGGTCACGGTAGCGGGGGCGCTTATTGTCGGCGGGGTGGCGATCCTTCTGATCGAAAGGATGGACCACCGGGTCCACGTGCGGAACGTAGATAGCATATCCCTCAAGCAGGCACTCGGCACGGGTTTCGCGCAGTGCCTCGCGCTGTTCCCCGGCGTTTCGCGTTCCGGGGCGACGATCATGGGGGGCTTGCTGATCGGGTTTGACAGAAAGGTCGCTGTTGAGTTTTCCTTCTTTCTCGCAATCCCGACCATGTTTGCGGCAACGGGGTACGAACTTTTGAACAGCGTGAATGCGCTCTCGTTCTCGGATGTCCCGCTCTTCCTCGTCGGATTTATAACGGCTTTTTTTTCCTCTCTCGTCGTAATCAAGGCGTTCCTCGGGTATGTTTCAAAGCATGACTTTTCGGGATTTGCGTATTACCGGATCGTATTCGGCCTGCTCGTTTTGGTTTTTTATCAGCGGCAGGGATGGAAATTCTGACATGGCGGTTTCCACCGTTAAACATAAGCACTGGAACGAAATGGCCGGCCTGCTCCTGTTTGCCGCGGGGCTCCTGGTCATACTCGCCCTTATCTCGTACAGCGCGACCGATCCGTGCTTCAGCGTGTCCGGGACCGGCGCAGCAATAAACAACTCCATCGGGATCATCGGCGCCTATCTTTCCGACACACTGCTCCGTCTCTTCGGACTTGCGGCCTATCTCATTCCCCTGTTCATTCTGGGCTACGCAGCGTTCCTCGCGCTCGGGAGAGACCCCGCGCATCCACACCTCAAGAAGGCCGGCGGCATTATCCTCTTCTTCTCCGCGTCGGCGTTCTTCGGGCTTCAGAGCGAAACGACGCGGCTGTTCGGAGAAGACATCCCGTCCGGCGGCATGCTCGGCGGCCTCATTGTGCGCCTGCTCGTGGGAGGAGTTTCCGCCACGGGCGCGTACATCATCACGATGACGGCCATCGTCATCGCTCTCATGCTGCTCACGCCGTTCTCATTGCTCAAGGCCCTGGCATGGGGCCGCGCCGCCTACGGACGACTGATCGAACAGCTCGATCTTCTCATCACCATCTACCAGGGCCGGAGGGAAAAGGCCAGAGACGCCAGGCAGCATCCTGCTCTCCCGAAAGAGCCGCCGACAATCGTCGAGACGCAGAAGCAGCCGACCGCTTCCCCGGCGCGCACGGCAAAACCGGAAAAAACCGCGAAGCCAACCCAGGAGGCCTTTGGGTTCATGGAGAGCAAGGGGACCTACCGGCTCCCTTCGCCGGACCTCCTCGACCCGCTCCCGCCCGCGGCGAAAAAAGTCTCGAAAGAGGACATGCTCGCCCAGTCCGAGCTGCTTGCGCGCAAGCTGCTGGACTTCGATATCCAGGGCCGCATTACGCAGGTGTATCCCGGCCCCGTGGTCACCATGTTCGAGTTCGAGCCCGCGCCGGGCGTGAAGGTCAGCAGGATCGTGAACCTTTCGGACGACCTGGCGCTTGCGATGAAAGCGGCCTCTGTCCGCATCGTCGCGCCTCTGCCGGGCAAGGCCGCGGTCGGCATCGAGGTCCCGAACAATACGCGCGACACGGTTTATTTCCGCCAGATACTGGCATCGCCCGAGTACCAGTCCCATAAATCCAGATTGAAAATCCCTCTCGGCAAGGACATTTTCGGCGCATCGGTGGTGAGCTCCATCGACAAAATGCCCCACCTGCTGATGGCAGGCGCCACCGGTTCAGGGAAGAGCGTTGCGATCAACTCCGTCATCCTGGCGCTTCTGTACAACGCTCAGCCGAGCGAGGTCAAGCTCGTGCTCGTTGATCCCAAAATGCTCGAGCTTTCCCTCTATAACGGGATTCCGCACCTGTTGACCCCCGTCGTCACGCAGCCCAAAAAAGCGGTGGAGACGCTCCGCGCCCTCGTTGGCGAAATGGAGCGGCGCTACCGCCAGCTTGCGGACAAAGGCTCGAAACATATCGACTCGTACAACAAGGCGGTCGCCGAAGCGGAGCGGTTGCCGTACATCGTCGTGATCATCGACGAGCTTGCGGACCTCATGATGACCGTGCAGCGCGAGGTCGAGGACTCTATCATGCGCCTGGCACAGATGGCGCGCGCCGCCGGCATCCACCTTATTGTTGCCACGCAGCGGCCGAGCGTGGACGTGATCACCGGCCTCATCAAGGCCAACCTGCCCGCCCGGATCTCGTTCCAGGTCTCGTCGAAAACCGACTCACGCACCATTCTCGACGCGAACGGCGCCGAGAACCTTCTGGGCATGGGCGACATGCTCTTCCTGCCGCCCGGGACCGCCAACCTGGTCCGCGTGCACGGCTGCTTCGTGTCCGAGGCGGAGATCAAACGCGTGGTCGAGTTCGTGAAGAAGCAGGCAGCGCCGAATTACGGGTTCCTTGCCCAGCGAGTGAAGGAGGTTGCCGAAGCCGCGGCAGCATCGGAAGAGGACGGCGAGCGGGACGAGCTGTACGCCCGCGCCGTGGAGCTGGTCCAGATGAACGGCCAGGCGTCCACGTCGTTTATTCAGCGGCGGCTGCGCGTGGGCTACAACCGCGCGGCGCGCATGATCGAGATGATGCAGGAGGACGGCATCGTCGGTCCCGCGGACGGCGCCAAGCCCCGGCAGGTGCTCGTCAGGAAGAACATGGACGGGACGATGAGGGATTTGGACGATGCGTAAATCCAATAACAGCCGTGGTAAAGAGTCGAACAACTCCTCCCCCCCTACTCATCATTGTCCGCGAAGAAAATATAGGTCCTCATTTTCCGTCTTCTCAGTTTAAACCGTTTATGATATGATGGGGCTATGAAAAAGCCCACCCGCATGTTCAAGAACCAGGAGTGTAAACTGTTCATCCTCCTTCCAGTCGTCTCCTTTTCCCGCCTCTTTCTTTTGTGCATTTTCTCCGCGACCGCTGTGGTGAATCCTGCTTTTGCCCAGACTGTTGACGAGGCAGTGTTGGCCGTGGAAAAACATTACCAGGACCTCACCGACCTCACGGCGAAGGTGTCGCAGAAGAATGTCCTCAAGGCCGTGGAGAGAACGCAGAAGTTCGACGGCACGCTTTGGATCAAGAAGCCGGGAAAGCTTCGGCTCGAGTATACGAACGGCCAATTGATCCTCATTGACGGCAAGGCCGCCCTCTTTTATTCCAAAAGAAGCGAACAGGTGATCAAAAGGACCTTCACGGATTTCGCGCACATGAACATTCCCATCGCGTTCCTGCTCGGCGCGGCGCATATCCGCGACGACTTCGACGTGCGCCAGCCCGAGCCGAAGACGCCGCGCGTTCTCGATCTTCTGCCGAAAAAGGCCGGAGCGGCCATGAAAAAGCTGAGGATTCACGCCGATGAGGCAGGCCGCATTACGGAGATGACCATTTTCGACAAATCGGGAAATACGACGGAGATTGTTTTTACCGACATGAAGGAAGGGACGGGGGTGGAGGATAAGATATTCGAGTTCAAAGTGCCGAAAGGCACGGAAATCATAGAACAGTGATACAGGATGCACGATTCAGGATACAGGATGAAATCAAAATCTTATAACGATCTTGAAATATATGTACTTGCTAAAGAGCTTGCAGTTAAAGTGCATATTATGACGCATGAAAAGCTGCCGAAATTTGAGATGTACGAAGAAGGCGGTCAGATCAGGCGTTCATCAAAGTCAGTTGTGGCAAACATTGTTGAGGGTTATGGAAGAAGGCGCTATAAAAATGATTTTCTGTTATTTTTGACCTATGCCGTTGCTTCCTGTGATGAAACAAAAGCTCATCTCGATATGTTGAGCGAAACGGGCTCGCTGGAGCAGAAGACATTTCAAGAACTGCAACAAGGGTATCGAGAATTGGGAGCAAAATTATATAACTTCAGAGATTCGGTTGCAGTAAACCATCGTACTTCGTAACCTCGGTGTTTTTGTTTTCATCATGCATCTTGTATCATGCATCATGGATCATTATTTCAAGGAGGACAACATGGCAGCAGAAAATTCATTCGACATCGTCTCGAAAATCGACATGGCCGAGGTGACAAACGCGGTCTCCCAGGCCATGAAGGAGATCACCCAGCGGTTCGACTTCAAGGGGAGCAAGTCGAACATCACCCAGGAGAAGGACGCCCTGGTGATCGTCTCCGACGACGAGTATAAGCTCAAGAGCGTTATTGACATTCTCCAGACCAAGCTCGTGAAGCGCCAGGTGCCGATCAAGAACCTGACCTTCGGCAAGGTGGAGGCGGCCCTTTCGGGGACTGTGCGCCAGAAACTGACGCTGCAACAGGGCATCCCGACGGACAAGGCCAAGGAGCTTGTGAAGGCGATCAAGGACTCCAAGATCAGGGTGCAGGCGTCGATCCAGGCGGACCAGGTCCGCGTGACCGGCAAGAACAGGGACGATCTGCAATCGGTCATCCAGCTTTTGAAAGGGAAAGAGTTCAGCCTGGAGCTCCAGTTCACGAATTACCGGAGCACGTAACCCGGTGGACTTTTGCACGATGCATGCAAAAAACCCGCATTATTTCGTCCCGCCTTGCCTGGGGTCCCCTCGGCCCCGGGACGCCTCCCCCAACCTGCTAACTGATGAATTAACCTTGATTTTTGCGCCTAAACTGCTATAATTCTCAAGTAATGTCTCATTAGGGAGAATTCATGAGCCTTGTCGGTAGGTTGGAAGACCTTGCACTGCCCGATATCTTCCAGATCATCAGCCTGAGCAAAAAGACCGGCACCCTGATCGTGCGAAGCCGCAAAGGGACGGGCATGGTCGTTTTCAAAGACGGCCAGGTGATCCAGGCAGCGAGCGACAGCATTCGCGACTCTCTCGGGAACATCCTCGTGTCCCAGGGCCTCGTGGCCGAGCCCGCGCTGTCGGAGGCATTGGGAATCCAAAAAAAAGAAGCCGACAGACCGCTCGGCATGATCCTGGTCCAGATGGGAGCGGTGCCCGCCGAGACGCTCGAGAGCGTGGTCCGCAAGCAGATCGAGGAGATCATTTACGACCTGCTTGCGTGGGAAGAAGGATTCTTCAACTTCGAGCTTGGCGAGGTGGCGCCCAAGGACAAGATCGAGATCGATACCCAGGAGTTCCTCCTCAAGTCCGGCATCAACGCCGAATATCTCCTCATGGAGGGGACGCGGATCCTCGATGAGAAACGGAAGGGCGCGCCCAGACCTGCGCCGGTGCCGTCGGGTTCACCATTATCGAAGGCCCCGCTCCCCCATCACGTCAGCTACGAACCCGCCAAGCAGGAATTTCGGGCCCGTATCGAAAAGGAAGAGCCTCGGAGAGAGATCACCGCGCTCAAGTCCATGTTCGACGAACTTCGGTTCCCTACGGCCACGGCGGAAGTGACGCTCCTTATTCTCCGGTATGCCAGCGAAGTGGTGAACCGCGCGGTCCTGTTCATGGTCAAGAAGGACGAAGTCCGCGGTCTCGGCCAGTTCGGCATCGAGCTCAAAGGCCAGTCCGCTGACCAGACGGTCCGCGATATCAAGGTCCCCCTGGACCAGCCGTCCCTGTTTTTAACCGTGATAGAAGCCCGACGCACCTACGTCGGTCTCCTCGAGACGAACGTGATGAACACCTACGTCATGAACGAGCTCGGCGGCGTGACGCCCGATGCGGTCATGGCCATTCCGCTCGTCGTGGACAACAAGGTTGCGTTGATCGTGTACGGAGACAACCTGCCGGAGCACAGGCCCATCCGGGGCGAGGACACGCTCGAGATCTTCATGAGCCAGGCGGGCATGGCGCTGGAAAAAGCGCTGCTCGAAAAAAGATTGGCCGAACTTCAGAGGGAGAAATAATGAAGAACGTCCTTATTGTCGAAGATTCCAAAGCCATTCGGTCGATGATCCGGGTGTCGCTCGAGGAAGCGGGGGACTTTTTCGCCGTGGAAGCCGGCAACGGCTTTGAGGCGCTCAAAACGCTCCCCACGCGCACTTTCGACCTCATCATCACCGACATCAACATGCCCGACATCAACGGGCTGGAGCTCATCGGCTACGTAAAGTCCAACCCGACCTACCGGGACATCCCTCTCATCATCGTGAGCACCGAAAAAAGCGAAGAAGACAAGAAACGGGGGCTGGCCCTCGGGGCCGCCGGTTATGTGGTTAAGCCGTTCACCAAGGACGATATCAGAACGATGGTGGCGAAAGTGCTGAAAGGGAGCAAGTAATGCGGAATGCGGAATTCGGAATGCGGTATATCGCGGCTGAACCGGGGACGGCATGTCGTTGCTTTCCATTCCGCATTCCGCACTCCGCATTCCGCATTGCACTACGGAGCGCAGCGACGTGAAACCGGACCGGTCCATAAAAGATTTTCTCGCCGAGACGGAGGACATCCTCGAGTCGGCGAACCAGGCGTTGCTCTCGCTCGAGACGGGGCTGGCCGCGGGCCGGAGCGATCCCGACACGGTGAACGCCCTGTTCCGCGCCATCCATTCCTTCAAGGGCCTCTCGGGGATGTTCGGGCTCAAAGAGCCGTCGGAACTTTCGCACAAGCTGGAATTTCTCCTGGACGAGCTTCGCCTCGGCAAGGTGGGGTTCAGCCGGGACGCCCTCGACGTTCTGTCGGACACCGTTTCCCTTCTGGGACGGCTGGTACAGCAGGCCGGGAAGTCTCGGCCGTTTGAGAACATTACCGCAGCCCTGGGCAGCATCGAGGCCGTCCTCAAGACAAAGTCTTCAGCCGGTCTTGAGCAGCCGCTTGCCGAACAGATCGAGCTCGACCGCGGCATCCTTCAGGTGCTCACCGAGTATGAAGAACACCGACTGCAGGAATGCGTACGGGACCGGAAGAACCTGTTTGCCCTCAAGGCGGAGTTTCAGCTCACCGACTTCGAAACGGGCATCAAGAAGCTGAATGCGATGATCAAGAAATACGGCGAGATCATCTGCACCCTGCCGATGGCGGGGGGCGGGGCAGGGATCGGATTTACCATCGTCGTTGCCTCGTCGGAGGGCGAGGAATCCCTCGCGTCGGCGATTGCGTCACCGAACGTGACAATCAAGAAGATTGCCTATCTCGAAGGGCGGAAGGCCGAAGAGCCCCGCCCCGGCGTGGAAACGGTGGCGCTCAAGTCCGTGAGCAACACGGTGCGGGTGGACATTTACAAACTCGACAGCCTTATGAACACCGTAGGGGAAATGCACCTGGTCAAAAACGTCATCGGGCGGATCGTGAAGGACCTCCGCTCCGTGCAGGGTTTTACGGGCCTTTCGGTGGATTTGCACAAGGCGCAGCGCAGCCTGGAGCGGAAGCTGAACGATCTCCAGGAAGGTATCCTCGACGTCCGGATGGTCCCCATCGGCCAGATCTTCACGCGCCTCTCTCAGGTGGTCAGGAAGTACGCCCGGGACGCCGGCAAGGAGATCGATCTGGAGCTTCGCGGCGAGGAGACGGAGCTGGACAAGCTCATGATCGAAGACCTTGCGGACCCGCTCATGCATCTCATCCGGAACGCTATCGACCACGGCATCGAGTCCCCGGCCGCCCGAAAAGCGCTCGGCAAGCCGGAACGGGGAAACGTGAAGCTGACGGCGTTTCCCAAGGGCAACCGCGTGGTCATAACGGTCGAGGACGACGGGGCGGGGATGGACCCCGCGCGGGTCCTGGCCAAGGCCGTCGAGAAGGGCGTTCTGGGACCCGACCACGGGCTTGAACCCGAGCGCGACCGCCAGGAGATATTCGACCTTATCTACCTGCCGGGCTTCACCACCAGCGAGGCTGTCACCGAGATATCGGGCCGCGGCGTGGGCATGGACGTCGTGAAGAGGAATGTCTCAAAACTTTCCGGTATGATCGATATTCGCAGCGAGCTGGGGACGGGCACGGTCTTCACCCTTACGCTCCCCATTACGCTTGCCATCATCAAGGCGCTTGTCGTCGAATCCGGCGGGCAGATATTCGCCATACCGCTCAGCTCGGTGCTCGAGATCCTTCAGGCGACCTCGGGCCAGATCGAGACGATCGAAGGGCGCGAGGTCATGTCTATCCGCGAAGATACCGTTCCGCTCCTTCGGCTGACCAGCGCATTCCACCTTCCCGAGGACCGGGAACGAGACGCCTTCTACCTGATACTCGTCGGCCTGGCCGAACGGCGGCTCGGCCTCATCGTGGAAAATCTCCGGGACCAGCAGGAGATCGTGATCAAAGCGCTCGGAAAACGGCTTGCCGAGACGCCGGGCATTGCCGGGGCCACCGAGCTGGGGGACAAACGGGGCGTGGTGCTCGTCCTCGACGTGGAATCGCTCATTGAAGGGGCACTAAAGAAGACGCAGACGGCGCGAGCATAGGTAGGAGAGAAAATTTCAATAACCAAAAAGCAAGTTCCAAACGTTTGGTTATTGTGGTTTGATGATTGGATATTATTTGTTATTTGGTGCTTGTGATTTGGAACTTGGTACGAATATGTACGAAGAATTTTACGGACTGACGGAAAAACCGTTTAACAAGACGCCTGATCCGCGGTTCCTGTATCAGAGCCGCCAGCACGCGGAGGCACTGGCGCGGCTCCAGCACGCGGTGGAGGAGCAGGACATCGTTCTCCTCACCGGCGATATCGGCTCGGGAAAGACCACGCTCTCCCGGGCGCTCATCGATTCGCTCGACGAGAGCTTTCTCCCGGTGCTGATCATCAACCCCCGGCTCTCGCCGTCGCAGCTTTTGCGAACCGTGGCCCTGCGCCTCGGCATGGATGATTCGGCCCGGTACCGGCACGGCATTCTCGAGGGGATCAACGCAAAGCTGTACGAGCTCTACGAAGCAGGCAAGCGGCCGGTCATCATCATCGATGAGTCGCAGCTCATCCCCGGCAGGGCCACGTTCGAGGAATTGCGGCTCTTGACGAATTTTCAGCTCGACGACCGCAATCTCCTGGCGCTGGTCCTAATCGGCCAGAGCGAGCTCCGGGAGAGGCTGGGACGCCGTCCGTACCGCGCGCTTCGTCAGCGGGTCGGTATGCAGTTCCACCTCACCCCGCTCGACCGCGAGGAGACGGAGGCGTATGTGCGGCACCGGCTCAAGGTCGCGGGCAGGGAGGCGCCTCTGTTCGACCTCCAGGCGCTTGCGCTCCTGTATAAGTATTCGGAGGGCGTTCCCCGTCGTATCAATATTATCGCGGGGAATGCGCTGGTCGAAGGCTTCGGCAAAGAGGTTGAGACCATCGGGTCGGAGATCATCGAGAGCGTGGTGAAGGATCAAGCGTAACGCAGAGAGCATGGCGCATGGGGTTGACCCGTTTGCGCTCTGCCCTCTGCAGGTTCTGTGATTGGAGTACGTGCGACGTGGACATTCTGAAAGCTCGAAAAAAAGCGGCTGAGCGCAAAAAGGCGCGGAAAAAGACGGAGAAGGCGCAGCCCCCGGCGGCGCTGCCGGAGCAGGAAGAAGCACCCCGTCCTCCGGAGCCGCCGGCGCCGGAGGTTCCGGCTGCTGAAGCCGCAGCCTCCGTTGTCGAGGCCCCGGCGCTTGAAGAGCCCGAGGTTGAAACAGCTCCAGGAGAAGAGCCGCTGGAGACGCAGGCGCCCGAGGTCGAATTGCTCTCGTTCCGCCTGGGCGGAGAGGCATACGCCGTATGGGTGAAGGACGTCCGGGAGGTGCTTACCATCCGGGAACTTACCCTGGTGCCGAATGCGCCCTCCTATATGCTCGGCGTGACCTCGCTTCGGGGCGCGATGCTCCCGGTGATCGATCTCTGCAAGCGGCTCGGTCTCGCGCCGGGACTACGAGACGAGAAGTCCCGGATCATCGTCGTCAGCCCCGACGAAGAAGACGTGGGACTCATCGTGGACCGCGTCACCGGCGTGGTCCGGACCATGCCCGACACGATCAAACCGACCCCGGAAAATATCGAACAGGGGGGCGAGTTCCTCCGGGGTATTGTGCGGAAAGACGATACCCTGTACATTCTTCTGGATTTGGACAAGGCGGTAGGAAAATGACGGCGCGCGGTCCATGCCGAATTGAAAGTCCCTCTGTATCATTACCATGGACTGAAACGACAAAGGTGATCACATGAAAATGCTTGCTGGCATGAATTTAAAAACCCGGGCCGCGCTTGTCACCAGCGGCATTCTGATCTTAGCCCTGGCGCTGAACGCCCTCGTCAGCATCCCTGACGCAGCGAGCAGGTACCGGGAAGCGCTCCTTGCACGGACCACCGTGCTCTCCGAGGGGGTAAGAAAAGACATCAGCAAAGCGCTCGGGTTCGGCCTTCCTTTGAACGCGCTCGAGGGCATGGGAGACAAGCTCCGCGAATTGATGGAAGAAGATAAAGACCTCTCGAGCGCCGTTATCATGGACACCGAGGGCAAGGTGCTTTATTCCAGCGACCGGGCCCAGGAGAACACCGCGCCGGGAGACGAGGCGAGCAGGCAGGCCCTTGCCGCAACGGGGCCGACGGTCCAGTACTATACCGACAGAACGGGGGGGCATTACGAAAAAGTCACTCCCCTGACGGGGCCCGACGGGAAAAAGAACGGGGTGTTCCGGATAGCGCTCAGGGATGGGGCGGTGAACCAGCAGGTCAAGGGCCTGCTTCTGCGGTCGCTTTTGGTTGGATTCATCTGCTTGGTTGTCGCCATCGTCCTCGTCTATCTTTTTGTGGACCGGGTGATCACCCGGCCCATAGCCGAGATGGCAAAGACCGCCGGCCGAATGGCCGAAGGAGACCTTTCCAGTGAAATTGCGGTTGTGGGACAGGACGAGATCGCGGAACTCGGCGGCGCCGTCAATGCGATGTCGCAGAACCTCAAGGAAACGCTGCGCAAAATCAGGGTGACCGGCGCCAGCCTGACCGAGGCAATGCAACTCCTGGGCGGCGCCGTGCGCAAGATGAGCGAAGGGGCCCGGGTCCAGCAGGAGGCCGCCGACCACACGGCGGTGGTCGTGAACGAAATGGTCGCCTCGATCAAAAGCGTGGCGGAAAACGCAGGGGACATGTCCGAGGTCGCCTCGAGCGCATCTTCCTCCGCATCGGAAATGGCATCGTCGGTCGAAGAAGTAGCCAGAAATACGGGAGGACTCGCATCAGAGGTCGAAGACACGGCTTCGTCCATCGGTGAGATGTTCGCTTCGATCAAGCAGGTCTCGGAGAACACCGACGCGGTTTCCACCTCAGCGGAACAGACGTCCTCGTCCATTACCGAGCTGAGCGCGTCGGTGAAGGAAGTCGAAGAGCGGGCCGTGGAATCGGCCCGTTTGGCGGAACGGGTCTCCCTGGATGCCTCGGAGCGGGGGATGGTCGCCGCCGCCGAAGCGATCAAGGGCATGCAGAATATCAAAGAGTCCGTAGAGGCGACCGCGGCGGTGGTAAACCGTCTCGGGAAGCGCTCACAGGAGATCGGCCAGATCTTAAAGGTCATCGACGAGGTGACGGACCAGACCGGACTTCTGGCGCTCAATGCCGCCATTCTCGCCGCGAAGGCCGGCGAGCATGGGAAGGGGTTTGCCGTGGTCGCCGAGGAAATCAAGGACCTGGCGGAACGCACCGCCTCCTCCACCCAGGAGATTGCGGGACTCATTTCCTCGGTGCGGGAGGAAACCGCCGAGAGCGTACAGGCCATGGCGCGAGGACTCAAGGCGGTGGATGCCGGGGTCTCCCTGGTGAACGTGACCAGCGACGTGCTGCGGCAGGTGGCGGACAGCTCGCAGCAGTCCGCGGACATGGCCCGGGCCATCGAAAAGACCACGGGGGAACAGGCGAGGGGCGTGGCGCAGATCACCGAGACCGCCGTCAGCATAGCGCGCCAAATCGAACAGATCGCCCACGCTTTGCAGGAGCAGCGCAAGGGAAGCGAACGGATAGCGCAGGCGGCGGAGCGGATGCGAGATATCACCCGCCTGGTGAAGACGGCGACGCAGGAGCAGATCACGGGCAGCAGGCAGATCGCCGACGCCGTTGAATCCGTGACCGCGCAGGCGGCCCAAGTCGCCCGCGCCACCTCGGAGCAGAGCACGGGAGCGCAGCAGATCAGCGAAGCGATCGACCGCATCCAGAAAATCACCCAGGACACCGTGGACGTGTCCATTGAAATGGACATGGCCGCGCAGACGCTGAAGGACAAAGCGGCGGCGCTCCAGGCGGAGCTGGACGGCTTCACGTTTTAAGGCAAAAAGGAGGCGTTGTGATTATCGGCGTAAGACAGAGACTTATCATCCTGATCTTTGCGGGGCTGTTCGTGGCCATGAGCATGATCGGGACGTACCGGTATTACGTGCAGAAGCGGGAGATCCTCAACACGACCCGCATGCAAGGAGAGCAGTCCTGCAAGCTCCTGGCCGATCTTGCCGCGCCCTATCTGCTGACGATGGATTTCAGCGGGCTGCAATACATCGTGGATAATTTCATGCGCACGCCCGATGCCCGGGAAGTGACCGTCACCGACCGCGATCGGAAGCAGCTCATCCATACCGGCAAACCCGCCACAGCCGACAAGCTGATCGTGGTGGGGCCTCTGCCGATTCTCCTCAACACATCGAAGCTCGGCGAGATCAGCATCGCAGTCTATCCTTCGGACCTGGAAAAGAGGCTCAAAGCCTATGCAATGAGCGCGCTTATTGAAAATCTCTTCACGTTTGTCGTTCTGTCGGGGCTGCTCATCCTGTCGGTAACCAGGTCCATTACGACGCCGGTGAAGGAACTCAGAAACACCGTCAAAGGCCTGATCGAGCAAAAGGACTTCACCCGGCGCGTGGAAGCGCACGGCGAGGACGAGATAGGCGACCTGGCAAAGGGGATGAACTATCTTATCGAACGGCTTGAGCTGTTCATCGTTGAAATGGGCGACATTGCCGCGCGGATCAACGAACTCTCCCCGACGATCGCGTCCGAGGCGCGCGAAGTAAGGAAGATCGCCGAGGGCGCGGCTGAAGCCATATCGAACGTCTCTTCCTCGGTCGCCGAGATGTCCACCTCCATCCAGTCTTTTTCCGAGAGCGCGGAAAGCCTTTCCTCCTCGGCCGAGGAAACATCATCGGCCATTCTCGAGATGAACGCCTCGAACCAGGAGGTGGCCCGCCATACCAACGAGCTCGCCTCTGCCGTCGAGAACGTAACGAGTTCGGTAACGGAGATGATCGCGTCCATCCGCGAGGTCGCCGGCCATGTGGAGGGCCTCTCCTCGGCGGCGGAGGAGACCTCGGCATCGGCGCTGCAGATCGAGGCGACGGTGCGCGAGGTTGAGCGGACGGCGGTGGAATCGACGCGGCTGTCGCAGCAGGTCTCCCGCGAAGCGCAGGAGATCGGCGTCAAGTCCATCCATGAAACCAGCAAAGCGATCGACGTGATCAAGGGCGCCGTCAACCGTTATTCCGACCTGATAACGCGGCTCGGAAAACGCTCGGAGGAGATCGGCAAGATCCTCGGGGTGATCGTCGAGGTGACGGAGAAAACGAACCTGCTGGCCCTGAACGCGTCCATCCTCGCGGCGCAGGCGGGCGAACACGGAAAAGGGTTCGGCGTGGTGGCCGAGGAAATCAAGGCGCTCGCCGACCGGACGGCTGGTTCCGCACAGGACATAGCGAAGCTCATCGGGGCGGTGCAGAAGGAGACCAAGGAAGCCGTGGCCGCCATGGCCGAAAGCCTCACGGCCGTCGAAGAAGGGGTGCGGCGGTCGCGGGAGGCCGGCGCCGCGCTGGATAAGATCCTCTTAAGCTCCACCCGTTCGGCCGAGATGGCCACCCTGATCGAGCGGGCCATGGCCGAGCAGTCCCGGGGGATCAAACAGGTGAGCGACGCCGTTGCGAACGTGAAACAGATGTCGGAGCAGATCATGGCGGCGACCCACGCCCAGAACAAGGGCACGGAAATGATCCTTCACTCGGCAGAGGGCATGCGGGACATTGCGCGGCAAGTGCGGAACGCCATGGCCGAGCAGGAACGCGGAGGCAAGCAGATCGCCGCCGCGGCCGACAACGTGACCATGCGCGCCGGAGCGATCGCGGCCGGGACGCGCGAGCAGCGGCAGTCCATACAGCAGATCCTGGAATCCATGGAACAGATCCAGGACCTCCCGCGCCAGAATGTCAGCCGCGTAGAGAGCATGGCCGCAATACTGGTGAACCTCGAAGAGCAGGCAGCGCTCCTCAACCGGGAAATCGTTATCATGACGGTCAAACGGGGCCGGCGGTATATCAAGGGCGGCACCCTGAAGATGGGCGTCCTTCCGCTCTTCAGTCCGGCGGAGACGCTGCGACGGTTCTCCCCCCTCGCCGACTATCTCTCCCGCGCGGCGGACAGAAGGGTGGAGGTCTCCGTTGCCGAGGACTTCGCTCAAACGCTCAAGGACCTTGAAGACGGGAAAACCGATCTGGCCTTTCTGACGCCCGCGACGTATGTCGAGGCGCGGAAAAAATCCGGCGCCCTGCTCCTGGTCAAGGCGCTGCGGGGCGGGATCCCCTTTAGTCACGCGGCCTTTGTCTCGCGCGCGGACCGCGGAATCACGGGCCTGAAAGAACTTCGGGGCAAACGGGTCGCCTTCGGAGACAAAATGTCCGCTACGAGCTACCTGGTCCCCCGCGCCATGCTTGCCGAGGCGGGCATCGGACTCGACGATCTTAAGGAACATGTTTTTCTCGGCCGTCCCGACGTCGTCGCCGAGGCGGTCATGGCCGGAGAGTACGACGCGGGCGGGCTCCGCGAGTCTACGGCCAGAAAGTATCGGGACCGCGGACTCATGGTGATACAAACCTCGATCGAAATTCCCGAGCGCAACATCTGCGCTTCAAAACAGCTGGACCCGCAGACGAGCGATCTGATAAAAAAGGCGCTGGTCGCCCTCGACCGGAAGGACAAGTCGCACGCGGAGCTCCTGAGCATGATCGACCCGGACTATTCCGGATTTGTGGCGGCGGCTGATGAAGATTACGACGGAATCAGGAAGCTCATGGCGAAGCTGACAGGGACCACGGCGTAGATACATCAGAAAGGGACGGACGGGA
The DNA here is from genome assembly GCA_041476485.1 of Nitrospirota bacterium. GTDB lineage: Bacteria > Nitrospirota > UBA9217 > UBA9217 > UBA9217 > JBAZLV01. Next base: position 19,717 of record JBGOTO010000017.1, read on the forward strand.
TATGCCAGGCAAAATGACGATGAAGTTCCGCGAAGGGATGAAGAGATCGATCCGGAGCAGGATCAGGGCCAGCATGGGGCTGAAATTCATGGCGGCGCTGACGGGCGTGATCTCCGTGTTCATGGTGCTGGGCACGTTTTTTATCGCGCGGATGCTGACGGATGGGGAGTACCGCGCGCTCGAAACACGCGGCCAGGAGATGGGCAAGTTTCTCGGCAAGGCCGCCGCCGAGCCCCTTCTCCACCAGGACCTTATCACGCTCGACGGGCTCGTTGCCGAAGCGGTACAGTCTCAGGACGCCCTTTACACCTACGTTGTGGACGCTTCGAACGCCATCATGAACACGACCTCCGTCAGCGTCAACCGGGTCCATCCCGAGATGAAGGACCTCCTCGATCGGGAGAAAACCAGCAATCTGGCCGCCCTCATTGCGACGGTGAAGAAGCGGTTGGACCCTCTTGAGGTGGAGGCGGATATCCAGATCGGGAGCACCCGTCTCGGCGCCGTCAAGATGGGGTTCTCCCGGGCCGGGGTGCGGCAGAACGCGCGCCGGATCGTCTGGGCGCTGGCGGGGATCAGCGTGATGATTATCGCGGCGCTTGCCCTGACGATTTACGTCATGGTGCGAAAAATGATCCTGCTTCCCACGCAGGAAGTGGTGGCCATGGCTTCGAACATCGCCGCTGGGGACCTTTCGCACCGGGTGCGCGTGCGGACCGTGGACGAGCTCGGCATGCTCGGGGAGGGGCTGAACGGCATGGTCACCGGTCTCAAAGGCATGATCGAGAATGTGCGCGAGGCCGCCCGGAAGACGGAGTCCGTCTGGGGCGACGTCAAGAAAATTTCCACGGAGATCGGGCGGGGAAGCACTATCCAGGCGGAGTCCGTGGAGGAGGCGGCGTCGTCGGTCAACGAGATGCACTTTTCCCTCCAGGAGATCGCCGGCAGCGTCGATGACCTCTCCCTTACGTCGGAGCAGACCACGTCGTCCGTTATCGAGATGGCGGCCTCGGTCGGCGAGGTCGCCAGGACCATGACGGAACTTTCGTCTTCCATCGAGGAAACGTCGACCGCGATAACCGAGTTGTCGGCGGCGGTGCGGCAGATCGCGGAGAACGTCGAGGTCCTCTCATCCACGGCCGATGAGACCGCGGCCTCGGCGATCGAGATCAGCGCGTCGGTAAAGGAAGTGGAGGCCAACGCGAAAGCTTCCACGGCGCTCGCCGAGGCGGTCGCCGAAGCCGCCAAAAATATCGGCATGCGGTCCATCGAGAAGACCATCGAGGGAATGGGCCGGATCGAGGCAACGGCGGGCCGCACCGCGGACGTCGTGAACCGCCTGGGCGAGCGGGCGGAGAACATCGGCGGCATTCTGACGGTCATCGAGGACATTACGGACCAGACCGGGCTCCTCGCGCTGAACGCCGCGATCCTCGCGGCGCAGGCGGGGGAGCACGGCAAGGGGTTCGCGGTGGTAGCCGCCGAGATACGGGAGCTCGCAAACCGCACCGCCAAGTCCACGCAGGAGATCGGAAAATTGATCGCTTCGGTGCAGGAAGAATCGCGGGAGGCAGTCGGGGCCATGCGTGAAGAGGCCGGCATGGTGGAGGAAGGATCGCGCCTGGCCCAGGAGGCCGGAGAGGCGCTGAAAAAAATCCTTGAGCGCGCGGACCAGTCGCGGGACATGAGCAGGAGCATTAACAGGGCCGCGGCCGAGCAGGCGCGCGGCATCAAGCAGGTGAGCGAGGCCGTGGGCAAGATCAACGAGATGACGCACCAGATCGCCCGCGCGGCGAACGAGCAAAAGCAGGGCAGCGGACAGATCGCGCGGGCGGCGGAGAAGATGCGCGAGCTGACGCGCTTTGTCAAGACCTCCACCGACGAGCAGGCGAAAGGGAGCAAGTCCATCACCGCGGCGGTGGAAAATATGAATGCGAAGACCGGCTTGGTAAACAGGGCCGCCGGCGAGGTCAGGTCCGGGAGCGAGATGATCATAAAGGCGATCGACCGGATCAAGGAGATCGCCAAGGCGAATGCCGAGCAGGTCGCAGGGCTGGACGGCGCCATGGATGTGCTGTTCAGGCAGTCCGAAACGGTCAAGAACGAAATAGAGAAGTTCAGAATGGACAAAGACGCAACAGAGGGGCAGGGCTCATGAGCGGCGCGACGGCAAAAGAGAAGAAAACGACGACGGCGCACGAAGCGTCCGTGCAGCTCGTAACCTTCCAGGTGGGGGCCGAGGAGTATGGCCTGGACATCAGGTCCATAACCGAGGTCCTCCGTCCGCTCAAGATCACGCCGCTCCCCAAGATGCCGGATTTCATGGAAGGCGTGATCAATCTCCGCGGAATCATTATCCCGATCATCGACCTGCGGAAGCGCTTTGCGCTTATGAGCATCATCGGCAACCCAAGGACCCTGCGTATGGTAATAACCCGGGGGTCCATCCCCGCTGCATCGGGAGCCGGGAAGGAGCTGCTCGGGCTGATCGTCGATGCGGTCAAAGAAGTGCTCTATATCCCTCAGAAGGACATTGAGCCGCCACCGACGGCGACTGCCGGGCAGAACGCCGAATTCATTACCGGCATGGGCAAGGTGGGGGACCGGCTTATCATTCTTATCGACATTGGCAAAATCTTGAGCCAGCAGGAGCGAACTGCGCTGGTGGAGGCGGGAAATGCCGGATATTGACTGGTTGGGGAAAAAGCTCGAGAGCAGCGACGCGGAGGAACGGCGGGAAGCGGCCGTCGATCTCGGCCGCAGAGGTCGCGAGGCCGTTCCCTTGCTCTTCCGCGCCATGGGAGATTCCGACTGGCGGGTGCGGAAAACGGCTGTCGAGGCCCTTCTTTCGGTCGGCGGGGAGAACATTGTCGCCGGGCTGATCCAGGCGCTGAGCGCCCATGACAACGCGGGGGCGCGGAACTCCGCCATTGAAGCGCTTGTTCAGATCGGGACCGCGGCGGTCGATGCCTTGCTGTCCGCGCTCGGTACGCCTGATCCCGACGTGCGAAAATTCATCGTCGACATCCTTGGCGACATCAGGGACCCCCGCGCCGTGCCGGCGTTGATAAAACGGCTCGAGGACGCCGACGAGAACATCCGCATATCGTCCGCGGAGGCCCTCGGGAAGATCCGGGACCGGCGGGCCGTCGACGCCCTGCTCGCCTGTCTTGCCCGCCCCGATCAGAGCTGGCTCGACTATGCCGCGGCCGAGGCCCTGGGGGCAATCGGCGATGTGCGCGCGCTCGGGCCGCTCCTGTCCGCGCTCGGCCGCAGCGGCCTGCGGGAGCCGGTCCTCGAGTCGCTCGGCAAGATCGGCAACGCGGACACGCTCGGGCCGCTTATCGCCGGCCTTGCCGACCCGCTCAGAATCGTGCGCGAGGTGTCCGTTGTGGCGCTCACGGCGATTTACCGGAAGAGCGCGCCGCAGGAACGGGAGACGATCATCCGGACCGCGCGCGCCGGCATGAGCGACGCGGCCGCTGATTTTTTGGAAGGCATCCTTTCGACGAGCGCGGGAGAGCTCCAAAAAGCGACGGTCGCCTTGCTCGGCTGGGCCGGGAGAGAAAGCTCGATTCGAAAACTGCTCGACCTCTTGAAAGAGGAAGAGCTCGAAGAGCCGGTGGCGCAATCGCTCACGCACCTCGACAAGAGCAAGGCGGCGTTCCTGCTCGGCTATCTTTCGAGCGACAACGCGCTGGTACGGCGCACCGTGGCGCGGGTGCTCGGCGAGATGGTCAGTCCCGAAGCCGAGGAGGCGTTGATCCCGCTCCTCCAGGACGAGAACGGCCATGTGCGGAGCACCGCAGCCGCCGCCCTCGGGCGGCTCAAGAGCAGGAAGGCGGTCGGTCCGCTGCTCGTCCTGCTGACGGATGAATACGAAAGCGTGCAGGAAACGGCGATCCATGCGCTGGCCGCCATCGGCGATGAGTCGGCGCTCGACGGGCTGATCAAGGATTTTTCCTCCCGAGACGCCTTCCTGCGCCGGAACATCGCGATTCTCCTCGGGGAATTGAAAACCGATAAGGCCGTTCATGCGCTTGCCTTCGCGCTCAAGGACGAGGAACCCGACGTCAGGAAGGCCGTGGTCCACTCCCTCGGCAACGTGCCCGGCGAAAAGTCGCTCAAGCCGCTTCTGCTCGCTATTACCGACGATGATCCCGAGGTGAGGATGCTTGCGGCGGAGGCGCTCGGCAAGTCAAGCGCGGCCGAAGCCTTCGACGCCCTGGTCCCGCTGCTCGAAGACAGCGACCTGTGGGTCCGGGCCGCCGCGGCGCGGGCGTTGGGCAGGACAGGCGGAGAACGGGCCGGTAAAATCCTGACGGCCCGCCTGGGGTCCGCAAACGACATTTTTCTGCTTGCCCTCGTGGAAGCGCTGGGCAAGCTCGCGTTCGCGGGGGCGCGGGACCCGCTCGTGGGCCTCGCCGACCATCCGGACCCGGAGGTGCGCAAGACCGTGCTGACGGCGCTTTCCGGTTACGACGAAGACGCTGTCCGGCGGGCCGTGCTGTCCCGGCTGTCCGATCCGCACTGGAGCGTGCGGAAGGCGGCGGTCGAGGCGCTCAAGCAGAAGCGGGACGCGGCAGCCGAAGCGCTCCTTGGAAAAATCGCCGAAAGCGACCCGGATATGACGGTGCGGCAGTCGGCGAAAGAGGCATTGGGAAAATAAATGTTTGAAGAACACATTATTCCGCTGCCGGACGATGTCTTTCGGCTCCTTCGGGACTTCATCCACGGCTACTGCGGGATCTATTTCGACGACGGCTCGAAGTACCTGCTCGAACGCCGGCTGTCGCGCCGGCTTGAGCAGCACCGCCTCAAGAGCTTCGAGGAGTACTATCACTTTCTGCGGTACGACCGGAAGCGGGAGGAGGAGCTCACCGTCCTCATCGACAATCTCACCACGAACGAAACCTATTTTTTCCGCGAGAACGCGCAGCTCCGGGCCTTTGCCGAGGAGATCCTGCCCGAGCTGCGGCAGACCGGCGCCGACCGGAAGTCCCTCCGGATCTGGAGCGCCGGCTGCTCCACGGGAGAAGAGCCCTACACGATCGCCATGCTGCTCCTGGAATCCGGGGACTGGTGGCGCGATTGGCAGGTGGACATCCTGGGCAGCGACATCAACCAGCGGGTATTGCATACGGCGCGCAAGGGCGTGTACAAGAAGAACGCGCACCGGGCGACGAGCCCGGAGATGCTGGCAAAATATTTTATCGAGGAGAATGGCGATTACCGGATCATCGACAAGGTCAGGGAGCTGGTCTCGTTCAGTTCCGTAAACCTTCTCGACCCGTTCAAGACGAGCCTGATCACCAACATGGACATCATCTTCTGCAGGAACGTCATTATCTACTTCGATAAAGAAGCGAAAAAGAAGGTGATCGACAGCTTCACCCAGAAGCTCCGCGAAGGAGGGTACCTCCTCCTGGGGCACTCCGAGTCGCTGATCAACCTCTCGAACGCCTTCGAACTTCGCACCCTCAAAAACGACATGGTCTATCAGAAGCCGTTCCGGGCGAAGGTGGGGGCATGAACGCGGGGAAGAGAGGGGCGGGCGCCACGATGCGGATAAAAGCGCTCGTCGTAGACGATTCCGCGTACAACCGGACGGTCATAACCCGGATGCTCGAGAGCGACGCCGGGATCCTGGTGGTCGGCAGCGCCACCGACGGCGTGGACGCCGTCGCGAAGACGCTCCGCCTTCAGCCCGACGTGATTACGCTCGACCTCGAGATGCCGAACATGGACGGGTTCACCTTCCTCCGGTGGCTCATGAAAGAGCGGCCCACGCCCGTGCTCGTGCTCTCGTCGCGGGCCGACAGCCGCAGCGTCTTCCGCGCCCTGGAGCTCGGTGCCGTGGACTTTCTGGCCAAGCCAGAGTCCGCGGTCTCCCTGAGCATCGAGAACATCAGGAGCGAGCTCCTGGCCAAAATCCACTCGGTCTTGAATCTCGAGATGACCAAGGTGAAATACACGGTCGAGCTCCTGTCTCGGAAACAGCCCCTCCCGGCCGCGCGGAAAGAAGACGAGGCGCGGCGGGAACACGGGCCCGTTGAGGTGGTGGCGATCGCGTCCTCGACGGGCGGACCGCCGGCCATTCAGGCGATCCTTGCCGCGCTCCCGTCGGACCTCCGGGCCGGCATCGTGATCGCGCAACATATGCCCGCGGGGTTTACGAGGAGCTTTGCCGAGCGGCTCAACAAGCTTTCGCCGCTCGTGGTAAGCGAAGCGGCCGACGGCGATCCGGTGGAGCCGGGCTCGGCGCTCATCGCTCCGGGGGGGTATCATCTCCTGGTCAAGAAAATCCGCGGCCGCCTGACGGCCCAGCTCGTTCCCCGGGGTCCCGAGGACAAGTACGTGCCGTCCGCGGACCGGATGATGGTGTCGGTTGCCGAGGCCTGCGGGCCCGCCGCCCTCGGCGTCGTTTTGACCGGGATGGGCAGGGACGGGGCCGAAGGCGTGATTGCCATCAAAAACAAACGGGGCCGGTGTCTGGCCGAGAGCGAGGAGAGCGCCGTTATCTTCGGCATGCCGCAGGAGGCCATCCGTACGGGCGCGGTGGACAAGGTGTTGCCGCTGGGAAAGATGGCCGTCGAGATCCTGGCGCGGTGCAGCCCGGGCAGAGGCGGTCCTCAGAATGCGTGAAGCCCGCAGCCCGGGAGCTGCCCGGCCCGGCGCCGAAGACCCGGGGATTTATCGTTCCGGGAATTCGCGCTTGATAATTTTGCCGGACTCTACTATAATTACCATAAGTGTTGCGTCGGCTTCAGAGGGAGCGTGTTTCCCCGCTGCTGACGGCACGAGGGACGGTTTTTTCCGCACCCAGGGGCAGGATTCCTGAGAGGCATCGACAGGAGGGCATCACATGGAGAAAGAACCCGCATCTATCACGAAAAAGGTCGAGGAATTCCTCCAGGTCTTTAAAAAAGGCGAGGAGTTTACCCAGGAGCTGCTCAAAGAAAACGAGAAGCTCCGGTACAAGGTCGCCCAGATCGAAGAGGTGACGAAGTTCTCGGGCAAGGAAGGCGACTTCAAGATGCACACCCTTGAAGAAAAAGTCAAGTTTCTCGAGGACGAAAACAAAAGCCTCGTCGAACGCTACCGCGTCGTGGAAGAGGAAAACAAGGATTTTGCGAACCGCTACGTGGAGGTGGAGGCGGAGAACAACAACCTCGCGAACCTCTATGTGGCGAGTTACCAGCTCCACTCCACCCTTGATTTCGGCGAGTCCCTCAAGATCATCCTCGAGATCGTCATGAACCTGATCGGCGCCGAAGAGTTCTCGATCATGATGCTCGACGAGAGGACGAACGAGCTGACGATCGTGGCCCAGGAAGGCATGGGGCCCGAGGCGCGCTCCAGCATCAAAGTGGGAGACGGGGCCATCGGGGCGGCGGCGAAATCCGGCGAGGCGTTCTACCGCGAAGGGGACCCCACGAACCTGAAGGGGGTGGACTATCTTCACCCGATCGTCTGCATCCCGCTCAAGATCAAGGAGCACGTCATCGGCGCGATCGCGATCTACAAGCTCCTGGTGCAGAAACAGTCGTTCTCAAGCATTGATTACGAGCTGTTCACCATGCTCGCGGGCCACGCGGCCACCGCGATCTTCTCCTCCCGGCTCTATTCACAATCGGAACGGAAACTCACCACCATCCAGGGATTTCTGGATCTTCTCACCACCGCGGGCACCGCGAAGTAGGGACGCATGGACGGATTCACTTTTCTCGTCGTTGAAGACTCGCCGACCATGCGGCAGCTCATCGCCTTCGCCCTGAAGCGCTTCAAGGGCGCGCGCGTGGTCGAGGCCGCCGATGGCGTGGACGCGCTGAAGAAGCTGCAGACGGAAAAGATCCACATGATCCTGACCGACATCAACATGCCGATCATGGACGGCCTCAAGCTGGTCACCCTCATCCGGCAGAACCCCTCGCTCAAGACCCTGCCCATCGTCATCATCACCACCGAGGGCGCCTCCGAGGACCGCGAGCGGGGTTTGGCCCTGGGCGCGAATGCTTATATCAGCAAACCCATCCAGACCGCGCATCTGATCAAGACAATTACTGAACTGATGGATCAGGTTGCGCCAGCCTAATA
>JBGOTO010000018.1:0-27110 GCA_041476485.1 Nitrospirota bacterium
ACTTGGTCGAGCTCACCGCCAGTTTGTAGGCGTGATCGCCGAACACGGTCTTGATGGCTATACTCTCGTTCTCGTCGCCGAACTTGGTGGAGGTGCCGTGGGCATTGATGTATCCCAGCTCCGTGGGCGCGATGCCGGCGTCCTTGATCGCCATTTTCATGCACCGTGCCGCGCCTTCGCCGTTCGGCGCGGGCGACGTTATGTGATACGCGTCACCCGATGCGCCGTAGCCGATAATCTCCGCATAAATGCGGGCGCCGCGCTGAACAGCGGACCCCATTTCTTCCAGGATGACGACGCCGGCGCCTTCGCCCATGACGAACCCGTCGCGCTTCGCGTCAAAGGGACGGCTGGCGCGCTGCGGCTCGTCATTTCTCGTAGACAGGGCCTTCATGGCATTGAATCCGCCCACGCCGGTCGGGCAGATGCACGATTCCGTTCCGCCGGCGATCATGGCATCCGCATCGCCGCGCTGGATCCATTTGAACGCATCGCCGATGGAGTGGGTCCCCGTTGCGCACGCCGTGACCACGCAGATGTTGGGGCCTTTGGCGCCGTAGCGGATAGAGATCATCCCGGATGACTCATTGATAATCAGCATTGGGATAAAGAAAGGCGTTACTTTCCGAATGCCCCGCTCAAGATAGACTTTGTGGTATTTCTCGATAGCAGGGAGTCCGCCCATGCCGGAGCTGACAATGACGCCGACGCGCTCCGCGTTCTCCGGCGTGATCTTGAGCCCTGAATCATCCATGGCCATCTGGCTCGCCGCTATCGCCAAATGAATGAAACGGTCCATTTTCTTGATCTCTTTCGGCTCGATATACTTCTCCGGCTCAAAGCCGTGGATCTCGCCCGCAATCTGGGTGGGCATGGTCTTGTCATCGAACTGCGTGATAGGGCCGATTCCGGACCTGCCGTTCACAAGGCCTTCCCAGCTTTGTTCCGTATCCAAACCGACGGGGGTGATCATCCCAACACCGGTAATGACGACTCTTCTTTTCAAGAGAGGGTACCTCCTGCATAAAAAATCCGAAAAGCCAAAAGACCTGCTCCCGCATAGTGAAAGGAGATCTTCTGGCTTTTTGGATTTCCTTCAATAATAATGAGTGAGAGGAAATGCGGAGGGCGTCCGCATTTCCTCTATTCCTACTTTGCCTTTGCTTTGATATAATCGATCGCGTTCTGCACGGTGGCGATCTTCTCGGCATCCTCATCCGGGATTTCGACGCCGAATTCCTCTTCGAGCGCCATGACGAGTTCCACGGTGTCGAGTGAGTCCGCGCCGAGATCGTTCACGAATGATGCTTCTGATTTCACATCCGCTTCAGGCACTCCGAGCTGCTCGGAAATGATCTTTTTTACTTTTGCGTCTACATCAGCCATTGGTATCCTCCTCTAGTTTGTGTTCTTCTTTTATATATGGTGCATTTTACACTTTGAATTTAAACGAGTCTCACATATACATCCCGCCGTTTACATGGACCACCTGGCCGGTGATATACGCAGCCCAGGGTGAAGCGAGGAAGCGGACCGCGTTTGCCACGTCCTCGGGCGTGCCGAGCTTGCCCATGGGTATCTGCTTTGCCAATTCCGTCCTGACGTTGTCGGACAAGGCCTTGGTCATGGCGGTGTCGATGAATCCGGGAGCAACGGCGTTTGCCGTGATGCCGCGATTAGCGTATTCCCGGGCGATGGTCTTGGTAAGGCCGATGAGACCGGCCTTGGACGCCACATAGTTTGCCTGGCCGGCGTTGCCCATGGCGCCGACGATCGAGGCGATGTTGATGATGGTGCCGCCCCGCTGCTTGGACATGTATTTCAGCGCCGACTTGGTGCACAGGAACGAGCCTTTCAGGTTTATGCTGAGCACCAGGTCCCAATCCTCGTCTTTCATGCGGAGGATGAGCCCGTCCCGCGTGATTCCCGCGTTGTTCACGAGGATGTCGATGCGTCCGAATTTTTCAACCACCTGGTCGATCATTGCCGTGACTTCGGCGGAGGCCGCCACGTTCGCCTTGAGGGCGAGCGATTTCCTGCCTTTTGCCTCGATGTCTCCCGCGGTCTTCTGGGCTGCTTCGAGGTTCACGTCGCAGATTGCCACATCAGCCCCGTCGGTCGCGAGCGCGAGCGCGATGTCCCTCCCGATGCCCTGGGCTGCGCCCGTTACAAGAGCTATTTTACCGTTCAGACTCATTCTGACTCCTTAGTTGAAATTCACCTTCCAACCTTCCAAAACCTATATCCCTAAATTGGCAGGGGCAACTATACCATTTTTGGCGCCTTCATGGCAAGTTTTTTCTACGTCCCGCCGTTCCATGCCCAGAATGGCGGCCATTCGAAAGCGTTTAGCCTCTTATTTCCTTAAATTTACGGATCATCACCGGCAGGACTTCCATCACGTCTCCCACGATGCCGTAAGTCGCCACGTTGAAGATGGGCGCGTTCGGGTCCTTATTGATCGCAACGATGACGTCGGACGACTGCATGCCGGCAAGATGCTGGATGGCGCCCGATATGCCGCAGGCGATGTAAAGCTTGGGACAAACGGTCTTGCCGGTCTGGCCTACCTGGTGGCAGTAGGGGACCCAGCCTTCGTCCACCGCGCCCCTGGTTGCGCCGACGGCGCCGCCCAGGGTTTTGGCGAGTTCCTCGATGAGCTTGAAATTTTTCGGATCGCTGAGTCCGCGCCCGCCGGACACGATGATGTCCGCCTCGCAGATATTTACCGTCTCAGCCAGGTCTTCAATGGTCTTGATCACCTTAGCGCGCATGTCGCCATGGGAGTTGAACTTGACGTCGATGATGTCGCCTTTGCGAGACGCATCCGGTTCCGCTTTTTTCATGACCTTATGGCGCACCGTTGCCATCTGCGGACGGTGGTTGGGGGTCATGATGGTTGCCATGATATTGCCGCCGAAAGCAGGACGGGTCTGGTGCAGATTGCCGCTCTCGGGGTCGATATCGAGCGCGGTACAGTCGGCGGTAAGCCCCGTATAGAGCGTCGAAGCGACCTTGGGAAAAAAAGACCGGCCGACGGCGGTAGCGCCGGCGAGGATGATTTCGGGTTTGTGGAGCCTGGCAAGCGTGGTGAGCACCGCGCTGTAGGAATCGTCGTTAAAGTCCTTGAGCGCAGGGTCGTCGGCGATGTAGACGATGTCCGCGCCGTGGGCGATGAGGTCCGCGGCTTTCTCTTTTATGCCGTGGCCTATGAACACGGCCGAGAGTTTTGCTTTTCTTTTGTCCGCGAGCTTTCTGCCTTCACCCAAAAGTTCGAGCGTCACGCTCGATACCTCGCCCTTATGCTGCTCGGCGAATACCCAGACGCCTTTGTACGCGGAAAGGTCCGCGGCCGGCGCAGCCTGTTCTTCCGTCCGCTCGATGGCCTTGAATTCGCAAGCCTCGACGCAGGCCCCGCACACGGTGCAGCTCTCGGTGATAAACGCCTTGCCGTCGCGCATTTCGATAGCGCCGAAGGGGCACGCGGTTATGCACGTCTCGCAACTGGTACATTTATCGGGGACGACTTTTATGCTCACGCTTTACTCCTCAACCTCATAACGTTTCTTATTTAAATCAACGTCTGCTCTTTCAGGTTCTTTACTACCTGGTCGATCTGCTGTTCGATCGTGCCGGAGAGAATCTCCCGGTTTCCGCGCGGGGCAGGGGGGAATATTTTCACGACCTTGGTGGGCGAGCCCTTGAGCCCGCAGAGGTTTACATCGGCGCCGATGTCCTGGGCCGTCCATGACGTGACCTTGAGGCTCTTTGCCTTCATTTTGCCTTTGAGCGAGGGCAGGCGCGGCTCATTGATCTCTTTTACCACGGTGATCAGCGCGGGGAGAGAGGTCTCGACCACATCGTACCCCTCATCCATCATACGCTCCGCCGTCATCCTGTTGTTTTCGACTTTTTCGATCTTTCGGACATAGGCGACGAAAGGAACGCCGAGCATGTCAGCGGTCTCGGGCCCTACCTGGGCGGTGTCGCCGTCTATGGCCTGCTTGCCGGAAATGACGAGGTCGAAGCTCCCGATTTTTTTGATGCCTTTCGACAGGGTGAACGAGGTCGCCCAGGTATCGGCGCCCGCGAATGCCCGGTCTGACAGGAGCACGGCCTCATCGGCGCCCAGGGACACGGCCTCTTTGAGCGCTTCGGCGGCCTGGGGCGGCCCCATCGTAAGGACGGTGACCTTGCCGCCGTGCTGTTCGCGCAAACGGAGCGCTTCTTCGATGGCGTACATGTCAAACGGGTTGATGATGCTCGGCACGCCGTCCCGAATCAGAGTATTCGTTTCGCGGTTTATCTTTACTTCCGACGCGTCCGGGACCTGTTTTATTAAAACGATGATGTTCATCAATTTTCTCCGGACCGGTTACTTTTGCCTCGATGCTTCCTTAACCATATCCAGCGCGATGACGTTCCTCTGTATCTGGTTGGTGCCCTCGTAGATCTGGAGGATCTTTGCGTCGCGCATCATTTTCTCGACCGGATATTCCTTCATATACCCCGAGCCGCCCATGATCTGCACGGCGTCGGTGGTCACCTTCATGGCGGTATCCGTAGCAAAAAGTTTGGCCATGGCTGATGGCCGGGATATGTCTTTTGCTCCGCTGTCAACAAACCGGGCGACGGAATACACGAGGGAGCGGGCCGCCTCGGTCTGGGTCTGCATGTCCGCGAGGATATGCTGGACGGCCTGGAACGAGGTGACGGGCTGGCCGAACTGGACCCGCTGCTTCGCGAACTTGATCGCCTCGTTGATCGCGCCCTGGGCCACGCCCACACCCTGGGCGCCCACGCCGGTCCGGGAGCTATCGAGGGTCTTCATCGCAACGATGAACCCCATCCCTTCCTTTGCGATCAGGTTTTCTTTGGGAATGCGGCAATTGTTAAAGATGAGCTCGGTGGTAGAGGAAGCGCGGATGCCCATCTTGTTTTCCTTCTTCCCGAAGGTGAAGCCCGGGGTGCCTTTTTCGACGATAAAGGCCGACGCGCCGCGAGGGCCCTTCGACCGGTCGGTTATGGCGATGATGGTGTAAATTTCGGCCTCGCCGCCGTTCGTGATCCACTGCTTCGTGCCGTTCAGGACATACTCGTTGCCCTCGAGCTTGGCCGTGGTCTGAATGCCGCCGGCGTCGCTGCCTGCGTTGGCCTCGGTCAGTCCGAACGCCACGAGGCGCTTGCCGGACGCGATGGCCGGAAGGTATTTCTTTTTCTGGGCCTCGGAGCCGTGGAGGAGGAGGGGGAAGGTGCCGAGCGCATTCGCCGCGTAGCTCGTCGAGACGCCGACGCATGCTTTGGACAGTTCCTCTACGGCGATGCAGAGTTCAAGGGTCTTCTTTCCCAGGCCGCCGTATTCTTCGGGTATGAACAAACCGAAAAGGTCTGATTGGGCCATGGCCTTCATGACGTCCCAGGGGAATTTATTCTGCTCATCGAGCTCGGCCCGCACGGGCACGATCTTTTCCTCGGCGATTTGTCTGGCGAGGTCGCGTATCATGATCTGATCTTCAGTCAGCAGGTAGTCCATTTAATGCCCTCCAAAAAATTTAAAATTTCAAATTGAAAATTATACGCGAAAATTTTACTATTACCATCGTAGCAGGGCCGAACCCCAGGTAAGTCCTCCCCCGAATGCTTCGAGCAGGATGAGGTCGTGATCTTTTATCCTGCCCTCCCGGACCGCCTCGTCCATGGCCATGGGGATCGAGGCCGCCGAAGTATTTCCATATTTCGGGAGCGTAAGGACGACCTTTTCCATCGGCATCTTGAGCCGCTGCGCCATCGCCTGAATGATGCGCAAATTTGCCTGGTGGGGGATCAGCAGATCAATATCTTCATGCTTGATCTTGTTATGCGTCAATGCTTCCTGGGCGACTTCTTCGAGCGCCCGCACCGCAACCTTGAAGGTCTCGTTCCCTTTCATCTTGATGAAGTGCATCCGCTTGTGGATGGTTTCATGACTCGCGGGGTGGAGGGCCCCGCCGGCCGGGAGGCTGAGCAGATCGCCGAACGATCCGTCCGAATGCAGGTGGGTGGAAAGCACCCCGCGTTTGCCGGCATGCCGCTGCAATACGACGGCACCCGCGCCGTCTCCAAAGAGCACGCACGTGGAACGGTCTTCCCAGTCAGTGAACCGGGAGAGGGTTTCCGCCCCGACCAGGAGGACGTTTTTATAAATTTCCGACTTGATGAAGGCGTTCGCCACCGACAGCCCGTAGATGAACCCGGAGCATGCGGCATAGATATCGAAGGCGGCAATTTTTTTTGCACCGAGCTTTTCCTGGAGCACGCAACCGAGGCTCGGCATGACCATGTCCGGGGTGGTCGTTGCGACGAGGATCAGGTCCAGATCGTGAGGCGACAGTTTCGCCGCCTTCAGCGCCTTGGTGGCCGCTTCGTACGCGAGGTCGGACGTCGTCTCGCCTTTCTCGACGATCCGGCGCTCTTTGATGCCGGTGCGCTCGGTGATCCACTCATCGGTCGTATCCACGAGCTTCGCCAAATCGTGGTTGGTAACGACCTTTTTCGGTACGTATGATCCGGTCCCTATAATCCGCGCATTGACCATATTATTTTACCAGTTCCATATTTTTTTCTATGTCCTCGTGGATATGCTTGTTTACCTCGCTCTTCGCGAGTTCGGAGGCAACGCGAATGGCATTTTTTATGGCCCGGTCGGATGAACGTCCGTGGCTGATGATGCTGATGCCGTTGATGCCGACCAGGGGCGCCCCGCCGTATTCAGCGTAATCGAGGCGGCTTTTGAGGGCGCGGAATGCCGGCCGCATCATGAGAAAGCCGAGTTTCCGGACCAGGTTGTCGCCGATGTTTTCGCGGATCATGAGCCCGACGGTTTCCGCGACGGCCTCGGACACCTTGAGCACCACGTTGCCGATAAAGCCGTCGCAGACGACGACGTCCGCTTTGCCGGACATCACATCGCGTCCCTCGACGTTGCCGATGAAATTGAGCGACGTCTCGGCCAGGAGCTTGAAGGCCTCCTTGGTCAGCTCGTTGCCCTTGGTCTCTTCCTCACCGATGGACAAGAGGCCCACACGGGGGTTCGGGTTCTTGAGCAGGTACTTCGCATACACTTCGCCCATGATTGCGAACTGCAGAAGGTGGTTCGGCTTGCAATCCACGTTCGCGCCCACGTCCAGGATGATCGAAGTTCCCTTCATGGTCGGCATGAAAGTCGCAATGGCCGGCCGTTCCACCCCTTCGATGCGGCCCAGCACGAAGAGCGACGTGGCCATGGCAGCGCCGGTGTGTCCCGCGCTGAAAACGGCGACGGCATCTCCGCTCTTGACAAGCTCATTGGCCACGCGGATGGAGGAATCTTTCTTCCTCCGGTAGACCGTGGACGGAGAATCGAGCATGTCCACGACCTCGGTGGCGTTCCGGATCTCGATGGGAAGCGTTTTTGCGTTGGGATATTTATCGAGTTCCGTCTGGATCAGTTGATCGATGCCCACCAGAATTATGCCGACGCCGTATTCCCGGGCCGCTTGCACGGCCCCGGAGACGACGGCATGAGGCGCGTTGTCCCCCCCCATGGCATCAACGGCAATTTTCATACAAACTCCCTACAATATAAAAGGCAAAGAGTCATACCGGAAAAAAACAGTATCGCCCTTTGCCTTTAAGCATGCATCCGGGTTATATTTGCTGAACAGTCACGACCTCGCGGCCTTTATAGGTGCCGCAGGACATGCAGGCATGGTGGGGCTTCTTCACTTCCTGACACTGCGGGCACACCGAGAGAGACGGCGCTTTGAGGTGTTTGTGGGTGCGCCTCTTGTCCCTGCGTGACTTGGATGTTTTGTGTTTTGGATTCGCCATCGTTGTGTAATGCTCCTTTTTATTTTTTCAGTAAATCCTTCAACGCTGAAAATGCACCGAGCTCTCCCGGTGCATTCCGCTGATGACCGCATTCCGTATTGTTCAAATCCGCTCCGCAGACGCTGCAAAGTCCTTTGCAATCGGGACTGTGGAGCGGGACCATGGGGAGGGAGATGAGCATCTGCTCCTTTACGATGTCGAGAGGCTCAATTTCATCGCCCTCATAAAACTCCCTGTCGAGTTCTCCCTTCACGATTTCGTGCTCGGGAGATGTCCCTAATTGACCAAGCGGGGCAAGCTCAAGGCCCAGTTCAGAATCAATCGGGAATGAAAAGCTTTTCAAGCACCGGCTGCACTCGAGCAGCGCGGCCGCCTGAACACGGCCTGCTATGCGGAGGATGCCTCCTCCCGCAGGCTTGATACTGAGGACCGCCGTGAATGCCGTCGATGCTGTTCCTTTGTCGAACAGGTCGAGCTTTTGATCAAACTCCAGCGTAAGCCCCTCGGAAGGGATGTCGTTAATTTTGATGGCCATTTCAGCAAGCTCCGGGGGCTGTGAGTTTCGGATTATATCGGGAAGCTCCGGTTTTGTCAAGACAAATATGGGGATGAGGAGGACTGGAAAGCGTTCGGGAAGATTCCAGGAGCAGCGCTCAGACGTTTTTTGTGACCAGCTTGACGGATTCATAGACGATCATTATCATTCGTTTCATTTCCCGCAGCGAAATAGAAAGCGGGGGCATCAGGACAATCACGTTCCCGAGCGGCCGGATAATGAGTCCGCGCTCCCTGCACTCCAGGACCACCCGGACCCCCCTCTTTTCCTCGAGAGGGTAGGGCTCCTTCGTCCCCCGGTCTTTCACGAGCTCGATGCCGACCATGAACCCTCGCTGTCTGACCTCGCCCACGTGTTCGAGGAGCTTGAATGGCTCCAATGCTTCCGATAAGAACGCTATTTTGGGCCGGAGCTTCTTCAGGGTCTTTTCCTTATAAAAGAGATCGATATTAGCGCCGGCCGCGGCGCAGGCGAGCGGGTTCCCGGTATAGGTGTGGCCGTGGAAGAACGTCCTGAATTCGCGGTATTCTCCGAGGAACCCTTCGTAAATTTTTTTGGTAGTGAGCGTTGCGGCGAGCGGGAGGTATCCGCCGGTGATGCCCTTGGCCACGCACATGATGTCCGGGGCCACTCCCTCGTGTTCGCAGGCGAACATGGCGCCGGTCCTGCCGAAGCCGGTCGCAACTTCATCCGCAATCATGAGGATATTGTATTTGGCGCAGAGTTCCCTGAGCCTGGCGAGGTATCCCGGCGGCTGAGTGAGCATGCCGGCAGCGCCCTGGACCAGGGGCTCAATGATGAGTGCCGCGGTCTCACGAGAACGTCGGCGGATCACCTTTTCCGCCGCGGCAGCGCAGGCCAGCCCGCATTCCGGATATTTTTTGCCGAGCCCGCAGCGATAACAGTAAGGAGATTCGATTTTGTACGAGGTAAAAAGGAGCGGCTTGTATATTTGGTGAAAGAGGTCGATTCCCCCCACACTGACCGACCCGAGCGTATCGCCGTGATAGGACTCTTTGAGGGAGATGAACTTTGTCTTGGCCCTGAACGCCGGGCCTTTCTGTTGCCAGTATTGGAACGCTATCTTAAGCGCTATTTCTACGGATGTGGAGCCGCTGTCCGAGTAGAAGACCTTCGTCAGTCCCGGCGGGGCGATCCGGACGAGTTTTTCCGCCAGGAGAACGGCGGGAACGTTCGAAAGCCCGAGCAGGGTGGAATGGGCGATTTTTTTGAGTTGCGCCGCCACGGCGGCATCGAGCTCATGCTTCCGGTGGCCGTGGACCGTGACCCAGAGCGACGACACGCCGTCGATATATTTTTTCCCGCGGATGTCGGTGAGGATGCTTCCTTTGCCCCGCTCAATGACGACTTGCGAATCCCGCTCCCAGTCCTGCATCTGGGTAAAGGGATGCCAAATGTGTTCTTTATCCAGTTTTTCTATATGATGCGGGGTGGGTTGCTTCGCGGAACGTTTTGCGGACAAGACCGGTCTCCCTTAACATTTCTCGAACAGGCGCAAACAACGATAGTATTGTCGTAATTATATGGCTTCCGTCTTTTTTGTCAATGAATAAAAAGGCTTGAAAAGATTTCCTTCTTTCTGGTAGAATACAAAATAAGAGATAGCGATCCAATCGACCATTCATGTTCGTCGTTCGGAGGGCTCTCATCGCCATGATGAATAAGAAAAGATTCTATTTGTCCACGGTGTTCATTCTTGTCCTCGGCGTGTTCGTCGGGCTTGTTCTGTCCTCGCGGCTGGAACTCACGACGCCGCTTCCGGCCAAGAGCCAGATCTCATCCAAGTCGGCCGACATCCTGACGCAGCTCTCCGAGGCGCAGTCCGAAGTCGCGGCGATTGCCACGCCGTCAGTCGTGAATATATCCACCACGAGGGTGATCAAATCGAGACAAGAGGCGCCGTTCGACCTGTTCGATGATCCGTTCTTCAGAAGGTTTTTCGGCGACCAGTACCAGCATCCCAATGTTCCGAAGGAACATAAGGAGCAGAGCCTGGGGTCGGGCGTCGTCGTGTCCGAGGACGGATACATCGTTACGAACAACCACGTGATCGAGAAGGCGCAGGAGATCAAGGTCCTGCTCTCGAACAAGAAGGACTATAAGGCAAAGCTCATCGGCGCCGATCCGAAGACCGACATCGCGGTCATCAAGATCGACGCCAAGGGGCTGACGCCGCTTCCGTGGGGTGATTCCAACAAGCTCAAGGTCGGCGAGATCGTGTTCGCCATCGGCAACCCCTTCGGCTTGAACCAGACCGTGACCATGGGCATGATCAGCGCCGTGGGGCGGGCGAACGTGGGCATCGCCGATTATGAAGACTTCATCCAGACCGATGCCGCCATCAATCCCGGAAATTCCGGCGGCGCCCTCGTCAACGCCCGGGGCGAATTGATCGGCATCAACACCGCCATCCTGTCGAGGACCGGCGGATATCAGGGGATCGGGTTCGCCGTGCCGAGCAGCATGGCCCGCCAGGTGATGGACAGCCTGATGAAATATAAAAAGGTCGTCCGCGGCTGGCTCGGGGTGAGCATCCAGGAAGTGACGTCTGACCTTGCGGACGAATTCGGCGTCAAAGACCTGAAGGGCGCGCTCGTCTCCGGCGTGATGAAAAAAAGCCCGGCTGAAAAGGCGGGGATCAAGCAGGGCGACGTGGTCCTTCAATTTAACGGTAAGATCGTCGAGGATACGGGCCATCTCAGGAACATGGTGTCGCAGACGCCGATCGGGACCAGGGTGAAAGTAAGGCTTCTCCGCGAAAAGAAAGAGGTGGAGATGGAGGTGGTCATCGCCGAGCTGCCCAAAAAAATCGCCGAGGCTTCATCACGAGAAGAAGAATCCGAAGAGAATAACGACGGGGAAAGCAGCGCGCTTACGGGCCTGGTCGTGCGCGAACTCACGCCGGACCTTGCACGGCGTTTCGGCTTCGACGAAAACGAGAAAGGCGTGGTCGTGGTGCGGGTAGACTCCGGCAGCAGGGTCTTCGAAGCCGGGATCAGGCCCGGTGATATTGTTCTCCAGATCAACCAGAAAAACATCGCGACGCTTGAGGATTACCGGAAAACGGCCTCAACGATCAAAAAGAAAGACCGGACCTTGTTCCTTCTTCGACGGAAGGGGCAGGACCTGTTTGTTACCATCAAGCCGGAATAGTTTCAACGAAAAGACAAGCGCCAAATCTTAAACACGATATCCAAATTTCAACGGCTAAAAAGGAGGTCTCAGACAATTTGTAAATTGACGTTGGTTGTACTGTCTTATTTTGTCATTGGAATTTATTTAGGATTTTGAAAACTATTATTTGAATTTCTTTAATTTCATAAAGGAAGGTGAATGAGGATGGGACTTATTTTTATTCGTATGTTGTTCGCTTTTTTGAGTACGCTGCTCGGCTATTATGTTTCCACCCAGATCTATGACCAGGTCGGCAAAGTGGAAGGAATGGCAATCGGGTTCGGAGTGGCGGTGCTGATTATTCTTACCGAATTTCTGTTTCGCAGGGTCGCATTAAAGGTCATCATCGGCGGTATTCTCGGCTTCATCCTCGGTTTGACGTCCGCGAACATCATCGCGGCCCCCCTCAAGCTCGTGCCGCTCGAGCGGAGCATCGTGAACTTCATTCTCTTGCTGATGAATGGTTTTTTCGGGTACATCGGCATCATGATCGGCATCCGGGAAGGAGAGCGGTTCAATCCGTCGAACATCAAGAAGCTGTTTAAGAGCGGTTCGGAAGAGAACATTAAAATCATGGACACGAGCGTGATCATCGACGGCAGGATCGCCGACGTGTGCGAAACGGAATTTCTGGACGGCACGATCATCATTCCGCAATTTATTCTCCATGAGCTCCAGCATATCGCCGACTCCTCGGATTCCCTCAAGCGGGCCCGCGGGAGGCGCGGCCTCGATATCCTGCACCGCATCCAGAAGATGAGCCACATGGAAGTCCGCATCGTCGAAGAGGACTTTCCCAAGATCCGGGAAGTGGACAGCAAACTGATCGCCCTTGCCAAAAAAATCGGCGCCAAAGTGATCACGAACGACTTCAATTTGAACAAGGTGGCCGAACTCCAGGGGGTCAAGGTGCTCAATATCAATGATCTCTCGAATGCCGTGAAGCCGGTCGCCCTGCCGGGAGAGAGCATGCGCGTGTTCGTGCTCAAGGAAGGCAAGGAGCCGGGACAGGGCGTGGCGTATCTGGACGACGGCACGATGATCGTGGTGGAGAACGGCCGCAAGTATATCAATAAGAACGTGGACGTCGCGGTCACGAGCGTGCTGCAGACCGCGGCGGGCCGGATGATCTTCACGAAACTCCGGGAAGACATGGAGCATGAACTGCAGCCGGCGGAAAGATAACGACAGGCGCTGCATCTCGAATTTACATTTCAAAATTCAAAATTCACAGTAACGGTATGGCGCCGGCCATCTTTTATTAATCATTTTGTATTGGAGGAAGTTCATGTCAGGTCACTCAAAGTGGGCAACGACGAAACACAAAAAAGCCGCCATTGATTCTAAGCGCGGCAAAACATTTACCAAGATCACCAAAGAGATCACGGTTGCCGCCAGGCTCGGCGGGGGAGATCCCAACGGGAACCCTCGTCTCAGGACCGCGGTTGCCAAGGCAAAGAGCGTCAGCATGCCTGCCGAAAATATCAAGCGCGCGATCCAGAAGGGCACGGGCGAGCTGCCGGGAGTCTCGTATGAGGAGATAACGTATGAAGGATACGGCCCGGGCGGCGTAGCGGTAATTGCGGAAGCGATGACCGACAATCGAAACAGGACCGTGTCCGAGATTCGCAATATTTTCAGCAAGGCGGGCGGCAACATGGGTGAGGCAGGCTGCGTCTCGTGGATGTTCAACAAAAAAGGGTATTTCGTGGTCAACCGCGCGAAAGCCGACGAGGACAAGCTCATGACGCTGGCCCTTGATTCGGGCGCCGAGGACATGCAGACGGAAGATGAAAACTTCGTCATTACGACGCCACCCAATGATTTTGAAAAAGTGAAAAAAGCTCTCGAGGACGCGGGCGTTTCCCTGGAGGTCGCCGAGGTCACCGCGGTGCCGCAGACATATGTAAAGCTCGACGGCAAGGAAGCCCAGCAGATGCTCCGTCTTGTGGAGACGCTCGAGGACAACGACGACGTCCAGAACGTTTATGCCAATTTCGATATCCCGGAAGAGATCCTGAACGCGGTGTAGCTGTGGAGCGAGCCACGCCAGGCGTGGCGTAAAGGCGCGGCAACACCCTGCTCTCGCGAAAACACGGGTGCAAGCGTGGTTGCCTTGGTCCAAAATGGGGGCGTATATGAGGGTGTTGGGCGTTGATCCGGGAACGTTGACAAGCGGGTACGGGATCGTAGTGGAAGAGGACCACAAATTGTTTCACGTGGCGTCGGGGGGCATCAGCCCGTCCGCAAAACAGCCTTTCCCGAATCGCCTCAAAAAGATTTACGAAGAGCTGGTGAGAGTCATCGGCCAGTACCGGCCTCACGCGGTCGTTGTCGAGGACTTGTTTGTTTCGAAAAATATAAAATCAGCGCTCAAGCTCGGACACGCGAGAGGAGTTGCCATCCTGGCGGCCATGAACGCGGGACTGCCGGTGTTTGAATACTCGCCGCTGGAGGTCAAGCAGGCGGTGGTCGGGAACGGGAAGGCCGAGAAAAAGCAGGTCCAACTTATGGTCAAGGTCCTGCTCGATCTTCCGAAGGTCCCTCACCCGGCGGATGCGGCGGACGCCCTGGCCGCGGCGATCTGCCACATTCACTCGTCGCGGCTCAGAGAGATCCTCAAAAACCCGTCCTCCCTGCGGCACGCGGGGAGGGGGCCCGGCTTCCGCGGCGCGGGCAGGATGAGATGATCGCCGCGCTGACCGGCAGGCTGATTCGAAAGGCCGCGGATTACCTCGTTGTGGATGTCGCAGGCGTGGGCTATCAAGTGTCCGTACCGCTCTCTACGTATTACGGTCTCCCCGAGGACGGCGGAGACGTCAGCCTCCATATTCATACCCATCTCCGTGAAGACTCGCTTTCGCTTTTCGGTTTTCTGACCCAGGCGGAAAAAGACATGTTCCTGCTTCTTTTGGGAGTATCCGGCATCGGCCCCAAAATCGCGCTCGCTATTCTGTCCAGCCTTTCGGTGGAGGACCTCGCTCACGCTCTCGATGCGTCAGATGATTCACGGCTCTATGCCATTCCCGGTATCGGAAAAAAGACCGCCGCACGGATGGTCCTCGAGTTAAAGGACAAGATCAAACACTTTGCGCCGTTTCCCGTCCCGCCGGGACAGGCCCCGGCCGTTTCGGAAAATGTTGAAGACGCTGTCTCGGCGCTCGTGAACCTGGGATACAAAAGGCCGCTCGCGGAAGAAGCGCTCAGGAAAGTCCGGGGCATCCGGCGCGATCTGCCTTTGGCAGAGCTTATCAGAGAAGCCCTGAACGTTTTGATGAAGAGATAGCTCAACAGACGGGAAGATCAATGTCAGAGAGAATTATTACCCCCGAACAGAACGATGACGACTGCCAACTCGACCGCAGCCTTCGGCCGGTCCGCTTCGAGGACTTTATCGGTCAGGACCGGATCAAGGAGAACCTGCGCGTCTTTATCGATGCGGCCAAGGGCAGGTGTGAGGCGCTCGATCACGTCCTGTTCTGCGGACCGCCTGGGCTCGGCAAGACCACGCTCGCGACCATCATTGCCCACGAGCTGGGCGTCGGCATAAAAGCCACGTCCGGTCCCGTGCTCGAACGGGCAGGGGACCTGGCGGCGATCCTCACGAACCTTCAGGAACGCGATGTCCTGTTTATCGATGAGATCCACCGTTTGAACCGGGTCGTGGAGGAGATCCTGTACCCGGCCATGGAGGACTTTCAACTCGATATCATTATCGGGCAGGGACCGGGCGCGCGCTCCATCAAGCTCGACCTGCCGCGTTTCACCCTCGTCGGCGCGACGACGAGGACGGGACTTTTGACCTCGCCGCTTCGGGACCGCTTCGGGGTGATCGACCGGCTCAACTTTTATACTGCCGAAGAACTCCGGACCATTGTGCTGCGCTCCGCGGGCCTTCTCCGGATCGACACCAAGCCAGACGCAGCCGCTGAAATAGCCAGCCGGTCCCGGGGTACGCCGCGGATCGCCAACCGCCTGCTCAGAAGGGTGAGGGATTTTGCCCAGGTGCAAGGCGACGGCGTGATCACTCGCGACCTTGTTACCGGAGCCATGAAGCGGCTTGAGGTGGATGAGAAAGGGCTGGACCAGATGGACCGGCGGCTTCTGCTTACGATCATCGACAAGTTCGAGGGAGGACCGGTGGGGCTCGAAACCCTCGCTGCCGCGCTGAACGAGGAAAAAGACACCCTTGAAGACGTGTACGAACCTTTCCTGATCCAGGAAGGTTTTCTCGATCGGACTCCCCGGGGCAGGCAGGCGACCCGCCTCTCGTACGAATACTTCGACAGGAAAAAGCCGGGAGCGATGCAGGAGAAGTTGCTGTAAGGATATAAAGAACAGATGAAGGTCCTTTTCCACATATGCTGCGCGCCCTGTGCGATCTATCCCTACTTTCGGCTGAAGGAAGAAGGGGTTGACGCGATAGGCTATTTCTACAATCCGAACATACACCCCTATCAGGAGTACCGCAAGCGGCTCGATACCGTGAAGGAGTTTGCGGGCCGGGTCGGGCTCGACGTCTTGTACCGTGACGAATACGATCTCGACGGTTTTCTGGCCCGCACGGTGGGCAAAGGCATCGGCCGGTGCGAACACTGTTACCGGATGAGGCTTGACGCCGTTGCGGCCGCCGCGCGGCAGCACGGGGCCGGAGCGTTCACGACCTCGCTTTTTTACAGCAAGTTTCAGAAACATGACCTGATCGCCGGCATCGGCAGAGAGATGGCGGCACAGCACGGCGTAGAATTATATTACGAGGATTTCCGCAGGGGCTGGCGGGAAGGGATCCTGGAATCCAAGGCCATGGGGCTCTACCGTCAGCAGTACTGCGGCTGCATCTTCAGCGAACGAGACAGATACGAGAAGCCGAAAGTCTAAACGGAAAAGATGAAACTTATAGCAATCATTGCACTCATCGTTTTTTCCGCTCTTCCCGCGTTCGCAGCCGAAAACATCCGCGTCGCAATCGCAGACAATCAAAAGACCGTTACGCTTGCGTCCTCGTCCGGTTTGATGGTCGAAGGCGTTCCTTTCGGCGGGAGAGAAAAAAAATTGACCTATCATGCGGGTTCGATCGGCGCGCGCCCGGTCCGCATCAGGGCCGTCGGAGATTTCATACACGCCAACGGCAAGAGCTATCGCGGCTGGGTGGAGCTGAGAAAGAAAAAAAACGGGCAGCTGCTTGTTGTCAATGAGCTCGATATCGAGGAGTATCTCAAAGGGGTCATTGCCGCCGAGATCCCCCCTGACTGGGAATTCGAGGCCTTAAAAGCCCAGGCAGTGGCATCGCGGACCTACGCGCTCTATCAGAAACAGATGGCGGAAAACCGCCCCTTCCATATTCGTTCTACCGTGAGCAGTCAGGTGTACAACGGCAGCGGCGGTGAGCAACGGCAAGCGCTTCAGGCCGTGGCGGCCACAAAAGGTCTTGTCATCGTCTATCGGGGAGAAGTCATTCCTGCATTTTATCATTCGAGCTGCGGCGGGCATACGGAAAACGCCGCTGAGCTTTGGAGCATAGACGTCCCCTATCTCAAGGGCGTCGACTGCGAGTGTCAGATAATTTCAAAATATGGGTCATGGGAAAAACGGGTGGAGCTGCCGAAAGTCGTTACCGCCCTGAGTCGGCGGTATGGAGTGAGCGATATCACTGACATGAGTATCGAAAGCGTGACTCCGGCAGGCCGTGTGAAAAGAGTAGCGATACGCTCCGCACGTCGAACGACGCTGGTTCCCGGTGAAACGCTTCGGGCAGCGCTGGGAAATGCCATAGTCCTCAGTTCATTCTTTGAACTGGGATTGTCGGACGGCCAGGCGGTGTTCTCGGGAAGGGGCAGGGGACACGGCGTAGGGCTCTGTCAATGGGGCGCAAAAGAAATGGCGCAAAGGGGCCATGATTTCCGTTCCATCCTGTCTCATTACTATCCGGGAACAAGTCTGGAGCGGATGGAATGAGGCGAGGGGTTCATTTTTCTTGACAGGGTAGCGCGCACAATTATACAATGACGCCATGAAGAAAAAAATACAGAAGACCGAAGTCAGAAGACAGAAGCCAGAAGTCAGAAGTCAGCGGACAGAAGCGAGAAAGCACGAGAACGGAAGATTCCTTCTTGTCTCAACGGCGTTGTTCCTCCTCGTCGTGGGCTCTCTGGCCGCCGCTGCATACGCGAGAAACAGTATCTACCGGAGCCATGTCACGCTCTGGGCCGAAGTTGTAGAAAGCTCTCCGAACAAACGCCGGGCCCACGAAAATTACGGTCAGGCCCTTTCCACCGCAGCTTCTCATGCGGCCCTCTCTTCCGAGCGAGAGCGCTATCTCGTCGCGGCGCTCCGCGAGTTCAAGACGGTCATGGCGCTCAAGGACGACGGAAGCGTTCCCTTGCGCGATCTCTACCGGGAGGTCGGCGTGGTCTATTACCGTCTGGAGCGGTATGATGACGCCATTACGGCATGGCAACAGGGTCTCCAGGCCGCGCCGTATGACCCCAGCCTTCTGAATAATTTATCGATCGTCCTGTTGCAAAAAGGACGTTACGATGAGGCTGCCGCAAGCGCGCAGGCGGCGCTTATGGCGGCCCCCTCTATGCCGCAGGCCCTCAATACCATGGGCCAGGTATATCTGTTGAAGAAGAACTATGAAAAGGCAAGCCAGTATTTTATGAAGGCGATAGAGCAGGAGCCGGATGTTCCTCAGCGGTACTGGAACGCCGCCCTCGCCCTGGAACAGGCAAAGCGGTATGATATGGCATTCCAGTATGCAAGCAGGTACGCCGCCATGGCTGCAGACCCCGCCTCACGACAACAGGCCTATGGATATCTGGAACACCTGAAGAAGGTCATGGGCAGGTGAAGACCAATCCCCGTTGTCCTATCGCCGAGCGACCTTCGCGCTCCGGCGTGAAATTCATGCGCTCTCCAAGGGGCTGTAGCTTACCCGATTTTTTCCGTTTCTTTTTGAAAGATACAACGCGTCATCGGCTTTTTTGACGAGTTCCTCAAGGCTCAAATCATTCCGGCCCTCAAGCGCAGCCACCCCGATGCTTACAGTCGCCTTGCCGTCCAGCTTTCGGTTTTTGAAGGCAAAAGCCGTGTCCTCGACGGCCTTTCTGAGCCGCTCCGCCACTATGACCGCGGTGTGGAGTTCCACTTCCGGCATGATGACGGTAAACTCCTCACCGCCATAGCGGCAGCAGGTGTCCAGAGAATTGGACCGGGTCTGGTGCGCGATGATTTTGGAGATGTCCTTGAGGACTTCATCACCGGCCTGGTGCCCGTAGATATCGTTGAACTGCTTGAAATTATCGATGTCCAGCATCATGAGCGAGAGCGGTTTCTCTGTCCTGCTTCGTCTGACGATTTCCTGCTGCAGTCGTTCCTGAAACACGCGATAGTTATATAGGCCGGTAAGCCCGTCGCGCTGCGACATCCGCTGGATCTTGTCAAAAAGCCGGGTCTTTTCAATGCCGGCGGCAAGCTGGTGGGAGAGGATGGCCATAAAGTCCATGTCGTCCACGCTGAGGCCGAATTTTGACGCGTTGTCCATGCCGATCATGCCGATCGTCGCGTTGTGTATCTTGAGTGCAACGCCGACATAGGAGCCGCCGCGTCTTTCTTCTCCGGGGTAGTGAATAAAATCATTGAAGGTTTCATAAAAGACGGAGAGGTCGTGAATGTGCACGTGTTCGCCGTTTTCGGCAATGCGCCCGGGCGTCCCTTCTCCGACGCGGAGGGCCACCTTTTCCCGTATGTCGAGGCCGCTCGAAAAGGCAAGATCCATATGTTCGCTTTTCTCATCCAGCAGGTAGACCGATATGCGTTCGAAGGGGATGGACTTTTTGATGATGCCGGTCACCTCGAGGAGCATTTCCTGTAAATCGAGCAGCGAGCCGATCGTGCGTGAAATATGGTAATGGATGTATATTTCGTTCAGCTTTTTTTCGAGGAGGTCTCCCAAGGCCTGCTCACGGTCATGGGACTGCTTCAGGTCCCGTTCGAGCTGAACGATCCTTGTATTTAGCTGGTCATCGGACATTGAGGCCCCGTCTTGTATCACGTTCTGGCGACGTATTAATTCGATTTCGGCTGCGCAGGCCGTATGGGGATCGGCTTAGGCTGCGCCTGAGGCGCCGGCTTTGTCTGCGCTTCGGGAACCACCAGTTTGGTCGCGACCATCGTCGCGACCGGCTGATTTTCTATGATGATCACGGTCTTGCGGTCCTTTATTTTCAACCCGATTTCCGGCTGTTTCGATGAATACGCGGCGGAAACGAGGACGTCCGGCTTTATGTCGCTTTTTTCAAGATACTTGATCAGCGCCAATGATCTGTCAGCCGCGAGCGTCCGCGCGTCCTTTGCCGGTATTGCCTTTCTTCCTTTTCGCTGCGCCTGGGCAGCCTGCGTCGTGTTGCCGATAGAGAGGAACTTGCCCTTCAAGGCTTCGCTCTTGAGCAGAGATGCGAGTTTCAGGAGCCGTTGACGGCTTTCATTCGAAAACGTATAGGAGCCGGGCATATAGATCGCATCTTCCGAGATGTTCACGACGACCGTGCTTCCCGCGGAGAGCACTTCCGCCTTGCCGGCCTGTATCTCGTCATGTAATCCGCTGCTGAGCGTGTCGATTGCCGTTTTTATCCACGTCGTTTCCCGGTTTTCCTGCTCTTTGTATTTTTTCAGCTCGCTTCTGGCCTTATCAAGTTCGGGCATGCCGGTTTTCATTCTCTCGTAGTCCGCGGCCATCGGCTGATACAGGTTGATATAGAAATACCCCGCTCCTCCGACGCCGGCAAGGAGCAGAACAAGCAACAAGTTCGCAAAAATTTTCATGATTCCTCCCATGGATAAACGATCTTAGACGCCTTGACGGTAAATTGCATCGTACGAGCGCGGCGTTTTGTCAGCGCCTTCCCGACAGACAAGCGAGGGTTTCAGTGCAAACGCTTTATTGCTTCTTCGATCCTGTCCATTCCCTTCCGGATGGTCTCCAGAGAAGTCGCGTAGGAGAGCCTGATAAACGGGCCGGCGCCGAAGGCATCGCCGGAAACGAGCGCGACTCCGGCTTCTTCGAGCAGGAAGGCGGCCAGATCGGATGAGTTCTTGATCAAGGCGCCCTTTGCGCTTTTCCCGAAGAGCGATGATACGCGCGGGAAGGCATAGAACGCGCCGACGGGCATCAGGCAATGCACCCCCGGCATCTTGTTCAGCCGGTCCACCATATATTTTCTTCGTTTGTCGAATTCGACGTTCATGGCCTGCGTGAAGTCCTGGGGGCCGCGAAGCGCCTCGACCGCCGCTTTTTGGGAGATCGAGCAGGGATTCGACGTGCTCTGGCTTTGGATGTTTGTCATGGCTGCGATTACGTCCCTGGGGCCCGCCGCGTAACCGATGCGCCAACCGGTCATGGCATACGATTTTGACACGCCGTTCACAACGATAGTCAAGTCTTTGATTTCCCGCCCCAGCGAAGCGATGCTGATATGCCGGAAACCGTCATAAATGAGCTTTTCATAGATTTCGTCGGAGATCACGGTGATGTTGTGTTTGACGGCCACGGAGGCGATCTCTTCAAGCGTTTTTTTGTCATACGCCGATCCGGTGGGGTTGGAGGGACTGTTCAGGATCAGCGCCTTGGTCTTTTTGGTCACGGCCTGCTCAAGTTTCCTGGCGGTGAGTTTAAACCCCTCCTCTTCGGTGGTTTCTATGATGACCGGAGTTGCGTCGTTCAGAAACACCTGGTCAGGATACGAGACCCAATAGGGCGCGGGAAGGATGACCTCGTCTCCGGCGTCAAAAAGGGCCTCGGCAATGTTATACAGCGCGTGTTTTGCGCCGCAGGAGATGATGACCTCGGATTTGTCGTAGTCGAGGTCGTTGTCCTTCCTGAGCTTTTCCACGACGGCTACCTTCAATTCGTCGGTGCCTCCGGCGGGCGTGTACTTGGTGTGTCCCGACCGGATCGCCTTGATGCCCGCCTGCTTCACGTTTTCAGGAGTGTCGAAATCCGGCTCGCCGACTCCAAAGTCCACGACATCTATTCCCTGCGCCTTCATCGCATTGGCTTTTGCGGTGGTTGCCAGAGTAAGGGATGGTTTAATGGCCAGCGCTCTTTTAGCAATTCCCATGCTCGAGAAATACCCTTTCTTCAACGACAGTGATGATTGCATTGATAAATGCATGATAAATTTTTTAGCATAGAAGTCACGTAAAGTCAATGAGTTTCTTCGGCGGCAATCATTCGTCGACCGGAGATGAGGAGGGTATTTAAATTCACCTCAATGGTTGCAAACAAGGGAGAAGTATGATACTATTTTTTCATTCGAGGAGGCGCCATGTTCGGTTTTTTCCTGCGTTGGTCCATCAACTTGGTGGCGCTCGTCGTTGCCGCTTCAGTGATACCGGGGATCAGAATACAAAGTATGGGAATGGGAATCGCCGCCGCCGGCATTCTGGGCGTCGTCAATGCGGTGATCAGGCCTGTCGTGCTCCTGTTTACCCTGCCCATCAATCTCTTGACGCTCGGATTGTTTACCCTGGTAATCAATGCCGCGATGCTTAAACTGGTTTCCGACGTCGTCCCCGGTTTCGTCGTAGAGTCCTTCGGCGCCGCGTTCCTCGGAGCTCTCCTGATCAGTTTGATAAGCTGGGTGTTGAATATCTTCGTGGGCGGGGACGGGAGAGTGGTTTTTATAAAAAGGAGCCGAAAAGGCGACGAGGAATAGAGAACAGAAGACAGATGACGGACAAACAGACAAAAGACTTCAGTCTGTCTTCCGATCGCCTGCGTCTCACCTCTGACGGAAAGGCTTCCTAATGACCCATATGCATATACCTGACGGCGTTCTGCCCGTCCGGCTCTGGGTGCTCGGTTTTATCGTCATGGCCCTTGTCGTGGGGTTCTGCCTGCTCCGGGTCAGGACCACGGACCTCAAAAAAAAGATCCCCCTTCTCGGCGCCGTGAGCGCCGCCATGCTCGTGGCCATGAGCCTGGAGATCCTTCCCCTCGCATATCATATCAATCTCTCGGTCGTCGCTGGTATTCTGCTCGGACCGGCCCTGGGATTTTTGGCCGCGTTCGTTACCAATCTCATTTTGGCGCTCATGGGGCACGGCGGCATCACGGTTATCGGGCTCAACACGCTGCTCCTCGGTTCCGAAGCGGTCCTGGGGCACACCCTGTTTTACCTGCTGAAAAAAAGGCTGCCGGTGTTCTGGCGCGCCGCGGTTGTCACGATACTAACGCTTTTTATCACGACCCTGGCATTGATCGGCATCGTCGCCGTTTCTCATATTGATCCGGAACTCATCGGGCATGGCGCCGAACAGGGGACCGCCCCTGGAGGAGCGGTTGACTTATCAAGATTCGCGGTCATCGTGTTGTCACTCGGGACGGTCGGCTGGATCATCGAGGCCTTCATCACCGGCGCGGTGATACGGTTTATCTCGCAGGTCAAGCCCGACCTGCTCGGCCATGTGCTGCATAGTGAAGAAACCAGGCAGTCGAAGAGGGGTTCGCGGTGATCGACGTCGCACGGATCGACCACTGGGCCGCGAGCGGTTCCGGCCCTCTCCACCGGTCTTCGACCGTTTCAAAAGTCCTGTTCGTGCTGCTCGTGGTGTCGGCGGCGGTAGTCGCGCGGAAACCCTACCCGCTCATGATCGGCTATGGGGTATTGATCGCGGCAGCCGCGGCATCGGGACTTCCCTGGTTCAGGGTGGCTGCGCTCTCGTGGTATGCGGCGCTGTTTGCGCTGCTCTACGGGATCAGTCTCCGGGGAGGGTTCTGGATCGCGGCGCTTTTTGTCCTCAAGGCGATCACGCCGGCGTTTGCCATGCTTATGCTCATCGTGAGCACGCCTTACCCGCGGATTTTTTCTTTGCTCAGTATTTTTCTTCCGGAGATCCTGGCGGCCGGCCTGTTTATGACGTACCGAACGCTTTTTATTCTGCTCGACATGATGGACAATTTTGCGGCAGCCATACGGCTGCGCGGCGGTTTCTCCCCGGGCAGTCTTTATAAAAACAGCGCCAATATCTCACGGGGCATCGGAATGCTGCTCGTGAGGGCGGTGGAACGCTCCACGCGGCTCTATGCCGTCATGGCGGTACGGGGGTATGCCGGAAGCATGGCGGAGGCGGGGACCGGCGGACTCCGCAGGAATGATTGGCTGCCGTTGTGTACGGGCGCCGCGGTCCTGGCGCTCGTCGTTTTTTGGAGATGAAGGCCGCGACCGGAGCCGAGGGCGCCCGGATGCCTGCACGGGATATTCACGGGATATTATGGAAACCATCATCAAAGTGAGCTGCCTCAAACATATCTATCCGGACACGACGGAGATCCACATGTGCGGACTGGATTTCGTCGTGAACCGCGGGGAACGTATCGCGATCCTCGGCGGTAACGGGTCGGGGAAAACGACCCTGCTTTTTCACATCCTGGGGCTCCTCAAACCGGACGAAGGCAGGGTGCTCGTGTTCGACGTGAACCCCGCCGAGCGGTACACTACCATCCGCGAGCGGATCGGCGTTCTTCTCCAGAACGTTGACGACCAGATACTTTCTCCCACGGTCTGGGACGACATCTCCTTTTCTCCCCGGAATTACGGGTACGGAAAAGAGGAGATCAGCCGCATGGTTGACCGGGTCATGGACGAGCTGGGGATCCAGCACTTGCGCGATAAAATATGCCACTACCTCTCCGGAGGCGAGAAGCGGAAAGTGGCGCTTGCCGGGGCGCTGGTGATGCGTCCTAAACTCCTGATTCTGGATGAGCCCTTCGATGGCCTCGATTCCCGGTCTCGTACCGAGCTCGTTACGCTCTTAAACAAGTACAACAGCGAGGGCATGACCATCATTATGTCCACGCATGACCTTAATCTGGTGGCCGCCTTTGCCGACCGCGTGTATGTGCTCGCTGCGGGCCGCGGAGTGGTCACCGCCGGGACTCCGGCGGAGATCTTTATGCAGGTCGATCAGTTGAAGGCCGCGAACATCGATCCGCCGCTTCTCACGGAGCTTTTTCTCAAGTTGAGGAACAGCGGTGTGGCGGTTGAAATCCCGTCTCATATGGACCAGGCAGTGGGCGACCTGGTCAGGCTCGTAAAGGGCTGACAAACCCCGCTCAGGGCGGACAAACGAATAGGGAGGTACGAACATGCCGCATGGCGTTTTTGAACACAAGAAGGGACTTTTTATTTTTTTTCTTATACTCGTCCTGGTTGCCTCGGTTTTTATCGGCGCACTTGCGGGCTTCGACCTCTCGCGCGGAGAGCGGAGCGGTTTGGTCCTGTCCCTCGCGCTTCTGACCCTCGTTCCGCTCGCGTCTTTTCTGCTGTATAAGAAAACCATTTCCCCCTCCTACCGCCGTTTGGAAGACGCCAACCTCGAGTTGCACCTGAAACAGGAAGAATTGCTTGATATCAAAGATGACCTGTTTATTAAATTTCTCGGCGTCTACGATGCGAACTATGCGGCCAATTCGCCCCGTCTGTTCGCGGAACGGCTAAAGGATGTGGCTGATGTTACCGCGCGGGTCATGGATGCCGACGCGTGTTTTCTTTTTCTGTACGACCTGAAAAAGGACGAGCTCCAGCTTGCCGCGACCAACGGCGTTCAGGAAGGGGCAATCGGGAAGGTCCGCATCCCGCTCGGCGAGGGGATCGAGGGGTGGGTCGGCAGAAGGCTCGAGCCGGTCACCTTGAAGGATTTTCGGACCGACGGGAGGTACCGGGAAATAGCCGGTCTCTCTTCCACGGACTACCTGTCCGTCTACTGCCTCCCGCTCTATGTGTATTCAAACGGCGCTCTCGTAGGGCTTATGGAAGTGTTCTACCGCAAAACAAAGACCTTCTCGGACGAGGAGATCAATTTTTTTACGACGCTCTCGGGCATTATTTCGACCACGATTCAGAACGAACAGATGCAGGTCGAACTGCGGAAAATGAATTCGGAACTCGAACAGTGGGTCGCCGAAAAAACCGAGGAACTCCGGGCATCGGAAGAGCGCTATCGGACGCTCGTCGTAAATGCCCTCGAATCGATTTTTGTTCTCGCCGAAAACGGAGATATCGTATTCGCCAACGACCAGGCTGCGCGTTTGACCGGACATGCGAAATACGACCTCCTGCACAAAAATCTGTTCGAGCTGTTTGTAGACCCCGCCCGCCCCATAGAAGTACTGGCCGAGGTCCGCGAGGGCCGTCAGTCCATCAGGCAGGGCGACCTCCGGAAAACCGACGGTATGGTCGTCCCCGTTGATTTAAATGCAGTGGGGCTTTCTCTCATGGGAAAACCTTTTGTGCAGTGCGTTATCCGCGATAGATCACCCCAGGTGCGCCTTGAGATGCTTCTCGAAGAGAAAGAAAAAGAAGTGTCCGTCCTCAAAGCCCGGCTGAGCTCCCATCGGTAGTTTTTCCCTCCGCGTTTTGCAACTACTCAGGTCAGCCATTTCTCACCTCGGGGGTCACCTCGGGGACGTTGATGCATTTAGTGCAAAACGCTTGACAGGTGACGGTCGCTGACATAGAATTGCCCTATGCCACGACAAGCGCGACTCGATGCTCCCGGAGCTTTGCACCACATCATGGTTCGCGGGATCAACAAGACCGATATTTTCGCTGATGGCCAGGACAAGACACGATTTCTGGAACGATTAGGAGGAAATGTCTCAGAGGGGAAATGCTCCATTTACGCATGGGTACTCATGGACAATCATGTTCACCTGCTTTTTAAGAGCGGTGCTTACGGCATCTCAGCCGTCATGCGCAAGCTGCTTACCTGGTACGCCCAATATTTCAACCACCGTCATAACCGCACGGGCCATTTATTTCAGAACCGCTACAAATCCATACTCTGCGATGAGGAGAATTATCTTCTCGCCCTAATCCGGTATATCCATCTCAACCCCGTTCGCGCTCAGATCGTCAAGACAATTGAAGAACTGGATTGCTATCCCTGGAGCGGCCACAGCGCGATCATCGGCAAAGCAAAGCACCCATGGATGGACACAGAAACGGTGCTGTCTCAGTTCGGTAGTCGGAAGAGAAAGGCAGTAACGCAATATCGAAAGTTCGTCATGGAAGACCTGGGGTCCGGCCACAAGCCGGAGCTGACCGGCGGCGGATTGGTCAGAAGTCAGGGAGACTGGTCCCGAGTGCTTGGCTTGCAACGAAGCGGACACAAACACGAATCAGACGAACGGATATTAGGAAGCGGCGATTTTGTCCATGAGATTCTGCTCGAGGCTGAGGAGCGGCAGCTGAGGCAGACAAAGCTCAGAAGGCGCGGGAAGGGGATTCCCGATATTATCCGGGAAGAGTGCAAAAAAGGCGGTGTCAATGAGCGGGAGTTGGCGCGGGGGAGCAGACGGCGGAAGGTGAGCCAGACGCGCGCGGTGATTGCGTTACGGTGCAAGGAAGAGATCGGGAGTTCAGGGGCTGAGATTGCACGCCATCTCGGAGTCAATACCACCAGTATTAATCGTGCAGTCGAGAGAGCGGACGGGTTATCTTCGAAATGA
>JBGOTO010000019.1:0-26606 GCA_041476485.1 Nitrospirota bacterium
CGGGCCGCGCAGTTCTTCACCGTATCGCCCAAAGACGGGCCGCTGTCCGCTGCCTGGGGCTGTTGTTGCTGCTGTTCCTGAGCGGCCTTCATCGCGTCGAGTTTCTTCTGCGTTCGCTGAATCTCGGCCAGGAGGTCCTCCATCTCTTTTTTCTTCTGGAATTCCTCGTGCGCGCGTTTTGCCCTGGTCGTCGAATCGAGCATGGCCTCGATAAGCGCGTCCGTTATTCCCGTCTTTTTCAGTGTTGCGATCTCTTCAAAATCAAAGTCCTTGTAGAGGGCGTTCCGCGTGCGAATCTTTGCTGCTATCACCGTGTCCTTGATTCCCTGCTTGAGAAGCCTGATGATATCATGGACCCGTATTCCTTCGGGACCGGTGAGCGCGAGGCGATGCTGAGGCGGCACATACTCCAGTCCGTCTTCGTATTCGGCAACGAACTTCCTATAGCTCTCATACGTGCCATTCTGTTCCTGGATAAGCAGAGACGTGGCCTCCAGGGCTTCCCGCCTGCTGGGCGAGGAAGGATGCGCGTGGAGGAACTCGGCAAAGGCTTGGAGCGTGTTGAGCGATTTTGCCTGCTGGTAGGCGATGGCATCTGTGTTCTCATTGTCGGAAGCGACTGTCTCGGCCTGCTGAGGCTGCCGCGACGGTGACTGCATTCGCTCCTTTTCGGCAGAAACAGCTTTTGTTCGACGCGTTTCCCGGTAATCACGGCCGGCATGATAATCACGACTGGTGTCCGTCATGGCGCATCCACCCAACAGGATAACCATGCCCAGAAGTCCGAAGCTCAGTATTTTTCGATACAGCGCCAGGGAGCGCATTAGGTGGCTCCCAGTGCCTTTACCGATAATCATAAAGCCTTTTTTCATGACCCGCCTCCTGTCGATTTAGCTTTTTTCCAGTATTCTCACGTTGTGTATAGGTAAAACATCATTCTCATGAATGAAGCGTAGTATATCACAATCATGAACAAATGCAACGATGAACGGGGATGCATGTCGTGACCCTTCAGTTGAAAGACATATGCCCATAGCTCTCTCGCTCTTCTACGCAGCCTGCCGATAAGCCGCGGTATATCCGGAATCTCTCGACAAGCCGGATGCAGAAGGGAAATGCTTTGTGATATACTGATCTAATAGTATATAATGAAGTTAGCCTGTCGAATTTACCGCCTCGCTAAAGGGAGGATTGTGAAATGGGATCCAAAGAAGCGCAAATCCATGTTACCAAGTCTTCTCAAATCGGCGTAAGCCGTCCTGCGCTCGAAGTCGAGGACCTGCCGACGCCCGAGGAGGTATTCAAGGTCAAACGCATCGGCCCGACGGAACTGGTTTTTCTCGTCCTGGGGCCGGCCATGATCGCCCTGAGCTTCGCGGTCGGAAGCGGCGAGTGGCTGCTGGGACCGCTCGTCGTCGGGCAATACGGATTCAAAGGCATCGGCTGGGTCATTCTGGTCTCGATTCTCCTGCAGACGTTCTACAACATAGAACTGGCCCGTTTCACCATCGCTACGGGCGAGACTCCGATCACGGCCTTCGGCCGCACGCCGCCGGGAAAATTTCTCTGGGTCCCTCTGGCGCTGTTTTGCTTCTCACTGGCTTTCGTGTTGGGCGGATGGGCGGTCAGCGCAGGCAGCAGCCTCTTCGCCCTCTTCAACGGCAGGGCCAACCTGCCGCAGGAACTGGAGAACGTGCGTGTCCTGGCTGTCGTGCTTCTCTTCAGCACCTTTCTGTTCGTATTGTTCGGCCGGACGATTGAAAGGACTTTGGAAATCACTCAGGGTATATTCATGACCTTTGTTCTGATCAGTCTCGTGTTCGTTACCCTGGCAGTGGTCCCGCTCGATTATTGGGGCAAGGCCCTCGCCTCACTCGTCATGCCGGCCGCGCCGCCCAGGGGTACCGACCCGTCGCTTTTGGGAGCTTTGGCCGGTTTTGCGGGCCTGGCCTCGGGCCTGAACTTTATGGTCACCGGGTACTATCGGGACAAAGGATACGGGATGGGGCATAAGACCGGCGCCATCGCCGCGCTTATCGGCGGCAAACAGGGGAAAATCTCGCCGGTGGGAAAGATTTTTCCGGAAGACGAAAAGAATGCGGCGCTATGGAAGCGCTGGTTTCGTTACCTGCTTATCGACCAGTGGGGCATCTTTTTTATCGGCTCCTTGGTCGGCATCATGGCGCCGTGCATTCTGGTCGGATATCTGGCGAGCCTGCCGGGAGCGGCACATCCGGACAGGGCCTCTATCATTGTGTACGCCGCGCTCCAACTGGGCCAAACATACGGGCCGGTCCTGTTCGGATGGGCGCTGCTTATGGGTTTCTTCATTCTTTACACAACGCAAGTCCTCGCCCTTGAAACATTGACGCGCAACTTCACCGACGCCGCCTTTGGGATCAGCGCTCGCTTCCGTGAGTGGGTCCGCCAGGATCCCCGCCGTTTTTACTACGCCTGCATGTTTGCGCTTGTCATCGTGATCAGCGCCATGATCCACCTCGCCCTGCCGGTGGATTTGATCGTGACTTCGGCCAACCTGACGAACCTCTCGTCGATGATCTTCCCTCTCGTGATGATTTATCTCAACCGGCAGCTGCCGAAGCCGGCCAGGAGCAGATGGTGGTCGCACCTGGCACTGGCAGCCAACGCTGTTTTCTTCGGTTTCTTTTTCATCAGCTTTGTCGTCAAACAACTGACCGGATCGCCGCTGGTGCGGTTCTAATAATGACGGTCTCGTAAAAAACCGGATTTAACCACAGAACTGGACGTTTTACAAAGGTCTCAATAATCGGAGAAATTATGCCCGAGCAAAAACCGGCGGCCATCTCCCGCTTTGACTCCATCCGCACGCGGCTCATCCTGTCCTTTGTATTGATCGTGTTCCTGCCCATGGCCGTTATCAGCGCCGTTCTGGCCGTTTCCGGTTCGGAAGGGGCGCAGCTGCAATCGTCCACCCGGCTCGAAATGGCGGCGATCTTCAAAGAGAACGCAATCGACGCGTGGGTGGCGAAGCTCAAAACCGAACTCGGAGACGCTCTGATCGGAGAGGACACCTTCCGCTCTATTCAGGCGCTTGTCCAAAGACCGCGCGACCCGATGGAGCATCAGGCCGCCCGCGCCGCCCTCGGCGAACGCTTCCGGCAGTTGATTGCGGAGACGCACCGTTTTGAAGCGTTTCTTTTAATGGACCGCCGGGGGCGAGTGGTCTTGTCCACCGAGCCCGGTGAAGAGGGCCGGGTGTATGCGGACAGGGCCTTTTTCCAGCGCGGTCTCAAAGGGCCCTCCGTAAGCCCCTCATCGCTCGATCGCCGTGCTACGATGACGGCGGCGCGCCCCGTTATCGATAAAAGCGGCCGCGTTTCAGGCGTGCTGGCGGGCCATGCCCGTCTGACGTTGCTCAACAAGACCATGCTGAACCCGATCGGGCTCGGCAAGACGGGTAAAACCTACCTGGTGAGCGGGGATCATACTCTCCTGACCATCCTGCCCGGGAGCACGCAGGGCATGCGTATCACGAACAAAGGCATCGCGGCGGTCCTGGAAACCGGGGCCGGAGGCTCCGGCTCGTACGAGGATTTTCGCGGCGTGCGCATCAACGGCGTTTATCGCTGGCTGCCGGAACCCGGCGCGGTATTGGCGGCTGAACAGGACCAGGCCGAATCGTCCGGGACCACCCGGGTGATGCTGGCGGTCAACGCGAGTGTTGCCCTGGCGGCCTTATTGATTGCGGCCATTGCGTCACTGGTCGTTACCCGCAGCATCGCGACACCGCTTTCCGAGCTGGCCGAAACTGCCGGCCGGATCGCCGCCGGCAACCTGGATCTTGTCGCCGAGGTGAAGCGAAAAGACGAGATCGGCGCGCTTGCCCAAACCTTCAACTCCATGACCGAGAAGCTCCGGCAGACGATGGACGGTTTACGCACAAGCGAAGTAAAATTCCGGGGGTTCTTTGAGAACGCCGTGGAAGGGATCTTTCAGACCTCTTTAGACGGCCGATTTTTGAGCGCAAATCCCACGATGGCCCGGATTCTGGGGTACGACTCTCCCGAAGAAGCGGTGGAAAATTTGACTGATATCGAGCAGCAGCTCTACGCCCGATCAGAGGACCGTGATGAGATCGTATCCCTCCTTCTCGCGCAGGGAGAAGTGCTCGGATACGAGTGCCAATTTTTCCGGAAGGACAAGCAAAGGATATGGGTTTCGATCAGCGCACGCGTGGTCCGCGGCGAAGGAGAAAGGCCGGTTTTGTTGGAAGGCCTGATCACCGACATCAGCAAGCGCAGGCGGGCAGAGGAGCTGCTGGCGCAGAAGACGGCGGAGCTCGAGCGCTCGAACAAGGAACTCGAACAATTCGCTTCCGTGACCTCTCACGACTTGAAGGCGCCGCTCGCCACCATCGGGGGCTTTGCCCAGATACTGCAGGACCGGTATAAAGACAGGCTCGATGACAGGGGCCGACGGGCGCTCGCCCATATTGTCAACGGAACGCTCCGCATGGAACTTCTTATCGGCGATCTCCTGGCCTATTCCCGGGTGACCACCGGCGGGCAAACCCTCGGGCCCGTCGCCTGCAACAGGATCATGGACACGGTCCTTACCAATCTGCGGACAGCCATCGAGGAACAGAAGGCCGAGATCACCTATGACAAGCTGCCGGTGGTGCGGGGAGATGAGATGCATTTTATTCAGTTGTTTCAGAACCTCATCGGGAACGCGATCAAATACCGGAGCGAAGCGCCTTTGCGCGTTCATATTTCCGCAAAACCGGTCTCCGCAATCGCGGATTTCGGATTTCTGACTTCGGACCTGGAATCCGGAGAAGCCACGCTCCACTCCGCGCTTCGCGCTCCGCAATCCGCAATCGAAAAGGGCTGGCTTTTCTCCGTGGAGGACAACGGGATCGGGATCGAGCCCGGCCATTTTGACGAGATCTTCGAGATCTTCAAACGCCTCCATACGAACGACAAGTATCCCGGCACGGGCATCGGGCTCGCCATCTGCAAAAAGATCGTGGAACGCCACGGCGGCCACATCTGGGTCGAGTCAGCGCCCGGCAAAGGGTCGACGTTTTATTTTACGGTCCCCGACCGCCCTGCATGATTCTCGAAAAGTGTTCACCGCGGATAAGACCGATAACCATAAGCAAACGGAGGCAGGACGTGCTAAAATTAAAACAGAAACACTCCTGTGTGGGCAGGCGGTAACGATGATCGGGGAGGATATTCTCGAAAATGGAATCCATGGCGAAAGCGTGGCTTGAGTTCTGGAACGGCATTACGCAGGCAGCATCGCGGGAAACGATGGTCGCGAGCGCGGCTGTTATTGTCGTTGCCCTGATCGTCATTATCGCGGCGCAGCTCTTTGTCCTGCGCGGTCGCCGACGAAAGACGGAAGAACGAGTGCGCAGGGCGTATGAAACGCTGGAGGAGACGTGGGACCTGATCCTGATCACGGACCGGAAGGGGAAAATAGAATACATCAACAAGGCCGGGGAAGAGACGACCGGTTACGGGAGGGAAGAGCTTATCGGAAACGGCCGCGGAGCGTGGCTGCCCTGGCGCGACGACGGGAAGTTGTTAAAGGAAATTCAGGACGCCCTCCGCTCGGGCGAACCGTTCCGCGCATCAGGTCTGGGAACGAAGAAAAACGGGGAGACATTCCAGGCGGACGTGGCCGTGCACCCGGTGAAGAACGACAGCGGCGCCGTGACGCAACTCATCTTTACCGCGCGAGATGTCACGCGCCAGAAAAAACTGGAAGACCGGCTCCATTATATGGCCCGGTATGATGTCCTGACCGGCCTGCCGAACAGGACGTATTTTGCCCACCTGCTGAAGCAGCAGATAGCGCGGACGAACCAGGAGAAGCGGTTTGTTTCGGTGATGATCCTGGACCTCGACCGGTTCAAATATGTGAACGACGTTTTCGGGTTCGAGGCCGGCGATGAGGTACTGAAGTGGACGGCGGATAAACTGCGCGCTACCGTGGAGAAGGAAGACATCGTCGCGCGCCTGGGAAGCGATGAGTTCGGCGTTGTGCACATCGACCATGTTCAGCCGGTAGACGCCGCGTCCGTCGTCGCCAGGATATTGGACGCTGTTCTGGACCCCGTCCCGGTCGAGGGCAGGGAGCTTGCCCTGACCATGAGCGCCGGCATCTCGGTGCACCGGCAGGACGGCGAAGACGCGGAAACACTCATACAAAATGCGGACATCGCGCTCGCGAAGGCGAAGTCCCTGGGCAGAAACAATGTCCAGTTTTACTCGCAGGACATCAATGCGCGCGCTTCCGAGTTCGTCTTTATGGAGAAGCGCCTGTTCAGCGCGCTCAAGAACGACGAGTACCTGGTCTACTACCAGCCGTATCATCAGTTGACGACGAGCAAGGTGGCGGGCGCGGAGGCCCTGATCAAGTGGAGGAATACCGACCTGGGGCTGGTTTCCCCGTCGCGGTTCATCCCCACGCTCGAAGACACGGGCATGATCATCGACGTGGGCGAGTGGGTCTTGAAAACATCCTGCCGCCAGATGAAAGAATGGGGCAAGGGGAAATACCCGCACCCGCTCTCGGTGAATCTTTCGCTGATCCAGCTGCGACATAAATATCTGCTGAACATGGTGTCCGATTCTCTCAGCGAATTCAAGCTCAACCCCGAGCGCCTGACCCTCGAAGTGACGGAAGGCATCTTCATGCACGACATGGAGTTCTCGACAGCGGTGTTGAAACGGCTCAAAGACATCGGTGTTTCCATTTCGATAGACGACTTCGGCACGGGCTACTCCTCGCTCAGCTATCTCAAGAGGCTCCCGGTCGATAACGTGAAGATCGACATCTCGTTCGTGCGGGACATAACCAAAGACCCCGATGCGGCCTCGATGGTCACCGCCATCACGGGCATGGCGCGCAGCCTGAATCTCAAGACCATCGCCGAGGGCATCGAGACCGAGGAGCAGTTGAACGTCCTGCGCCTTCTCCGATGCGATATGGGACAGGGGTATTACTTCAGCCCGGCCCTGCCCCCCGCGGATTTTGCGCAGTATCTGTCCGGCCCGGACGGGCTTCCGACGGGCGGGCCGGTCCAGTTGAAGGCAGCGCCGATGAAGGCGGCGCCGACGAAAACCAAAGCCGCAACAACGACTAAAACCAAAACACGAACCAGGTAAGGCGGGAGGGCTTTCTTCGCAGTCATTGCGAGCCGAAGGCGAAGCAATCGCGCTTTATGGCTCGGGATTAACTCCTCGATCTTGCCGTTGAATAAATCAATAAGTTCGAGATTACCGCCCCTGCTTAATTCATGCTGGGGCAGGCTCGCAAAAAACCGCTCCTCGCAATGACGAGTAAGATGATTTTGATGCATCAACAGCAGCCGCGCGAACTGCCCTCCAATAGTGCTCCCCGGCAACTGCTTCCCCGGTTCACGGTGCAGGCGTAGCAGTGCTCGTCGCAGGTGATCTCGGGCGCAAAGTCGTTGAAATCCAGGTCCCAGAATTTTGCCTGCTCATATCCCTTGATCCGGATGCCGAGCGCGAGATTGAAATCGCAGTCGTAGACGTGGCCGCGAAAGTCCACGGAGATGAGCCGCCGGCACATCACCCGCTCCAGAGTGTCGGGATTGAAATTTTCGACCAGTTCTTTCATGTAGCCGT
Source organism: Nitrospirota bacterium (assembly GCA_041476485.1). Taxonomy (GTDB): domain Bacteria; phylum Nitrospirota; class UBA9217; order UBA9217; family UBA9217; genus JBAZLV01. The sequence goes on from JBGOTO010000019.1 coordinate 7,647, forward strand.
CCAGGCCGCCCTTCCGGACCAGATAGTGCCTGAACCGATTGATCGGCGTATTGACGATGGTCAGCAGGTTATTGAAAGAGACCCCGTGTTGGTTCTGGAGGATATGCTTGTATTCCCGCTCGAGTTTCGACTGCTCCGGCGGAAGATAATCCCCCGCTGAATTGTACACGAGGTCGAGCTTCAGTCCGTTCGTGCCGTAGCCGAGAGCGTTGAGCCGCTTGAGCACTTTGATGCTCGTTTGGAAAACGCCCTTTCCCCGCTGCGCGTCGGTCTGGTCTTCAAAGGCGCTCGGGAGCGACGCGATCAGCCCGATGCCGTACTTTTTATAGATTTGGATATACTTCGCGTACTCCGGCATATCGAGGACGGTGAGACTCGTCCTGACCGTTACGGTTCTCCTGTTTTGAGAAAGCGCTTCGATGAACAGCGGAAGGTTCGGGTTCATCTCGGGCGTGCCTCCCGTGAACTCGACGCTGTCTACGTCGAGCGACAGGAGTTTGTCGAGAATTTTTCGCGTGGTGGCCGTATCCATGTTCTCGTTGCCGGCAGGCGACGCCCCGATGTGGCAGTGGCCGCAGGCCTGGTTGCACCGGTTCCCGATATTGATCTGGACCGTGTCGATCCGTTCTTTTGTCAGGGTTTCCTGCTCCCAGAATACCGAACGAGACATGTATGCCCCCTTTTGGTGTTTATGCGGCCCTTTTAAGGCTGATACGCATCCCGGCCTTTGTTGCAAGGGCGATAAGCATTTCCAGGCTGAACTTCTCCCATTTTCCTCTTATGAGGTCAGAGACGCGGGACTGACTGACGCCAAGAAGCTCAGCCGCTTTTGCCTGTGTCAGTTTCCTGTTCTTGATGAACTTCCGAAGATCAGCCATGATCTCAGAACGCATCTGAAGAATGGCGGCTTCCTCAGGAGGAAAACCGAGATCAAGAAATACGTTGCCTGAAGATTTAACAATAGGTTTTTTTATGATGCTATTCTCTCGGCCCGCCGGATGGACCACCCCGTGGTATGCGAAATCAAAGATTCAATGCAAAATTAACGGCGTCACGAATTTCGTTTAACTTTTCTTTTGATAAGGACGTGATCAGTGGTCCTACGTTTGACTTTGACACCGTTTGTATGTGGTCGCAATTAATGGCGCAATCATTATGCATGCCATCCCGGCGGGACAGGAGAACTTCACTGGGAATATCTCTTATTGTTGAAGTTACCGGCGCAATAGTAGCTTCACTCAGATATTCCAGGATGGAATTTCTCGTTAAAATAACTACGGGACGCTTTTTATCAGGATGCTTGAACTTGTACAACCTCACCTCACCCCGCTTCATAAATCACCCCATTCTTGCTCTGACTCCCAGACGCTGAATTCCGTTTTGTCGGCAGGGTGCTGCCCGTACCCTTTTTTGTGCTTTTTTTCAAGCAGGTTGATATTAACCTGCTTGACGGCATTCCTTAATGCTTTACGCGCAAAAGCAGACCGGGTCGTTTTTAGTTTTTTGACAACCTGGTCAACGGTCGCGACTAATTCATCATCTAAGGTCATCTGTATGGTCTTCATGCCACCCCTCCTGCAATGTGGATACTTATAGCTATAATAACCAACATCACATCCTCTGTCAAGGCATGATTCCTCGCAAAGAGGCATTGATCAAAGTTGCAAATTGTGCGGGGTTTTGCTCTATTCTACCCGACTTACGAAACTGTTCACCGGGAAAACCTCTGAGCAGCGCGTGCTCGTGCCTTGGCGGCCTCTTCTGCACGGTTCCTCGGCGGTGCGTTTGTCTCAAGCGAGCTCAGAAGGTTTCTTGAAATTGCCGCTACCTCGTCAATAGCGGCAAAGAATGCAGCATCGTTGGTCTTCGATGGCTTGTTGAAGCCGCTTATTTTTCTCACGAATTGCAGTGCGGCCCCGCGAATCTCTTCGTCAGTCACAGGCGGTTCGAAGTTGAACAGGGTCTTGATGTTTCTACACATAAGCATCACCTTTGAAAACCAACCAGTTGTTATCGAAGCGACTGAGATAGAGGTTATCATAGGGCCTATGGCTGGTCAATGAAAAAATGGCTTGACGTATCCGCTGAATTCTATTACAGTTTGCAAGGGACTAATATACAAAATTGAATGTTAGTCTCCGGGTGTTAGCCACCATGCAAATGATTCCGGCCAAGAGAGGAACGAAGCGCGAATGATTGCCTATCCGAACATAAGTCCTGAAATTTTTCGCATCGGTCCCATCGCCGTTCGCTGGTACGGGCTGATGTATGCCATCGGGTTTGCATCGTCCTATCTCCTCGTTAAATATCAGATGCAAAAACAGGGGCAAGGGTCAGGGGTCAAGGGGCAGGAAGGCAAGGGTCAGGGGTCAAGGGTCAAGGGGCAAAAAGATAAAAGAGCGGTCATTGAGTATCCGCAAGGGTTTCTCGATTCGCTCTACACCTATCTGGTCCTCGGGCTTATCATCGGGGCGCGGGTTGGGTACGTGCTGTTTTACGATTTGGCGAGCTATGCGAAAAGCCCGCTCGAAATCTTCGCCGTGTGGCACGGCGGCATGTCTTTTCACGGCGGCGCGGTCGGTTGTCTGGCTGCCGGATACCTCTGCTGCCGGAAATACCAAGTGGACTTCTGGCGGGCCACGGACTTGGTGGTCGTAACGGCCCCGATCGGGCTCGGCATGGGGAGGCTCGGCAATTTCATCAACGGGGAACTTTACGGCAGGGTCACGGACGTGCCATGGGCGATGATATTCCCGGCTGGAGGGCCGCTCCCGCGCCATCCCTCGCAATTGTACGAGTTCGCGCTCGAGGGAGTGGTGTTGTTTGTGCTTTTCTGGTTTCTCAAAGAGCGGAAGCTCGCACCCGGCGCTCTCTCCGGCCTCTTTATTGCGTGCTACGGCCTGTTCCGCTTTTTTGTCGAATTCTTCCGCGAGCCCGATGTCCAGCTTGGGTTCATTGCCGGTCCTTTTACGATGGGGCAGCTTTTGAGCGCGTTTATGGCGCTTGCGGGGATCGTTTTATTCTTTTTTCGGAAAAACTCTCGTGTTGCCTGAAGTTTCTCCCATTTCATCACCACTATCAGAGATCGCCGAACATCTTTCGTTTCCCCTCGGACGGTATGTTATACTTTATGACATGATCGAAGGGACGCTCCATGAAGGGTAAGACCAGCAAAAAGAAGGCCGGCGTGGTCCACGGCGTGAGTCTCCTGACGGAGCTCGACAGCTATCTCTTTAAAGAAGGAAACCACTTCCGTCTCTACGAAAAACTCGGCTCTCACCTTATGACCGTGGGCGGCGTGGAAGGCGCGCTCTTTGCTGTCTGGGCTCCGAATGCGTCAAGCGTTTCGGTGATCGGAGACTTCAACGACTGGAACAAGGACGTCCACGCGCTTCGCGTGCGGCATGACGGCACGGGCATATGGGAGGGGTTCATACCCGGCGTGGGCCACGGCGCGCTGTATAAATATCATATCGTGTCCCGTGATCATCACGAAGCGGACAAGGGCGACCCCTTCGCCTTTTCCTGGGAGACGCCGCCCAGGACATCATCGGTGGTGTGGGACCTGTCGTACAACTGGAAAGACGGCGAATGGATGAAAAACCGGCGCGCGCGGAATTCACTGCAAGCGCCTTTTTCCGTGTACGAACTCCATCTCGGTTCATGGCGAAGAGTGCCGGAGCAGAACAACCGCTCCCTGACGTACCGCGAAATGGCCGTCTATCTTCCCGAGTACCTCAAGGACTCGGGCTTTACGCACGTCGAATTCATGCCGGTGATGGAGCACCCCTTTTACGGTTCGTGGGGATACCAGGTCACGGGCTATTTCGCGCCCACGAGCAGATACGGCACGCCGCAGGACTTCATGTTTCTGATCGAATCCCTGCACCAGGAGGGGATCGGCGTGGTCCTCGACTGGGTGCCCTCGCATTTTCCCGACGACGTCCACGGGCTTGTGTATTTCGACGGCACCCACCTCTACGAACACGAAGACCCGAAAAAAGGGTTCCATCCCGAGTGGAAGAGCTATATTTTCAACCACGGCCGGTACGAGGTGCGCAATTTCCTGATCAGCAGCGCGCTCTTCTGGCTCGACCGCTATCACGCCGACGGACTGAGGCTCGACGCCGTGGCGTCCATGCTGTACCTCAACTATGCCCGCAAGGACGGCGAATGGATACCGAACGTGCACGGCGGCAGGGAAAATCTCGAAGCCATCGATTTTCTCCGGAGCCTGAACCGCGAAGTGTACCGCGCCTTTCCGGACGTCCAGACCATTGCCGAGGAGTCGACGTCCTGGCCCATGGTCACCCGTCCCGCGCACGTGGGCGGGCTCGGCTTCGGCATGAAATGGAACATGGGATGGATGCACGACACGCTGGATTTTTTTTCCCAGGACCCGGTCTTCCGCAAGCACCATCATAACAACATCACCTTCAGCATCTGGTATTCGTTCTTCGAGAACTTCATGCTTCCCTTGTCCCACGACGAAGTGGTGTACGGCAAGGGGGCGCTCGCCGGGAAGATGCCGGGGAACGGACCGCAGAAGCTGGCGAACCTGCGCCTGCTCCTCGGATACCTCTATACCCATCCGGGAAAGAAGCTGCTGTTCATGGGCAACGAGCTCGGCCAGTCGGCGGAGTGGAGCCATGAGCAGAGCCTCGAGTGGCACCTCCTGCGCGAGCGGTCGCATTACGGCGTCTGGGCATGGGTCCGGGACCTGAATCACTTATACCGGAGCGAGCCGGCATTGTATGAACTCGATTTCGAGCACGCCGGGTTCGAGTGGGTGGACTTCAGCGACGTGGAGCAGAGCGTTGTCAGCTTTCTCAGACGGGGGAGCGAGGCAAAGGAGACCGTCCTCGTGGTTTGCAATTTCACGCCCGCGCCGCGGTCCAACTATCGGGTAGGAGTTTCCGAAGGCGGTCGGTGGAGAGAACTGCTGAACAGCGACGCCGCGGAATACGGCGGGAGCGGGTCCGGGAATTTCGGCAACGTCGAAGCAGCGCAGATACCGATTCACGGCAGGGAATATTCACTGTCGCTCACTTTGCCGCCGCTCGGAATCCTTGTTTTTAAGAAGTGATACAGTAAGAATATCTGTGATTACTCAGGTCAGCTACTTCGCTTGGCGCAAGGCGCGCTGGATAATTAAGGGGATTTCGAAGTCGGCCGCAAGCCCCACCTTGCTTGATGTCCGTGCACCGGTCGCCGCGCGCTTTATTGCGCCTGCGCTCAGCAGCAGGCCTGAGTTAAAAATATTCCGCCGTGTTTGTCAGAATACGATCGCGAAGAGGAGTTCCGGGTATATTTCGGAACAATGCGCGTATACCGTCCTGTCGCAGTTGAGGTGATCGTCCAGAACAAGGCCTGCGCCGAAGTAGGCGTTCTTCCCGGCCAGAAAATACGCGCCGGCCCGGGCGCCGACCGAATCAATATCCCGGTAGCTTTCTATGTGTGTGTGGCGGTAGAAGACCCCTGCATAGGGTTTGGCGGAGCCCTCGGGATTGAATACATAGCGAGCCTGGGGACTTACCTGCTGGATGCGCGGCGTATTTCCGGTCCACGTTTCCGCATCAAGCCCCACCTCTATTCCGTCCGCTACAAAGTATCCGCCGCCGATCCCGAAAATAGCGTAGTCCTGATTGAAGGCGGTGCCGCTTCCGAACATAAGCGACAGCCGTGCGCTTCCCTGGGTGAAGGGATAGAATGCCGAGCCGGATGCAGCTTGTGAAGCGAAAGGAAAAAGCAACAAGAGCATCAGCAATCCGGAAAGCAGGTTTGAAACACTCCAGACGATATCGCGATGGGCCTCTTTCTTGATCGTAATCATGATTCACCCCTTCCCCGTAATTTCCGGCGCTGTGCAAGCCATCGGTTTTTCTCCGAGCGTAATTAATGATAGTAGAGTTTTTGGGGAAATACAAGCGCTAAAACCAGTTTAATTGTTCTTGACAAGCTTATTCTATTTCTGTAGAGTTTCCCGTATAGGTGGTAAATCGCTCAGTTCAGAGCATAGCTCAGAGCATAGCGCGCTTTTATCGGACCGAAGTCGGGGGCCCGAAAAGCGTTTTCCCGAAGGGCGAAGAATCGACGCTCTTCGGCAGCGCGGAGGAAGACTATTGACATGAAAAACCAACAAAAAAATCTTATGGGGTTGTGCTGTATTTCTATCCAGTCGCCCATGGCGGCGACCTCGCGGATTCCCGGGTTCTGGGGGGAGTCTCATGGCGGCAACGAGCTGACCGCCGAGGAGACGGACCGGCAGAGGCAAAAAATATGCGAAGAGCTGCACGAAAAGAACGTTTGCTACTGATTCGGCAGATTGTCGGTAAAGCAATGCGCTGCCGTGAGCGGCCCGTCTTTCCGGTCCTGAGCGCATGAACGAGCGGGAACTCTATATGGAGACGCACCACGCGAAGCGTCTTCAGACGTGGTTTGGGCGGGCGCTGTATATTGCCTCCTTCTTATTTTACTTTTGCGCGCTCGCGGATTACTTCGCCGCGCGAGACTACTTTTTCACCTTCCTTCTTTACCGTACGCTGGTCGTCGGCGTATTTGCCGTCCTCTTTCTTCTGAACAGGACCAAAGCGAGCACGGCGTACCAGCAGACCCTCGTCTTCATCGCGACGACGGCAGCCGCGGTTTCCATCGAGGCGATGATCCTGCATCTGGGCGGTCATACGTCGTCCTACTATGCCGGGATGAACCTGATCATCATCGCATCGCTCGGGATAATCCCGCTCAGCGCTGTCTTCTCCTCCATCATCGTTACGACGGTATACGCCATATATCTCGTTCCTATCCTCCTCGCGGGTCATATTACGGACCACTCTACCTTTATCATCCATAACATCTTCCTTGCCTGCACGATCTCGCTCGTTTTCTTCGGCAGGTCGCTCGCGCAGCGGAGTTTTATCCGTAAACTCGGGCTTCAGTACGATATCGTGAAGTCCGAGTCCTTTCTGAATACCATATTCAACAGCATCCGTGACCCGTTCTGCATCATCGACAGCAGCTACCGCATCGTCCGCGCCAACGAAGCATACGTCAGGATGAGCCGCGTGAAGCTGGGAGACCTGATCGGGACCACCTGCTACGGGGCGCTCCGCGACAGGAGCAGCATCTGCGACGCGTGCATCGTGCAGAAGACGTTCCAGACGGGCGGCCCGTATGCCAAAGAGAAGGAGGAGATGGCCTCCGACGGCGTAAAGACCTGGCGCGAGATTTCCACGTATCCCATCATGGACGCCGAAGGGAACATTTCCCACGTCATTGAATACTCCCGGGACATGACGGAGCGAAAAAAAGCGGAGGACGCGCTCCGCGAAAGCGAGGAACGCTACGCCCTTGCCGCCGTCGGCGCCAACGACGGACTGTGGGACTGGGACCTGCGGAACAGTAACGTGTACTTTTCCTACCGGTGGAAAACGATGCTCGGTTACGGCGAGAAGGAGATCACCGACCAGCCCGAAGAGTGGTTCAGCCGGGTCCATCCCGATGACCGCGTCGAGCTGGAGTCCAGGATCGCGGCCCACGTAAACGGGCGGAACCCGCACTTTGAGGGCGAATACCGCATCCTGCACAAGGACGGGGCGTACCGCTGGGTGCTCTGCCGCGGGATTGCCGTGAGGAAGCTGGACGGCCAGGCGTACCGTATGGCGGGCTCGCAAACGGACATCACGCTCCGGAAAAAAGCGGAAGAACAGCTTATTTTCGACGCATTTCATGACGCCCTCACGGGCCTGCCGAACCGCGCCCTCTTCATGGACCGGCTCCAGCACGTGATCACGACGTCGCTGCGCCGCGCCGATTTCCTGTACGCCGTCCTTTTTCTCGATATGGACCGCTTTAAAATCATTAATGACAGCCTCGGCCATGTCGTCGGGGACCAGATCCTCGCCGCAGTCGGCCGCATGCTGTCCGACTGCCTTCGTCCCGGAGATACGGTCGCGCGGTTCGGCGGCGATGAGTTCGCCGTTCTCCTGGAAAATATCAGCGAGCAAAAGGACGCCATCGATGTCGCGGAGCGGATCCATAAGAAGCTGCAACCCCCCCTGCAGGTCCAGGGACATGAAGTATTCTGCTCCGTAAGCGTCGGCGTCGCGTTGGGTTCCGATCAATACGACCGTCCGGAACAGGCGTTGCGGGACGCCGATATCGCCATGTACCAGGCAAAGGCGAGGGGAAGCGCCTGCTATGAGATCTTCGACACGAAAATGCACGCGTGCATCCTCGATCGCCAGCAAATAGAGGCGGATTTGCGCGGGGCCGTGGAACGCAAGGAATTGCTGCTTCACTACCAACCGATCATCAATCTGAAGACGCACCGGTTGAACGGTTTTGAAGTCCTCGTGCGGTGGAACCATCCGCAACGGGGCCTGCTCTATCCTCTGGAATTCATACCCGTGGCGGAGGAAAACGGGCAGATCATCGCCATGGGCGAATGGATCCTTCGGGAATCCTGCCGCGAGATGCGAATGCTGCAGAAGCGGCATCCCTCGCAGCCTCCGCTGACGATGAGCGTCAATATTTCGGGCAAGCAATTCATGCAGCAGGAGCTGCCCGACAGGGTGGGCGAGATTCTCGAGGAAACCGGGCTGGATCCCCGCACGCTGGTGTTCGAGATCACGGAGAGCATGATCATGGAGAACGTCGACGTTGCCGTGGCGACGATGAAGAGGCTCCGCGACATGGGGATCCGCATCCATATCGACGACTTCGGCACGGGCTATTCTTCGCTCAGCTATTTGTACCACTTTCCGATCGACGCGCTTAAGATCGACCGCACCTTCATCAACAAGCTCTCGGCCGGGGGCGAGAACCGGGAGGTCATTATGTCGATCATTTCACTGGCCAACAGCCTGAACTTCGATGTGATCGCCGAAGGCGTCGAACTGTCGCACCAGTTGTCGACCATCGAGGGACTCAAGTGCCAATACGGCCAGGGGTTCCTTTTCGCCCAACCGATGGCCTTGCATGAGATAGATGCCTGGGTGAAGAATGAAAACTACATGACGTGAGGCGGGCCGAGCTTTAGATGATGAGGCCGCCACCTGCCTGTCGTCTCAATTTCCCTTTCAGGCCGTCCGCTGTTTTTTTTAACCGGGCCATCGTCCGTGTCATTACTACCGCTTCAGGATAATTGCAGCCCTCCCGCCTGATGGCCAAAAAACCCTTGCAACTGCTCGAAAAATAAACTATAATTTCCAATCCCCTTCAGGCAGGTTATTGCGCCATGTCAATGGAAAAAATACAGGAACTCAGGAAAAAGATCGACGAGCTCGACGACAAGCTGATCGACCTCTTGAACGAGCGCGCCAGGATCGTCATCGACATCGGGAACATCAAGAAGTCGGCGAAGCTGGAATTCCATTCTCCCTCACGGGAGCGGGAGATCATCGAGCGCCTCTCCGCGCGCAATAAGGGCCCTTTGCCCCAGGAGACGCTCCGGGCGGTCTACCGCGAGCTTCTCTCGTCGTCGCTTTCCCTGGAGCGGCCGCTCAAGGTGGCGTACCTCGGTCCCCGCGCCACGTTCACGCACATGGCCGGAATGCAGCAGTTCGGCCTCGCCGCCCAGTTCGTGCCGGTAGAGAGCATCAAGGACGTGTTCAACGAAGTGGAGCGCGGCCGGGCGGACTACGGCGTGGTGCCCATCGAGAATTCCACCGCGGGCGCGGTAAACTACACCCTCGACATGTTCATCGACTCGGACCTGAAGATCGCCGCGGAGATCCTGCTCGAGGTGTCGCAGAACCTGATGAACAAATCCGGCGGGACCGGGGACATCAAAAAAATTTACACGATCCCGCCTGCGGCGGCGCAGTGCCGGCAATGGCTCGAGAAAAATCTTCCCGGCGTGCCGGTCCTTGACGCGCCTTCTACCGCCAGGGCGGCTGAAATGGCGGTGGACGACCCCGCCGTCGGCGCAATCGCAAGCGAGATGGCGGCCGTGCTGTACGGGCTGCAGATCGTGGCCAAAAAGATCGAGGACAGCACCACGAATATTACGCGATTTCTCGTCATCGCCCCGAAATCGCCCGGAAAAACTGGCCGCGACAAGACCTCGATTATGTTCTCGATCAAGGACAAGGTCGGCGCGCTCTATTCCATGCTTGCGCCTTTTGCGGAAAGAGGGATCAACCTCACGAGGCTCGACGCGCGGCCTTCGGGTACGAAGGTGTGGGATTATGTGTTTTTCCTCGACATGGAGGGGCATATCGAAGAAAAAAAGGTCGCGCAGGCCATCGAGAGCCTCAGGAAAGATTCCCTGTTCCTGAAGGTGTTGGGATCGTACCCCAAGAGCCAATAGATCCAGCGCGGAATGCGGAATGCGGAATAAAAACCGCAATCCGGAATTACAGGATTTGAAATGACGATCAGCGTCTCAGACAATATCAAAAACATCAGCCCCTATGTTCCGGGAAAACCGCTTGAGGAACTGGAGCGGGAACTGGGCATCACGGGCAGCATCAAGCTTGCCTCGAACGAGAACCCGCTCGGCCCGTCTCCCAAGGCGGTGGCGGCGATCAAAAAGGCGCTCGAAGGGCTGAACCGCTATCCCGACGGAAGCGGGTATTATCTTTCCCGGGCGCTTGCCGGGAAGTACGCCGTGGACCTGTCCGAGATCATCCTGGGCAACGGCTCGAACGAACTCATCGAACTGGCGGTCCGCGCGTTCGTGCAACCCGGGGACGAGGTGATCTCGGCGGACCCTTCCTTCGTCGTGTATAAAACGATCACCCAGGCCGCGGGCGGAACGAATGTGCTCGTGCCGCTCAAGGACCATAAGCACGATCTCGACGCCATGGCCGACCGGATCACGCCGAAGACGAAAGTCGTGTTCATCGCGAACCCGAACAATCCGACGGGAACGATGAATACGAAGGCCGAGATGGACCGGTTCATGGGCCGCGCGCCCGACCACGCGCTCGTCGCCGTGGATGAAGCATATTTCGAGTACGTTACGCACGCCGATTATCCCGATTTATCGGAATATCTGCGGACCGGGAAAAACGTGCTTGCGCTCCGGACGTTTTCCAAGATTTACGGGCTTGCGGGGCTCCGCATCGGCTACGGGATCACGAAACCGGAGATCGCCGAACTCCTGAACAAGGTGAGGCAGCCGTTCAATACCAATTCGCTCGCGCAGATCGGCGCGCTGGCGGCCCTCGCGGACCGCAAGCACGTGGAAAAGTCGATTGCGGTCAACAACGAAGGAAAGCAATTCCTGTATCAGTCTTTTGGCCGACTCGGGATATCCTTTGTTCCGACGGAGGCGAATTTCATTCTGTTCGAGACCCGGTTCGACGGTAGGGAACTGTACCAGTCGCTCCTCAAAACGGGCGTGATCATCCGCCCGATGGGCGGCGGGAAGCTCCGGGTCACGATCGGACTGCCGGAGGAAAACAAAAGGTTTGTGACCGAGTTGGAGAAGATCGTAACCGCGTAAGGGGAATTTTCAAACGGAAAATCCCCAATAAATTTCAATAACCAAAAGACAATCTCTCAACAATTTTGGAAATTGGAATTTGGCGTTTGGTTATTTATTTGTTATTGTGATTACTCAGGTCAGCTGCTTCGCTTTTCGCAAGGCGCGCCGGATAATTAAGGGAATTTAGCAGTCGCCCACAAGCCCCACCTTGCTTAATGTCCGTGCATCGATTGCCGCGCGCTTTATTGCGCCTGCGCTCCGCAGCAGACCTGAGTAGCTACTGGTTATTTGCGATTTGGAGATTGGTGTTTTTATGATTCATTTTAACAACGTCACCATCATCGGCGTGGGGCTTATCGGCGGCTCGCTGGCGAGGGTCTTGAAAACAAAGAAGCTCGCGGACCGGATAACCGGCGCGGGCAGGAGCAGGAACACGCTCGAACTCGCGGCCAAACTCGGCGTGGTCGACCGGGTTGGCCAAAGCCTGGCGCAGTCCGTCATGGACGCCGACCTCGTGGTCCTCGCCTCTCCCGTCGGGACCTTCGAAACGATCGTCCGGGAAATCGGCCCGCACCTCAAAAGAGGAGCGATCCTCACCGATGTGGGGAGCGTGAAGGGCGAACTCGTCAAGAAAATCGAGGACGCCATGCCGCAGGGTCCTCAGTATGTTCCCGCCCATCCTATTGCGGGCGGGGAAAAGTCCGGCGTGGCCGAATCCACGGAAACGCTTTTTCAGGGACGCCGGTGCATCCTCACCCCGACGACGAAAACGGACCAGCAGGCGCTGGAGAGCATCCGTGCCCTGTGGAGCGCAACCGGGGCGGAAGTGACCATCATGGACGCAGCCGTCCATGATAAGGTATTTGCCGCCGTAAGCCACATGCCGCACGTGGCCGCCTTCGCCATGATGTGCGCCGTGGCGGAACTGAACACCGGCTCGGAGGATTATCTCCGGTTTTCCGGCGCCGGGTTCAAGGACTTCACGCGAATCGCAGCAAGCTCGCCGGAAATGTGGAAGGACATATTCCTTATGAACGGGGACAACGTAGTACACATGATCGACCGCTACCTGCTTTCGCTCAGCCGGTTTAAACAGGAGATCCTTGCCGGAGACGAGAAGAAGCTGGAACAAGAGCTCAGGACGGCGAGCGATATTCGGAGAGGGTTGGAATAAATGTCCGACCTCGTGATAAAACCTTCCCGCGGTCTCCGGGGCGAGACGACGCTTCCGGGAGACAAGTCCCTGTCGCACCGGGCGGTGATTTTCGCCGCCGTTGCCGAAGGCGACACGGTCATCAATGGATTTCTTGCGGGAGAAGATACCCTCAACACCGCGAAAGCAGTGGAGAAGATGGGGATCGTCGTAGACGGCCTCGGCACGGGAAATATCACGGTTCACGGGAAAGGCCTGGACGGCCTTTCTGAACCCGCGGGCGTGCTCGACCTCGGGAACTCCGGGACGGGCATGAGGCTTCTTGCCGGACTGCTCGCGGGACAGGATTTTTTTTCGGTCTTGACCGGCGACCGCTATCTCGTCAAAAGGCCGATGGGAAGGATCGTCGAGCCGCTCCGGCGGATGGGCGCCGCGATCGACGGCCGTTCGGGGGGCAAACTCGCTCCGCTCGCCATCAGGGGCGGGGGACGCAAGACCAAAGCCATCGATTACGCGAGCCCGGTGGCAAGCGCGCAGGTGAAGTCGGCCATCCTGCTCGCCGGATTGTACGCGGACGGCGATACCTCGGTGAGCGAGCCCTTGAAGTCCCGGGACCATACGGAACGCATGTTCAGGTTCTTCGGCGTTGAAATCAAAGAGCAGGGACCGCGCGTGACCGTGCGGGGGAGGCAGGGGCTGCGGGCGAAGGGCCCGCTCGATATCCCCACCGATATATCATCGGCCGCATTTTTCCTGGTCGCCGCGTCCATCGTGCCGGGGTCTGATCTGTTGATGAAAAACGTGGGCGTGAACCCCACCCGCACCGGCATCATCGATGTTCTCAGGGAGATGGGGGCGGACATAACGCTTCTGAACGAACGCGAGCAGGCCGGCGAGCCCGTGGCGGACATCCGGGTGAAGCACACAAAGCTCCACGGCGCCCGGATAGGGGGCGATATGGTCCCCCGGGCCATCGATGAAATCCCCGTCCTGTCGGTCGCCGCATCGTACGCCGAGGGGAAGACGGTAATACAGGACGCGGCCGAACTCAAGGTTAAGGAGTCCGACCGGATAGCCGCCATGGCAGCCGAGCTCCGCAAAATGGGCGTCGCCGTAACGGAGCGCCCGGACGGAATGGAGATCACGGGCAGGGACGCGCTCAACGGAGCAATGTGCGAGAGTCACGGCGACCACCGGATCGCCATGTCGATGGCCGTGGCCGGTCTTGCCGCCCGGGGGGAAACGGTGGTGCGCGATTGCGGCTGGATCGAAACGTCCTTTCCCGGTTTCGAACGGCTGCTGAAGCAAACAGCATATGGAAAACAGTCGTGAGTCCAAAGAGTCTATAGAGTTTGTAGAGTCGAGGTATGAAAAAAAAAGGACTGGTGATAGCCATTGACGGGCCGTCGGGCGCGGGCAAGAGCACGGCTGCGCGGCTGCTCGCAAATCGCCTGGGCTATATCTACATCGACACCGGCGCCATGTACCGCGCCGTCGGCTGGAAAGCCAAGCAGGAGGGGATAGACGCGACCAAAGAAGGCCTGCTTGCGGACTTGTGCGCGCGGTCCCTCGTCACGATCAAAAAAGACAACAATGACCCGAGATTTTATGTGGACGGCATCGATGTGACCGGCGAGATCCGCACTCCTGAAATGGGCATGATGGCGTCCCTGGTCTCGAAATCGCCGGCGGTGAGGGCGCGGCTGCTCGTGCTCCAGCGGGAACTCGGCGGAAACGGCGGGGTCGTGATGGACGGCAGGGACATCGGCACGGTCGTGTTTCCCGACGCGGACGTGAAATTCTTCCTGGACGCGAGCGCGGAGGAGCGGGGGAAACGCCGGTATCTCGAACTCAAGGCAAAGGGGATGGACGTGGATTGCGCACAAATCACCAGGGAAATTCAGGAAAGAGACCAACAGGACAGCGGGCGAGATATCGCGCCGCTGAAAAAGGCGGATGACGCGCTGCTGATCGACTCGACCTCGTTGAGCATCGACGAGATGCTCGACAGGATGTTGTCCGTCATTCAGAAAAAGAAGTAAGGTGAATTAATGGAAGTGTATGTGGCAGACAAGGCGGGGTTTTGCTTCGGCGTGAAGCGGGCGATCAATACGGCGTTCGAAGCCGCCGCCAAGGGGAAAGTGTATTGCCTGGGTCCGCTGATCCACAACCCCCAGGAAGTCGAGCGCTTGCGGCAGGCCGGGGTGGAGCTCGTCGAGGATTTTTCGTCTCTCATCCGGGGGGAGTATCTCATTATTCGCTCTCATGGCGTTCCGCCCGGAGTGCTCAAGCTGGCTTGCGAGAAAGAGCTGCAGATCATCGATCTCACCTGTCCCTTCGTGGGCAAGGCGCAAGGCGACGCAGAGGCGCTCCAGAGGGAGGGATACCAGGTCGTGGTCGTCGGCGAAAAGAAGCATCCCGAAGTCCAGAGTATCCTCGGCTACGCCGGAGACAATGCGGTCGTCGTGGAGACGGCGAAAGACCTCGAGGGAATGAAGTTCCAAAGCAGGCTCGGCGTTGTGGCGCAGACCACGCAATCGTATGGTAATTTTTCGGAAATTGTGTTAAAATTGCTTCGTCTTTCCAAAGAATTAAAGGTTTTCAACACAATTTGTAATTCAACAAAAGAACGCCAGGACTCTGCGCGCGTTCTCGCGCGAAAGGTGGATGTCGTGCTTGTGGTGGGCGGCCGCAACAGCGCCAATACGACCAGGCTGGTTGATCTCTGCCGGCAGGAAGGCAAACCCACGTACCACATAGAAGTGGCCGATGAGATCAAGCCGCAGTGGTTCGAGGGTGTAACGAAAGTCGGGGTCACGGCGGGAGCGTCCACGCCCGACTGGGTCGTTGAAGGGGTCTTGAAAAAATTAAAGGGCGGGAAAGCGGGCGGCTGAGAGCAGGGCCGGCCATATATTGTGGGGAGGAACGTGACAGGAATGAGCGATACGCGCGAAAACAACGAGCACGAAGAAGAAAATCCGAAGGCCGAACAAAATCAGACTGAGTTTGAGAAGCTCTATGACCAGTCTTTAAAAAGTTTTAAGTCGGGAACGGTGGTGAAGGCACGGGTGCTGCAGGTCCGGTCCGGGGTCGTGATGATCGATCTCGGATACAAATCCGACGGGGTCATCCCGGCGGAACAGTTCACGGAGGAAGAGCTCAAGGCCTTGAAGCCCGGCGACGAACTCGAGGTGCTGCTCGAGGCCGCGGAAGACGCGAATGGCAATCTGATGCTTTCGCGGGAAAAGGCGAAAAAAATGCAGGTGTGGGACGAGCTCAACCGGGCCTATCAGACCGGCGCGCCCGTCAAGGGACGGGTGCTCACCGCGATCAAAGGGGGGCTTTCCGTCGACATCGGCGGGGTGCCGGCCTTCCTCCCGGGTTCCCAGATCGACATCAAGCCCGTATACAATTTCAAGGAACTGATCGGCCAGGTCATGGACCTGAAGATCATCAAAATGAATTCCGGCCGCGGCAACATCGTGCTTTCCCGCAGGGCCCTCCTCGAACACGGCCAGAACGCGCGGAAGGAAGAGACGCTGTCCACCCTGGCCGAGGGGCAGACCGTGACCGGCGTGATCAAGAACATCACGGAGTACGGGGCCTTTGTGGACATCGGCGGAATCGACGGACTGCTCCACATCACGGACATGTCCTGGAGCAGGATCGCCCACCCGTCCGAGCTTTTGAAAGTGGGCGAAAAGGCGGACGTGGTCGTGATCAAATACGACCGTGAAAAGCAAAAAGTTTCGCTCGGGCTCAAGCAGAAAACGCAGGACCCGTGGCTTACGGTCTCAGAGAAATACCCCGTCGGGAGCAGGGTGCACGGCAAGGTGGCGAGCCTGACGGATTATGGGGCATTTGTAGAGCTGGAGCCCGGCGTGGAGGGCCTGGTCCATGTCTCCGAGATGTCCTGGACGCAGAAGGTGAAGCATCCGTCCAAAGTGGTCTCCGTCGGCGACGTCATAGAAGCACAGGTGCTCTCCGCGGACCCGGCGGCCAGGCGCATTTCGCTCGGAATCAAACAAATCGAAGCGAACCCCTGGCACAGCGTTGGCGACCGCTATCCGGTCGGCTCCGAAGTGGAAGGCAAGGTCAGGACGATCACCGATTTCGGGGCTTTCGTGGGCCTGGAAGAGGGCATCGACGGACTCATCCACATATCGGACCTGTCGTGGACGAAGCACATCAAGCATCCCTCGGAGGCGCTCAAAAAGGGACAAAAGACCAGGGCCGTTGTGCTCTCCGTAGACCTGCAGAAGGAACGGATTTCGCTCGGCCTCAAACAGCTCGCGCCGGACCCGTGGGAAAAGGCGATCCCCGAGCGGTACAAAGTAGGACAGAACGAAACAGTCAAGGTGACCAAAAAAGCGGACTTCGGCATGTTCGTCGAGCTTGAACACGACATCGAAGGCCTGATCCCCGCGTCGGAAGTCCCGAAAGACAGCGACGAAGTGAAGGAAGGCGATGAAGTGACCGTCCGGGTCATCAAGGTCGACAAGGGCGAACGGAAGATCGCGCTGTCGCTCAAAGCATACCTGAAAGGCGCGGACCGGTCGACCTTGCAGGAATACATGAAACAGCAGCCCAAACCCGATACCACGCTCGGCGCGCTGCTGAAAGAACGGAGTTGATGCGGCATGAAGAAGAATCCCGTTCTCATCGTTGTAGCGACGGCGGCGGCGCTCGGCGTGCTTTTTTTTATCGTGCTGTCCCTGGCGTATTTCCTGTCCGGGAATAAGAGGACAGCGTCGGCCCTGCCGATGGTGGGTGCGGACAAGGTCGCGCTGGTGAAAGTCGAGGGGCTGCTCACTACCTCCGCGGCCATCGTGGAGGAGCTGAACGATTATGCCGAAGACCCCTCCATTAAAGCGATCATCATCCGGATCGACAGCCCCGGCGGCGGCGTGGTCGTGTCCCAGGAAATCTACAACGCGGTAAAAAAAGCAAAGAAGGACGGTAAGAAGGTCGTTGTTTCCATGGGAACGGTCGCCGCGTCGGGCGGCTATTACGTGGCCGCGGCGGCCGACAAGATCGTCGCCAACCCCGGGACGCTTACCGGCAGCCTCGGCGTCAAGATGGAGTTCGCCAATATCGAGAAGCTCCTCGACAAGATCGGCGTGAAGGGGACGGTGGTCAAGGCGGGAGCATACAAGGACATCGGCTCCCCGTACCGCGACATGACCGTCCAGGAAAAGAAATTGCTCCAGGATGTGATCGACGACGTTCACAACCAGTTCATCGAAGCGATTGTCGAGGGCCGCAATCTTCCGATCGCGGATGTGAAGGCCATTGCCGACGGCCGTATATTTACCGGCCGCCAGGCGCTCAAACTCAAGCTTGTCGATCAGTTGGGCGACCTGTCGGATAGTATCAGGGTGGCGGGGGAACTGGCGGGAATCAAGGGAAAGCCGCAGGTTGTGGAAAAAAGAAAAAAGATGCCGTTCCTCGATTATTTCAAGGAAGAGTCCGCGGCCTGGATCGCGGATGTTATTACTCAGGGCGTGGGCAGAAGCAGCGCTACGTTACAGTATATTTACCGGTAAGGACCGTTCGTTGGAGGAGGGTGTTCCATGACAAAGGCGGAACTGGTAGACAAGATAGCCGAGAAGAAGCAGGGACTGACCCGGAAACAGGTCGAGGTCGTCGTCAACACCGTGTTTGACGGGATCAAGGACGCGCTGTCCCGGGAAGACAAGGTCGAGATACGGGGCTTCGGGAGCTTCCGTATTCGCCATCGCCGCGCGAAGGAAGGCAGGAACCCCAAGACCGGCGAGACCGTCTCGGTGCCGCCGAAGAAAGTCCCGTTCTTCAAGGCGGGAAAGGAAATGCGGGAACTTGTCGACGGGAAGGTCTGATAGTTCATTCCGGTGTTGCCGGGATTGTTCAAAGAGCCACGAGGGCGAGATAAAAGGCCTTGTGGCTTTTTGTTTTTTAATTCACACAAAAGGATCGTATGGCTTTCGAAGTTTTTGATGTATTAGACTGCGCCGGCAAAAAGACCGACGAAATCATTTCACGCGTGGACGCGCACCGGACCGGCGTGTGGCACGGCGCGTTCCACTGCCTCATCGTCTACGAACGGGACGGCAGGACCTATGCGCTCTTCCAGAAACGGTCAGTGAAGAAAAAGATCGCGCCGGGGAAGTTCGACGTGAGCGTGGGCGGGCACTATGCTTCAGGAGAGGACCCGAAGACAGCCGGGCCGAGGGAGATCAAAGAGGAGCTTGGGCTGGACGTTCGGTTTGATGAACTCGTGCCGCTCGGCCGCAGAGTGTTCGTTTACTGCTTCGCGCCGGGCATACAAGAATATGAGTTCCAGGATATTTTCCTCCTTCACAGACAAGTCGGGCCCGGCGGGCTCGCGCTCCAG
>JBGOTO010000020.1:0-26299 GCA_041476485.1 Nitrospirota bacterium
AGCTTCTTGAGCAGATTCTGCCCGACGGGGCCTTGCGTTACTTTGTGCAGCTCGGCGTAGCTATCAAAGAGAAAGGGCAGGTCGAAAACCTCGAATTCCTTCGCGCCCAGCGGACCGAACTTGGCCAGCGAGGGAGCCAGCATCTGCACGGCGCCCAACTGCAGCGCCTCCATTTCTTCTTTGTCTTTGTAGAGCGCGCTGTTGGCGTAGACCTCCACCTTGACCTTGCCCTTAGTGCGTTCTTCGGCAAGCCTCTTGAATTCCAAGGCGGCTTTGCCTTTTGGGGTATCGACGGCGACAACGTGGCTGAACTTGATCACAATCTGGTCGGCCGCAACGGCCGAGACGAACGGTAGGGCAGATACCAATACTGCCGCAACTGCGATGATCATGGTCCTGATGCTCGTTTTCATTGTGCTCCTCCTTAAAAGATTAGAGAATGGGTTCGATCCCTTTGACAGGCTATATAAAGCAAGGAGTATGCCAGATATTGATAAGAGTTAATTCATTGTTATATAAAACTTTTTACATAGTCGGTCAGCGTAGGGTAATATAACAAAAATTATAAGCCAGGAGTGTTTTATGGAATTACTATTGATTTACAGAAAGATAGGAATTTATAACAAAAATTATATGTTATAACTTTTTGAATACTTGACGCACTATCTAAAAACGGCACCGTAAAGATCTTCAGATGTCGTCGGAAGTTTCCAGCTGCTGTTGCTTGAGGCGTTTGCTCAGGGCGGGCTGGGAAATACCGAGGAGCCGGCAGGCAATGGATTGGTTTCCCCTGGCCCTTTTCATGGCTTCGGCAATAAGGATGCCCACGGCTTGCTGGATGGTAGGTATGGCCTCTACTGCCTCGAAGATGCCGTCAACGGGAGTAGCGTGTTTTGACGGGCCGGACACGCTTCGCTGTTTGGCGATTTCCTGAAAATTCCTGATTGAAAGGACATTTGAAGGGCTCTGGGCCACGGCGTCGAAGATCATCGATCTGAGTTCCCGGATGTTCCCCGGGAAATCATAGCGCTCAAGCAGCGCAACCAGTTCACGGGGGGGCGCCGGTTTCTCCCTGCCGAGAGAGAGGGCCGCCTCATCCAGGAAATAATCCAGGATTAGCGGGATGTCCTCCCGCCGTTCCCGCAGCGAAGGCATGTGTATGTGGTGCGTCCGGAGGCGGTAGAACAGGTCCTTTCTGAATTCACCCCGCGCCTGCTTTTCCGCGAGGTCCTGATGGGTGGATGCTATGACCCGGGCTTTGAGCCTCTTCGGCTGATCGCTGCCCAGGGGGAAATAATCTCCCTCCTGCAAAAGACGGAGAAGCTTGACCTGCGAGGCGTTGCTGAGGTCGCCGATCTCGTCCAGGAAAAGCGTGCCGTCAGCCGCCTGTTCGACCATGCCGCTGCGCTGCTGCTCCGCGCCGGTATAGGCGCCCTTGACGTGCCCGAAAAGCGTGTCGGTAAACATGGAATCGTCGAGGCCCCCCACATTCACCGATACGAGCGATCCGGCGCAGCCGCTCAAACGGTGGACCGCGTCGGCGATAAGCCCCTTGCCGACCCCGCTCTCGCCGGTGATAAGGACCGGCTGGTTGCTCTTTGCCACCGCCTCCACGTACTGAAAGATCGACCGCATGGCCTTGTTGATCGTGACGATGCTGTTGAACGCTTCCGGGTTCCGGAGGGTGTCGGAAAGAAAGCGCTGGCTCATCTCGCGGTTTTCCTGCCGCATCTCGATAAGACGTATGGCGTGCAGGACCACGGTGATGATGCGGTCTTCCTCGGCGGTCTTGACGAGATAATCGAAGGCGCCCTGTTTCATGCACTTGACCGCCGTCTCGATCTGGTTCATGCCGCTGACGACGATAACGATCATCTCCGGGAACTGTTCGCCTATCATCCTGAGCAGGTCTTCTCCCGACCTGCGGGGCATAGTGAGGTCCAGCAGAACGATGCCGATTTTGCGGCGGGCCAGCACATTCATGACCTCCGTGCTGTCCTGGCACGTAATGACATTCGTGATGCCTGCCAGGCGCTCAAGGGTGATGCGCAGGGACCTGAGCCACGCGGGCTCATCGTCCACGATGAGTATACTGAAGGAAGGATAGGGCGCTTCGTTCATGTCCGTGCCTCTGATGCCGCCGAAGGCAGCATTACGATAACGGTGGTTCCCTCGCCGGACGTGGACTCAAAACGGATCATCCCGCCGTGCTCTCTGATGATTTCAGCCGAGATGGCGAGCCCCAGACCGGTGCCGCCGGTGTCCCGCTTAGTGGTAAAAAAGGGATCGGTCAGGCGGGAAAGGTGCTCCTGCGGTATGCCGACCCCCTCATCGCGCACTTTGACCAGAACGGAACCGGCCTTATGATCGTACGCCGTGGTCACGAAAATGTTCCTGCCGGAACTCTCCATAACGTCTTCGCAGGCGTTTACTACATCGACAAGGGGTTTATATTTTGCTCCCGATTTTTCCCCATTGGAGCTCTCGATGGCCTGGCAGGCGTTCAAAATGAGGTTGACCACGACCTGCTCGAGGCGTTGGGAGTTGCCTTTGACGATAGGGAGAAGCTCGGTATAATGGACGCGAGAACAGATGGCCGACCTTCTCAATGAATTGTCGACGAGCCGCAATGAGGTCCGGACGACATCATTCAGGTCGACCCGCTCCGTGAAGTCGGCATCGCTCTTTCTGGAAAAGTGCTTCAGGTCCTCCACGATGCGCTTGATACGTTTCGCCGCGTCCTGCATTTCATCGAGCATAAACGGGACCTCGCGGTACATCCGCGAATAGGCCAGGCCCCCCATCTTAAAATCCCCCTGCTGCTCGTAGTGTGCATCAAGGATCGGCTCGATGTCCTTTATTACCTCGGCGATGACAGGCAGGTTCAGGAGCATCAACCCGTTCGGGTTGTTGATCTCATGGGCCACGCCCGAGACAAGGACGCCCAAGGCCGCCATTTTACCTGCCTGTACCAACTGCTCCTGATGGAGTTTCAGCACGTCAGCCGCCCGCTTGCGTTCCTCCACCTCATGCACCAGCGCGGCCGTCCTGATGGCCACCTGCCGCTTGAGGGCCCTTGACCAGACGATCGAAACGCCGAGACCCAGGATCAGGGAGACAACGATGATCAAGCTGTTCCTTGCCAGCCATGACCACGGTACGAACGGCGTATGTGCGCCTCCCAGCCATTTTTCCTGAAGTTCCCGGTACCGGCCGGTATGTTTTAACAGCGCCAGCCCCTCGTTGAATTTGGCCAGGACGGCCTGGTTGCCTCTTTTGACCGCATAACAGTATTTTTTCGTTTCGATGGACTTGGCGACCATCTCTACATTCGTGATGCCCAGGTCGTTGATGAGGTACGTTCCCGGGAGCGTGGCCACCACGGCGTACTCATAGTGCCCTGAGGCAAGAAGTTTGATTGCATCCGCGACCGTCGGGACGGGGACCGGCTGAATCGGTAAACCCGCCTCGACAAAATAATCGTACATCACGCCTCTCCCCATGACGATGACTTCTTTTCCATGGAGTTCTTCGAGTGAACCCACCGGCGGCGCACCCGTTCGGGTAAAGATGGAATGGGAGACAAGTGAGTGGGGAGGGGAAAAATCCAGTATCTTTGCCCGGTCCTCGGAGAAAGAGATGCCCTCGAGCACATCCACCTCGCCCTTCTCCAATGCCCTGCGCATGTTGGTCCACGACTTGCCGAGCCTGATTCTGACGTCAAAACCCATCGTGTCGGCGATGGCCTGCGTCAGCTCCACGACAAAACCGGCGGGCTTGCCATCCTTGTCGAGGAATTCATAGGGGGGATAGGCGCTGTTTCCGCCGACGATGATCAATTCCCGGGATTCGACGTTCTTCTCCCGGGCAGCGCCGGCCACAGCGGGAAGCAGTAAAAAAAACAGGGAGATAACGGCTCTTGCTATCATATGTATTTTTGCCTTAGCCGCACTGTATGCGGGAACGATTCTTCTATGCAAATTACTGCATCATAGAGAGAAAGTCAAGACGCATGTTGACCGTAATGGGCCGGAGGGCTTCATTCAACCGCACGTCGATAGTGCTGTGGTATAATTACCTGCGGAGGGTTAGCACAACACTTTTCTTAAGGAGGAAGGCATGAAGAAAAAAAGGACATGGGCACTACTCGGGATGGGGCTGCTATTCGCACTGATGGCTTTCGGCGCCTACGCCGGAAACACCAAGGACCCCGGAGTTCAATCACGGTTCGAGGAACAGCAGAAGAGGATCGACCAGGGCATTGCCTCGGGCCAGCTTACCCGCGGCGAGGCCGAGATCGTTCAGGACAATCTGAACAGGATCAAAGCTGCTGAGGCACGGATGAAAGCGGACGGTTCTCTTACCCCCAAAGAAAGAAAAAGGCTTGAGCACATGCTCGATCGAAACAGCAAAATGATCTATAAAGAGAAACACAACCCCATCAAAAGAATTGACTGATTGCGTGGTTTTGTAAAAGCCTTCCGGGAGCCGGAAGGCTTTTTTTATTTCCTGGCGCATCGTGCCCGGATGCGGCGCCCGCTTTCCGGCGCCCGTCAAGAAAAAAAGCTTGCAACAGCAGCGTAAAATCAGTAATATTGGAAGCGTGAAAAAAATCAGGGGTTTCTTCAAAAAATATTTCATCACCGGGTTGCTCGTCCTGCTGCCGGTCTGGGCCACGTACTATGTGCTGTCCGCGCTCCTCGGCGTTATCGACGGCATCCTGGGAGATTTGCCCGGGCACTTTCTCGGTCTGAAGTTCCCCGGCCTGGGGATCATCACCCTCGTTGTCTTCGTGCTGCTTGTGGGCATGCTCTTCGCGAACTATGTGGGAAGCCGGATCGTCAAACTAAGCGATGATTTGCTGCACAGGGTCCCGCTCGTGCGCGGCGTGTATTTTACGGTAAAGCAGGTCATGGAGACGTTCTCCATGAAGCACCAGTTTCACGGCGTCGCCCTGGTCGAGTACCCGCGCAAAGGATGTTACAGCGTCGGGTTTATGACCGGCGAGGTGCAGAGCGGGTCTTTCTGCCTCACCGGCAAATGCGTAACGGTTTTCGTCCCTACCACGCCCAACCCTACCGCGGGGTTCCTTCTCATCCTTCCCGAGGCGGAGGTCACCAAACTTGACATGAGCGTTGAAGAAGGCATGAAATTCATTATATCGCTCGGGCTGGTCCCGCTGAGCGAGATACAGGCGGCCCAGGTGAAGCATCACAGCCAGGAGGCGCGGTAAGTGAAGCCGACGGTCGTCATTCTTGCCGCCGGGCTCTGGACGCGCATGAAGTCCGGCCTTGCCAAGGCGCTCCATCCTCTCGCGGGACAACCGCTGGTCCGGCATGTTCTGCGCGCAGCGGGGGATGTCGGTCCTGAGAAAATCATCCTCGTGCTCGGGCATCAGGCCGACGCGATGAAGAAAGCTGTTGCGGATTTCGGGGTCGAGACTGTGCTTCAGGCAGAGCAGCTCGGCACCGGCCATGCCGTTCAGCAGGCGTTACAGGCGATACGCGAAGCATCCGGGCCGGTCGTGATCCTGTGTGCGGACACACCGCTGCTCACCGGCAATACGCTCAAGACGGTCATCGACCTTCATTCCAAATCGCACGCAGCAATCACGGTCCTGACCACACAGATGGAGGACCCTTTCGGGTACGGGAGGGTGGTGCGCAACCAGTCCGGCGTCCAGCGAATCGTTGAAGAAAAAGACGCCACATCGGCCCAGAAAAAAATCCGGGAAGTCAACTCCGGGATCTATTGCTTTGATCGGAAATTTTTGTTGTCTTCGCTGACCATGCTCGGGAAAAACAATGCGCAAGGCGAGTACTATTTGACGGACACCATCGCCTTCGCAAAAAAACAGAAAAAAAAGGTCATTGCCCTTCTCTGTAAAGACCCCGTTGAAGTCATGGGGGTGAATTCCCGGTATGACCTGAGCCGGGCTGAAGCAGTGATGCGCGGCCGAACCAACCGGAAATGGATGCTGGAAGGCGTTACCCTGCTCGACCCGGACACGATTTTTATCGGCAGCGAGGTCGTTCTTGGCCGCGACGTTGTTCTGTATCCGGCGGTGCGGATCGAGGGCAAGACTCAGATCGGCGATCGATGTACGGTGTATCCCTGGTCGCGGGTTGCGGACAGCGTGATAGGAAACGACGTTACCGTGAAAGACTGCTCGGTGATTGAGGAGTGTTCTATTGCCTCAGGCGCATCGATCGGCCCCTTCGCGCACCTGCGGCCGGGATCGGTCATCGGAGAGAAGGCAAGGATCGGAAATTTTGTCGAGGTAAAAAAAACGACGATCGGCGAGGGGAGCAAGGCCAGCCACCTCGCCTATATCGGAGACGCGACCGTGGGCCGGAACGTAAACATCGGCGCTGGTGTCATAACGTGCAACTACGACGGTTTTGAAAAACACCCGACGGTCATCGGGGATGAGGTGTTCGTGGGCAGCGACGTGCAGCTCGTGGCGCCGGTCACGATCGGGCGCGGCGCCGTCATCGCGGCAGGGGCCACAATCACGCGGGATGTCCCGGCCGACGCCCTCGCCATCAGCCGCGCGCCTCAGGAAAATCGCGAGGGGTATGCGAGCAGCAGGAAAAGGGCGAGGATGAAAAGCAGCAAATAACAAGCAGCAAATAACAAATAAATTCCAATACCGAAAAATCAAACTCCAAACAAGTTTGGAAATTATAATTTGGTGTTTGGCTATTCTTTGTAATTTGGATTTTGGAAATTGGAGCGTGCGACATGTGCGGCATTATCGGTTACATAGGGAAAGAGCCGGCTATCCCGATCCTCACCGAGGGTCTGAAAAAACTTGAGTACCGCGGATACGATTCATCCGGAGTGGCCGTGCTCCAGAACGGAAAGATTGAGCTCCGCCGGGCCGTGGGCAAACTCCAAAACCTTGAGACGCTGCTTCGGGGCGAATCGCTGAGCGGAAGAATAGGGGTGGGCCACGTGCGGTGGGCCACGCACGGCAGGCCGTCGGAAGAAAACGCGCATCCGCACCGCGCCGGCCGCGTGGTCGTGGTGCATAACGGTATCATCGAGAACTATATCGAGCTCAAGAAGGAACTCTCGGCCCAGGGACGAACGTTCCAGTCCGAGACCGACACGGAAGTGATCGCCCACCTGATCGACAGCATCGTCCAGAAGGGCGTGCCGCTCGAACAGGCGGTGCGGGAGGCGGCAAAGCATTTGGAGGGCGCCTACGCCATCGCCGTGATCGACGAGCAAAACCCCGATATCGTGGTCGGTGCGCGCAAGGGCAGTCCGCTCGTAATCGGGCTGGGTGAGGGCGAATTCTATATCGCTTCCGACATTCCGGCCATTCTGCACCGCACGCGGGACGTGCTGTTCCTGAACGATGACGAAATGGCCGTCCTGTCAAACGAGGGAGTGCGTATCACCGATCTGAACGGCGTGGACGTCGATCGCGAGATCACGCACGTGATGTGGAACCCGGTCATGGCCGAGAAGGGCGGCTACCGCCACTTCATGCTGAAGGAAATTTACGAGCAGCCCCGCGCCATCATGGACACCATCCGGGGCAGGTTCTCACAGGACACCGGCGTCATTCATCTCGAAGAGATCGGCCCCGCTTATGACAGGCTCCGTACGGTGAAAAAAATATTCATCGTCGCCTGCGGCACGTCGTGGCACGCCGGCCTCGTCGGCAAATATATGTTCGAGGAAATGGCATGCATCCCGACCGAGGTAGACATCGCCT
This sequence comes from Nitrospirota bacterium, assembly GCA_041476485.1. Lineage (GTDB taxonomy): Bacteria > Nitrospirota > UBA9217 > UBA9217 > UBA9217 > JBAZLV01. The sequence continues at coordinate 7,730 of JBGOTO010000020.1, forward strand.
CGGAGTTCCGGTATCGCGGCCCGCTTGTGGGCAAGGACGACCTGTTCATCGCCATCACCCAGTCCGGCGAGACCGCCGATACGCTCGCGGCCATGCGCGAGGCGAAAAAACGGGGCGCAACCGTCATTACCGTCTGCAATGTCGTGGGCTCGACGGCGAGCCGCGAGGCGGACGGCGTGGTCTATACCCACGCCGGGCCGGAAATCGGCGTTGCCTCGACCAAGGCGTTTACCGCGCAACTGACGGCGCTTTACCTGTTTGGTCTTGCCTTCGGTTCGCTCTGCGGCAGGCGCTCGGCTGATGACGTGAAGAAGCGGCTGGCGGACCTCGTGCATATCCCGACGCTCGTGGAACGCTGCCTGGAGCAGGACGAACGCATTGCCGGGATCGCCAAGCAGTATTTTAAATCCAGCGACTTCCTCTACCTCGGCAGGGGCCCGAATTTCCCCGTGGCGCTCGAAGGCGCGCTGAAACTCAAGGAAGTTTCTTATATCCACGCCGAAGGCTATCCCGCGGGCGAGATGAAGCACGGGCCGATCGCGCTGATCGACGAAAACATGCCGGTCGTGGTCCTTGCCGGCAAGAACGGGGTGTACGACAAAATTCTGTCGAACATCGAGGAAGTGAAGGCGCGCGGGGGCATCGTCATCGCGATTACCACTGAGGGTGATACGGAAATCGCAAAACGCGTGAAGCATGTCATTCCGGTGCCGGCGACCAACCAGCTTTTGATGCCGATCCTCATGACTATTCCGCTCCAGCTTCTCGCGTATCATATCGCGGTGCTGCGCGGCGCGGACGTGGACCAGCCGAGAAACCTGGCGAAGAGCGTGACGGTGGAGTGAGGCGAATTCGGAATGGACCGAAAGTACGCGGTGTTTATTCCCCATTCCGAATTCCGCATTCTGCATTAAAAATATGGATTATCTCGAAGGCTTAAATCCCCCCCAACGCGAAGCAGTGCTGCACGGCGACGGGCCGCTGTTGATCCTCGCCGGCGCGGGAAGCGGCAAGACCCGCGTGATCACCTGCAGGATCGCGCACATGATCCGCGAGCGGGGCATTGATCCGGGAACGATCCTCGCGGTGACGTTCACGAACAAGGCGGCGAGCGAGATGAAAGAGCGGGTGGAGCGGATGATCGACATTCCGCTCAATCGGCTCTGGATCAGCACGTTCCATTCCGCCTGCGTCCGGATCCTGCGGCAGCGCATCGACGCGCTGGGGTACAAGCGGACGTTCGTTATTTATGACGAGTCCGACCGTTCTTCGCTCATCAAGGTATGCATGTCGGACCTGCGGATAGACACGGAGCAGTATCAGCCGAGGGCCGTTTCGGCGCGGATCAGCGCCCTGAAGAACAACCTCACGGACGAGGAACAGTTCAGCAAGACGAGCGCCACCTTTGGCTTTGAAGATGCCGTTTCGCGCGTGTATACCCTGTACCAGGAAAAACTCAGGGAATCGAACGGGCTGGACTTCGACGACCTGCTCATGCTTACGGTGAGGCTCTTCGAGCGGCATCAGGACGTACGCAGCCATTACCAGGGGCTCTTTCACCATATCCTGATCGACGAGTATCAGGACACGAACCGCGCGCAGTACCGGCTCGTGCGGCTGTTGACGCAGCAGCGGAAGAACCTGTGCGTCGTAGGCGACGACGACCAGAGTATCTACAAGTTCCGCGGGGCCGACATCACGAACATCCTGAATTTCGAGAAGGATTTTCCCGATGCAAAGGTGATCACGCTGGAGCAGAACTATCGCTCGACCCAAAACATCCTGGGCGCGGCGGGCGCCGTGGTCGCGCGTAACCTCGGCAGAAAGCGGAAAGAGCTGTGGACCCAAAAGCGAGGCGGCGACAAGATCCTGCGCTACAAGGCGGTAGACGAGAGGGACGAAGCGCGCTTTATCTGCGGGACGGTCCAACAGGAGGTTGAGAACGGCCGCAGCCTGCGCGAAATGGCGATACTGTACCGAACGAACGCCCAATCGCGCGCGCTCGAAGACGCGCTCAGAAATAGGAGCATTCCATACCGCATCTTCGGGGGATTGCGGTTTTACGACCGCAAAGAGATCAAGGACATCATCGCCTATCTGCGGGTCTTGCAGAATCCCGCAGACATCGTGAGCCTGCGCAGGATCATCAATGTGCCGGCCCGGGGGATCGGTGATACCACGATTGAAAAGCTGGAAAAGGCGGCGGCCGCCCGGCGGACAAGCCTTTACCAGGCGGCTGTCGATTCCGAGACCGCGGACATCACGTCATCGGCGAAAAGAAAACTTCGTGAGTTCACGGAGATGATGGAGCGCATCCGCGCGGTCCTCGAAGTGCTGACGGTCACGGACCTTGTCCGGAAGGTGATCCACGAGGCGGGCTACATCGCGGCCCTGGAGCAGGACAAAACCGTGGAATCCAGGATCAGGATAGAGAACCTGAACGAGCTGGTGACCGCTACCGAGGATTTCCAGGAGCAGAACCGCGAAGCTTCGCTTGCCGCGTTCCTGGACCAGGTGGCGCTCATTACCGACCTGGAGCACCAGACTGCAGGTGAGAAAAACGTCCGGAACGCCGACTCGGTGACGCTGATGACCCTGCACAATGCCAAAGGGCTCGAGTTCGCCCTCGTATTCATGGCCGGGATGGAAGAAGGGCTGTTTCCGCACTCGCGTTCCGCGGAGAGCGAGGAAGAGCTCGAAGAAGAGCGCAGGCTCTGCTACGTAGGGATCACGCGGGCCAAGGAACGACTGATCATCACCCACGCATCGGAACGCAGGCTGTACGGGTATACCCAGGCCAACCTGGTGTCGCGGTTCGTGCAGGACCTTCCGCCCGAGATGGTGGAAACGGTCGGCTCTGATGCGAGAGAAGAGCGTTCTTCCCATCGTCACGCAAAATGGTCTTCAGGCCTGCTGCATCCGGCCAAAAAAGAAAAGAGCGAGGAAAGTATTTTCCCCCGTCAACCGGCGAAGTCCGGTCCCGATGACCGGTACTACAAAGGCGCAGTGGTCCGGCATGCGAAGTTCGGACTCGGAACGGTGCAGCGCTCGGAAGGGTCCGGGGACGATCTCAAGATAAACGTCAGTTTCCCGGGCCACGGGGTCAAGACGCTTGCGGTGAAGTACGCGAATCTGGAAGTGATATAAATACAGGAGTTAAGGTAATGAAAATCACGAAACAGGAAGTCGAGCACGTGGCCAAACTCGGCAGGCTCGAGCTCACGGAGCAGGAGAAGGGGAGCCTGACGGACCAGCTCTCGAATATTCTCACCTACGTGGAGAAGCTGAACGAACTCGACACGAAAGGCGTGGAACCGACCTCGCACGTGCTGGACATAAGCAACGTCATGCGAGACGACGTTCCGCGCGAAAGCCTGACGCAGGAGCGCGCCCTGTCCAACGCTCCCGAAAAGGCCGCCGGCCATTATAAAGTACCGAAGATCATAGAGTAGATATGGACCGAGCCGACCACGTCGGCGTAAATGACGGGTCCTAATCTGCTCGAGCAAGGGAACGGCGACGCGGTCGCCTTGCTCCAAAAGGAAGGATTAACAACATGTTCAGACAGATGCTGCGTTCAAAAATCCACCGGGCGACCGTGACGGACGCCAACCTTGAATACGAGGGGAGTCTCACCGTTGATCCTGTTCTTATCGAGGCGGCAGGCATGCTTCCATACGAACTGGTCCATGTTTCGAACCTGCAGAACGGCGAGCGGTTCGAGACGTACATAATTCCCGGAAAACGCGGCTCGGGTGACATGGTGTTAAACGGCCCGACTGCGAGGCGGGGTGTGAAGGGCGATAAGGTCATCGTTTTCTGTTATGAATATTTTACCGAGGACGAACTCAAGACGTACAAGCCCCGCATTATTCTCGTGAATGAACAGAATCGGATCACGAAGGAGTTATGATGGAGTTATTCGACCGCACCATCCACGATTTGCATGACATGCTGGTAAAAGGCGAGACCACTGCCCGGGCCGTGACCGAATCGGTCCTCAGCCGGATCAAGGCCGTGGACGGCAAGGTGAAAGCCTATATCACGGTGACCGAAGAGGTCGCCCTTCGTCAGGCAGAGGAAGCGGACAAGCGCATCAAGGCCGGAGAAGTTTCATCGCCGCTTCTCGGCATTCCGATCGCGGTCAAGGACAACATGTGCACCGACGGCATCAAAACGACCTGCGCTTCGAAAATACTCGGAAACTTCGTGCCGCCTTACGATGCGAGCGTCGTCCGGAACCTTAAGCGGGCGGGCTACGTGCTCTGCGGCAAACCGAACATGGACGAATTCGCCATGGGGTCGTCGACGGAAAACTCCGGGTTCTTCGTTACGAAAAATCCCTGGGACCTCGACCGGATCCCCGGTGGTTCGAGCGGCGGCTCCGCGGCGGCCATTGCAGCCGGAGAATGCATCGGGGCGCTCGGCTCGGACACGGGCGGATCGATCCGCCAGCCTGCCGCGTGCTGCGGCGTGGTGGGACTCAAACCGACCTACGGCAGGGTGTCCCGCTACGGGCTCGTGGCGTTCGCGTCGTCGCTCGACCAGATCGGCCCGATCACCAAGGACGTCACGGACTCGGCGCTCCTGATGAATGTCCTCGCGGGCCATGATCCCAACGATTCCACCTCTGCGAACATTCCCGTGCCCGATTTCACCAAGGCGCTCAAGAAGGACGTAAAGGGTCTCAAGATAGGGATGCCGAAAGAGTACTTCATCGAGGGAATGGACCCCGAGGTGGAGAAAGCGGTCAAGGACGCGGTCAAGACTCTCCAGGGGCTCGGAGCGAAGGTCGTGGAAATTTCGCTGCCGCACACTGATTACGCCATCGCAACCTATTATATCCTTGCAACGTCCGAGGCGAGCTCGAACCTTGCGCGCTACGACGGCGTGAAATACGGTTTCCGCGTACAGGCGCCGAAGGACCTCCTGGACCTGTATATGAAAACGCGGGACCAGGGGTTCGGGCCCGAAGTGAAGCGCAGGATCATGCTCGGCACCTACGCGCTCTCAGCCGGATATTACGAAGCCTACTACAAGAAAGGCCAGCAGGCGCGTACGCTGATCAAGCGTGACTTCGACGAGGCGTTCAAAACCGTCGACGTTATCGCCACGCCTACGGCCCCGACGGCGGCCTTCAAGATCGGCGAGAAAACGACAGACCCGCTCCAGATGTACCTGTCGGACATCTTCACGATCAGCGTGAATCTTGCCGGCATCCCGGGGATGTCGCTCCCCTGCGGATTCACGAAGAATAATCTCCCAATCGGGCTCCAGCTCCTCGGCAAGCACTTTGATGAAGAGACGATTCTTCATGCCGCATTTGCCTACGAACAGGCGACGGAATGGCACACGAGAAGGGCGAAATTGTAATGCGGAGTGCGGATTTCACCCTGCACTCGCGCATGCACTCGAAACCGCTGGGCGCAGGCGGAATGCGGAATAAAAAACGAAGAGGTAAAACAGCATGAAATACGAGGCAGTCATCGGACTTGAAGTGCATGCCCAGCTCCAGACCAACACCAAAATATTCTGCGGATGCGAGACCCGCTTCGGAGAAGAGGCCAATACAAGAACGTGTCCGGTCTGCATCGGCATGCCGGGGGTCCTTCCCGTCTTGAACAAAAAGGCCCTGGAGTTCACCATCAAGACCGGTCTTGCCACGCACTGCACCATCAGCTCCTACAGCCGGTTCGCGCGCAAGAATTATTTCTACCCGGACCTCCCAAAAGGATATCAAATCTCGCAGTACGAGCTGCCGATCTGCGAGCGCGGGTATGTCGAGATCGTGGTGGACGGAAAGGTGAAGCGGATCGGCCTTACCCGGATCCACATGGAAGAGGACGCAGGCAAGAACCTGCACATGGCCGAAGGCCACGCGAGCCTCGTGGACCTGAACCGGGCAGGCACGCCGCTCATGGAGATTGTATCGGAACCAGACATCAGGACTTCCGAAGAGGCGTCGGAATACCTCAAGAAGCTCCGCGCCATTCTGCGTTACATCGAGGTGTCCGACGCGGACATGGAAAAAGGCAATTTCCGGTGCGATGCCAACGTATCGATCCGGCCCGTGGGCTCAAAGGAATTAGGCACCCGCGCCGAGGTAAAGAATGTGAACTCCTTCAAGTTCGTGGTAAAGGCGCTGGAATACGAGATCAAGCGTCAGGCCCAAGTTCTCGACGAAGGCGGAAGAGTGATACAGGAGACGAGGCTCTTCGACTCGTCCAAAGGCGTCACCTTCTCCATGCGGAGCAAGGAAGAGGCCCATGACTACCGGTATTTCCCGGAGCCCGACCTCGTGCCCATCAGGGTGCCGAAGGAGACCGTCGAAGCCATCAGGAAAACCATTCCCGAGCTTCCGGATGCCAAACGCGAACGGTTTGCAAAGGAATACGGACTGCCTGAATACGACGCGGACATGCTGACCCAGAGCAGGTCCATGGCCGATTATTACGAAGAGGCGGTAAAAATCTCCGGCCAGCCCAAGGTCGTGTCGAACTGGATGATGGGGGAGCTGATGCGGCTTCTGAACGCGGAGAGCAAGGAAATCGAGGACTGCCCGATCAGGCCGGACCGTCTGGCGGGCATGATCAAGCTCATCGACAGCGGTGTGATCAGCACGAAGATCGCCAAGACCGTGTTCGAAGAGATGTACAAGTCCGGCAAGGACGCGGAAGCGGTGATCAAGGAGCAGGGGCTGGTGCAGGTCTCGGACTCAGGCGCCATCGAAGGGATCATCGACGAGGTCATCAAGGCCAACCCTGCCCAGGCCGCGGATTATAAATCGGGCAAAGAAAAGCTTTTCGGGTTTTTCGTGGGCCAGGTCATGAAGGCGAGCAAGGGCAAGGCGAACCCGGACGTGGTGAACCAGCTGCTGAAGAAGAAACTGAGCGAATAAATAGCAAAGGGCAAATAACCCCCTGCTCTTGCCTGTGCCCGCGTTATCGCAAGAGTAAGTACCAAGCGCCAAGCACGAATCCAAACGTTTGGAAATGTGATTACTCAGGTCAGCTGCTTCGCTTTGCGCAAGGCGCGCCGTATAATTAAGGGAATTTCGAAGTCGACCACAAGCCCCACCTTGCTTGATGTCCGTGCGTCGGTCGCCGTGCGCTTCATTGCGCCTGCGCTCCGCAGCAGACCTGAGTAGTTATTTGGAAATTATGATTTGGAATTTGGATTTTGAGATTTGAAATTTTTTTCAAGGGGGAATTGAGATGCTTGAATCGATGCGGAAACACATGAACTGGATGATGTGGGTCATCGTCGGCCTTGTTACGGTGACCTTTCTCTTCTTCGGGATCTATCCGTCCAATGTCGGCGGCGGGACCGTGGCCAAGGTCGGCGACTATGCGATAACCTCGGACGAGTTTAAACGGGTCTACGGGAATATGTACGATACGTACCGGCAATTGCTGAAGGACCAATTCAATGAATCAATGACGAAAGAGCTCAAAACGCAGGCCCTGCGCGAGTTGATTTCGAACAGGCTGATGATCCAGGAGGCCGAGCGTGTCGGCCTGAAAGTCGGCGATGAGGAGCTTCAGGCGGCGATCGTGAGGATGCCGGCCTTTGTCAGAGAAGGCAAATTCGACAAGAAAACGTATGAACGCGTTCTTGATCGCATCAATATAACTCCGGCGGCATTCGAGACCAACCAGCGTGAATTTCTGCTCAGACAAAAACTGGAGCAGTTGATACGGGACGGCGTGGCGGTAACGGACGCCGAACTCGCGGCCGCGTATAAACAGCAAAATCCGAAGGCGAAACCGGGCGACTTCGAAAAGAGCAAAGAGAAATTCCGGGAGTCCTACGTGGCGGGGAAGCAGAGAGACGCGCTTACTGCATATATCAGGGGAATCTATGAGAAGACCCCGGTCACGATAAACGAGAAAGCGCTCTCGTCGTAAGGTCCGGGTCGGGGGAACGGTCAGATATCCGGTTTCCACTCCAGATCGCCCGTCATTTCCCACTGGATGTAGTTCCTGATCTTCATCAGGACGCCTTCAGAAGCGTCGACAAAGCGGAGACCCATGCCCGGGTCCGTCTCGAGCTGAACGGCGAGCGGCAGGGTGCGGATGACTTCCGCGGAGAGCTTTATCGCTTCCGTATCGTGCGGGAGCGTGAACTTCACATGAATGACCGTGCCTTCCGGCAGCGGAGCGAAGGTCCGAAGATACAGCCCCCCCTCCGAAAGGTTGACGCAGGTCAGGGCCTTTTCCGGCGTGCCTTCCTCTATTTCCACGCGTATTTTGACGGGGACGCGGTGAGTGCTTCTCGGCTGCCCGCTCAAACGCTGCAGCACCCCATACAGCATTGCCAGGTCGAGCGGCTTGGTCAGAACAGCCGAGCATCCCTGGGCAAGCAATGATCCGCTTTTCGCCGGGTCGTCGGCCATAGAGACGACTAACGGGAGATCTCTCAGCGATGGGTCGCTTTTGAGCAAGGTGATCGCGGAGAGTAATTCAGAGCCGGGCATGTCGCCGTCGAAGAGAATGACCGAGAACGAGTTTTGCCTGGCAAGGCGAATGCCGTCTTCAGAAGTTTTTGCCAGGACCGGGGCATACCAGATGCGGTTCAGCAGAATGCCGATGTACATCTGGCCCGCGGCCGAATGGCAAACGACGAGTACCCGCTTTTTCTCAGACATCCATTTCCTTCCCTGTGTCTTTCCAGTCACTTGAATTAAAGCAAATATAGCTTCCGATGTCAACCATGCTGTTCGGCCAGCTCCGCGAAGTAGTGGATAAGACTCCGACATCCTTTTTCCCAGTCGGAGATCAAGAGACTTTCATTTTCCGAGTGCGCGGCGGAGTAGGGGTCCCCGACGCCGAAGAGCACGGCTGGCGCGCCGCCGAGGGCGTCGGTGATGGTCTCTACAAAAGGGATCGATCCGCCGGCGCCCACTACTACGGGCTTTCTGCCGTATCCCTTTTCGAGGGCCGTAAGCGCGGCCTGGAATGCCGGGCGCTTGGTATCGGTCTTCCACCACCGTGCGGGTGTTTCGGGCTTTATCTTCACCTGCACGCCCCAGGGAGCGTGCGTCAGGAGGTGCTTCTTGAGCAGCTCCAGGGTTTCTCCGGGGTCCATGTCCGGCACGATCCGGATTCCCACCCGCGCCCAGGCTGTGTCGTTGATGATGTTCGCGGCCTGTTTTCTGCTGCTCGCTTCGATCGCGTTCACCGCGATCGACGGCAGGCGCCACATCTTCTCATAGACCGAACCCCGGCCCCCCACGATCTGCGCGTCGTCCAGAAGCTTGGACTGCTTCCGGTAAACCGGCTCCGAAAATGACAACTGTTCCAGATCCGTGCGCTCCCGCGGCGTGAGCGCGCGCACCTTGTCGTGCAGGCCCGGTATGTTGGGTCTCCCCGTTTCGTCCACGAGGCTTGCAAGCATCTTCGAGAGAGCGAGGACCGGGTCGGGCAGGGGACCGCCCCAGGTCCCTGAGTGCACGCTGGATGATAGGGAGCGTACCTCCAGGTTCACGGTCACGATGCCCCGGAGCGAGTCGGTGAGGGAAGGAAGGCCGCTGTCGAAATTTTCACTGTCCGCGATAATGACTGCGTCCGCTTTCAGAAGATCTTGATAACGCTCCAGGAAGGCCGTAAGGTTCGTGGAGCCGACCTCCTCCTCTCCCTCGATCAGGAACTTCACGTTCACCGGCAGTTTGCCCGTGCTTTTGAGCCAGGATGCTACCGCGGTCGTTTCCATCGTTACGCCGCCCTTATCGTCGGACGCGCCGCGTCCATACAGCCGCCCGTTCCGTTCTGACGGTTCGAACGGCGGCGTGCTCCAGTGGTCTTCTCTTCCCGTCGGCTGGACGTCGTGATGGGCATACAGGAGGACCGTCGGTTTGCCGAGGGCCCCGGTCCATTGACCGAAAACAGCGGGATGACCGACGCCTGTTTCGAGGATACGGACTTCGGTAAGGCCTCTCTTTTTGAGCAGCGCGGCCACGGCCTCGGCGCTTTTTTTCACCGCTGCGGGGTCGAACCCCGGAAAGCTGATGCTCGGAATTCGGACGAGGTCTTTGAGGTCATTCAGATATTCCGATTTGTGTGCATCGAAATGCTCAATCGCTGATGTGGTCGGGTTTTGGTTATTCATGCCAGACACCAGCCCTCGAGCACGAGCCTTTTTATGCCCAGGAAACTGCTGATGGTGATAGTCAGGGGAATGTCGGGAAGGCTGTGGGGGGCAAAGACGATAACATCCTGGATGACGCTCTGTTCGTAATCTGAAATATTCCGGGGTTCACCGAAACGCACCGTAGGGCATTCCTGCAGATTGAAGCAACAATTGGTGATTAATTTCGGCATGTCGAGAAAGACAGGCTGTTTTCGTTTTTGTATGATTGCAAGGGCTTCAGAAGTTATGTTCAACATGGTCATCGTACGTGTCCCTGGTGTGCCTTTTCAGGATGAATATGACTTGATTCTACTTCAAGCCCGGCGTAAAATCAATCACTATCAGGATGCCGGTCAAGTCCCTCTCATATCGACTTGTTCCGTTGTGATGATTTATTTATAGCCGGCAATAATAACCCTTGACATTCAGAAGCAGAAGTGGCAGTATAATCACCAGAAGTTCCGGATGTTCTTGTAGGGAAACCGCAAAGACAGATTGACTTTGCGGCATTTTTTTTGTCCTTTTCCGTCGCTTCAATTTTAGCAGAAGGAGGTAACTCATTATGGAGACAGGTTCCGTAAAGTGGTTCAATGATTCCAAAGGCTTTGGCTTCATTACCCGTGAAAAGGGCGGCGATGTGTTCGTTCATTTCGGCGACATTCAGGACAGCGGCTTTAAGTCGTTGGCCGAAGGCCAGCAGGTCCAGTTCGACGTTGTCGACTCGCCCAAAGGCCCCAAAGCAGCCAACGTTGTAAAACTCTAAGCTTGCGCTTAAACCTTCTCAGGCCCTGATCATTCAGGGCCTGTTTTTCTCTCTTTTACTGTTGTCCCTTTTATTTTCGGCACGTGCTCTCATTTTATTGTAAGATTATGTATCGGTCAGCGTCCTTGAAGCTTTGCTATTGTTAAGCGACAAGCCTGAAGGAGAATCATGCGGCACAGACAAAGTTATAAAGAAAAGCTGGAATTGGAGAAGGCCGCCCTGGCTGCCGTTGGCCTGATTTCCGATCGGCATGCCGGCGTTTCGAGCATCGAATTTCGCATGACCTATTACCGGCGTGGCGTGGATACGGTTTTAATGAAGCGCACGCTTAGCTTCGCGTCAGCTGATTACGCCGGTTTTCACATGAAATGCATGGAGGAGGGGTGCGCGGACGGCGGCTATGATCTGGCCCCCGTCGTTGCGGGCCTGGCCAAATTCCGTAAGAAGTCGATCAAGGGAAAGATCTTTTGTCACGGTAAGAACCATACCATCGGACACGGCAGTATCGACTACGAAGTCAGTATTCAGTACGACAAGCAGGTTAAATAGAATCCCTTGCTTTCGTTTTATGATGAGCCTGGATATTCCCTTGTTTATGCCCTTTCGGGTATTTTAAACCTTTTCACGTTTCTCCGCATCGCCCTGATTCTTCTTGGATTTTAATTCCTCCTTGTGTATAGTATCGCCCATGCCTCCTGTTCAGCACCATGACGGTCTTGCCAAAAGAGACGTGATCATTATCGGCGCTGGCGCCTCCGGTCTGTTCTGCGCAGTTGAGTGCGGAAAGCGCGGCCGCTCCGTGCTCGTCCTCGACCATGCAAAACGTTCGTGCTCCAAGGTCCTCGTCTCCGGGGGCGGCCGGTGCAACTTCACGAACCTGAACGTGACCGAGGACCACTATCTGTCCGCAAACCCGCATTTTTGCCGCTCCGTGCTTGCGCGGTTCACTCCCCGTGACATGCTCGCGCTCATGGAAAAGCACAAAGTCGCCTATTACGAAAAAGAAGCAGGCCAGCTCTTCTGCGTCAAGAGTTCCCGGGAGATCGTTACCATGCTCATGCACGAGTGCAGCGGCGTGGGGGTTGAGGTAAAGCTGGAGTGCGGCGTTACCGGGGTCCGCAAGGAAGCGGGCTTCGTCGTCTCCACGGACCAGGGAACATTTTTCTCCGACAGCCTCGTTATTGCCACGGGAAGTCTGTCCTATCCGGACCTCGGGGCAAGCGGGTTCGGCCATGCGCTTGCCCGTAAGTTCGGGCTTGCCGTAACGGAACTGAGGCCCGCCCTCGTTCCCTTCGTTTTTGCCAAGCACGATCAAAAGATCTTTCGCGGGCTCGCGGGCATCTCTCTTGATGCGGCTGTTGCCTGTGGGGGCAGGCAGTTCCGGGGAAGCATCCTCTTTACCCATCAAGGCCTGAGCGGCCCTGCAATCCTTCAGGCCTCGTCTTATTGGAAAAAAGAAACGGCAATCCGCATCGATCTGCTCCCCGGCAGAGACCTCGCGGCCCTCTTTGCTTCCGAACGCAGGAGTAAGATGGAACTGCGTACGCTCCTCGGACGATATTTCCCCAGGCGTTTTTCCGAGACCTGGTGCGGTCTCTTCGTTCAATCGAAACCGATCAACCAGTATTCCGACAAGGAGCTGAGGTTGATCGAAGATATGCTTCATTCCTGGGAGCTCGTTCCCAACGGTACGGAAGGTTACGGCCGGGCAGAGGTGACTGCCGGGGGGGTGGACACCAAAGGCATTTCATCGAAGACCATGGAGGCCAGGAACGTGGCAGGGCTTTATTTTATCGGTGAAGTGCTTGACGTGACCGGCCATCTCGGTGGATACAACCTGCATTGGGCATGGGCCTCCGCTCATGCCGCGGGCGAGTATGCGTAAATAGTTCCGCCTCAAAGATCTCGATCCAAGGGAGGCCGGTACCCCGAAGCCCTGGAAAAAAGGACGGGGCTCTAATCGGTACAAGGGGCTTCATTAAAAAGTCCATCGCAGACGCGGAGGCGCAGAGAACTTCTACTTTTTGTATTTTCCAAACCAGAGTCTTTTTATGATTTTCTCCGCGTCTCAGCGCCTCGGCGGTAAAAAGGTGTTGGTTCTGTTTTTAATGGTCTGAGGCTTTGCCTCGCCAACTAAGGAGGAACAAACAATGACAATGAACGTACGTGGTTATGCAGCGCAGTCCGCAAAGGATGCCCTGGCCCCCTATCGCTTTGTGCGTCGCGATCCGCGGCCTGACGATGTGGTTATCGAGATCCTCACCTGCGGCGTATGCCACTCGGATCTGCATCAGGTCCGCAATGACTGGGGTGGCAGCAACTACCCGATGGTGCCCGGCCATGAAATCATCGGCCGCGTAGTAAGCGTCGGGCCGGACGTCAAACGCTTCAAACCAGGCGATCATGTCGGCGTCGGCTGCATGGTCGATTCCTGCCGTCATTGTGCGGCCTGCGAACAAGGGCTGGAGCAGTATTGCGAAGAGATCCCGACATTCACCTATAACCACGTTGATCGTCATGATCACCTGCCCACTTTCGGCGGTTATTCAGAAAAGATCGTCGTGTCGGATAAATTTGTACTGAAGATTCCCGATGGGTTGGACCTCAAAGGGGCCGCGCCTCTTCTGTGCGCCGGGATTACTACCTGGTCGCCGCTGCGTCACTGGAAAGTGGGGAAGGGCAGCACGGTGGCGGTTGTCGGCCTCGGCGGTCTCGGTCATATGGCGCTGAAACTGGCGAAAGCGCTGGGCGCCAATGTCACGCTGTTTACCCGTTCACGAGGCAAAGAGCAAGACGCGCGCCGTCTGGGCGCAGACAATGTCGTGCTCTCCATTGACAAAGGGCAAATGGCTGCCGTAAAAGGCCGGTTCGAGCTGATCATCGATACCGTACCCTATGCTCATGATCTCAACCCGTATCTGCCGTCGCTGTCTCTTAACGGCACGCTGGTGCTGGTCGGGTTCCTGGGCGGTCTTGAGCCGGTCTTGAACACCGTTCCGTTGATCCTGGGGCGTAAATCGGTGGCGGGGTCCGTCATAGGCGGCATCCCTGAAACCCAGGAATTGCTCGATTTCTGCGGGAAGCATGGCATCACGTCAGATGTCGAAGTGATCAAGATCCAGGACATCAACAAGGCGTATGAACGCATGCTGAAAAGCGATGTGAAATATCGTTTTGTGATCGATATGGCATCGCTGAAGGCGTGATAGAAATGATAGAGAAGGAGATACTACAAGGAGATGAACATGGCAAACAGTGACGTGCAAAAAGCGACAGATGACTTAAAAGCTATAGCGCCGGAATTTGCGCAACTTACGCAAGACTTTCTTTTCGGCGATATCTGGAAACGCCCAGGACTCTCGCAGCGCGATAAAAGCTTAATTACTGTCACCTGCCTGGTTGCGCTGAATCGTATCGAGCAGGTCGAGTTCCATCTCAAGAAGGCACTCGAGAACGGACTGACGAAGGAAGAGCTCGTGGCCGCGATCACACATATCGCATTTTACGCAGGGTGGCCCACCGCAGCCTCGGGATTTAATCACTTGAAAAAAGTAATCGATCGGCAATAAATTGATTGAAGATGAAATTTAGTTCGCCGACAGGTCTTCGCGAGGGGAATCTTACGCGCTCGCAGAAACTTTGGGGACGTAGTGACCGAAATGGAGTAATGTGGTTGACAAGTATCATATGAATGTATAGACTCACACCATGCCACGACAAGCAAGACTGGATGTTCCTGGCGCGCTTCATCACCTCATGTTGCGCGGGATAAACAAATCGTCTATTTTTGAAGACGACCAGGATCGCGCGCAGTTTTTGTATCGATTAGAGAAAAACGTCACGGCAGCAAGTGCGAGAGTATACGCTTGGGTCCTCATGACGAATCATGCCCATATTCTCTTTAAAAGCGGAAAACAGGGGATATCGGCTGTAATGAGAAAGCAACTAACCTGGTATGCTCAATATTACAATCGTCGCCACAGGCGATCCGGTCATTTTTTTGAAAACCGCTATAAATCCGTTCTCTGCGACGAAGACAATTATCTCTTGGCCCTCATCCGGTATATACACCTGAACCCCCTACGAGCAGGGATAGTCAAAACACTGGAAGAGCTAGATCGCTATCCCTGGTGTGGCCATAGCGCCGTAATAGGGAAGCGAGAATGTTCTTGGATAGATACTGATAATGTTTTAGCTCATTTCGGAGGTACAAAACGAAAAGCAAGGAATGAATATCGCCGTTTCGTAGGAGAAGGAATCGGCATGGGACGGCAGCCGGAATTGACCGGAGGCGGCCTCATCAGGAGCAAAGGTGGCTGGTCACAGGTCGTGTCAGCGAGAAGGAGCAGCCGAAAAGAAGAACACGACGAAAGGATCCTTGGGAGCGGCGATTTTGTAAATGCCATACTGGAAGAAGCAGAGGAGAAAACATTGCTCCAACTCAAGCTACGAAGAGTTGGTAAAACCCTTTCGAAAGTCGTCGATCAAGAATGCGATAGGTCTCAGATCAGTTCAAAAGAACTTAAAGGAGGCAGTAGGCGAAGAGACGTTAGTGCACTGCGGATCAAGATAGCCAGACGCGGTCTCGATGAATTGGGGTTGTCGTTGGCTGACATCGCGCGTCATGTGGGCGTGAGTACGTCAGGAATCGCTCGGGCGGTTAAACGAAAGTAAGAGGAAAATAGAGATAGGGGGGACGGATAGTCCACTTCGGTCACTACGTCCCCAAAGTTCCCAAAGTTCCTGAAGCGGGGTGAGGTGCGATGGTATAAGTTCAAGCATCCCGATAAAAAACGCCCGGTAGTTATCTTAACGAGAAATTCGATCTTGGAATACTTGGGTGAAGTTGCTATCGCGCCGGTAACTTCAACAATAAGAGATATTCCCAGCGAAGTGCTTTTGTCTCGCTTAGATGGCATGCATAAAGATTGTGCCATAAATTGCGACCACATACAAACGGTGTCAAAAATCAAACGTCGGATCGATGATCACCTCCTTATCAAAAGAAAAGCTAAGCGAAGTTCGTGACGCTATCAATTTTGCTTTGAATCTCTAATTTCGCATTGCACCGAATATTCAACCTGCGGCTCGACACCGTCCGAGCGGTGAACCTGTCCGGCGCATCCTGGACATTCCCGGAGCATCCACTTGCCCCCACTTTCTTTTTCCGATGTCTCTCTTGATGCAATAACCGAAGCCGACTTCGAGACTGTGGCCGGCCTGGCAGGATCGATTTGGCACTCGCACTATGCAAACATCGTGAGCACGGCGCAGATCGACTACATGCTGGCCGGACGCTTCAAACCGGACAAACTGCGCGCATACCTGAACGCCGACGATCGCTGGATGCTGCTGCTCAGGCTTGCGGGAAGGCCGATCGGCTATTGCAGTTATTCCAGAACTTCAACTCCTGGTGAAATGAAGCTCGAACAGCTCTACCTGCTTCAAGAGTTCCGCGGCAAGGGGCTGGGCGGATTCATGCTGCGCCACGTTGAAGCGCAGGCCCGCAAGCTCGGCCTCAGCGTATTGATGCTGCAGGTGAACAAACAGAATACCGACGCCATCGCCGTTTACCGGAAGGCGGGATTCATTGTGCGCGAAGAAGCCGTCTTTGACATCGGCAATGGTTTTTTTATGGACGACTATGTGATGGAAAAGCACCTTCTCCCCGCCTGATAAACCTTTTGACAGCCCGTCTCATTACCCTTATAATGACGCATTATGACTGAGAAAATCGGCGTTATCGGCGCAGGGGCATGGGGCACGGCCCTTTCGATGCTGCTCGCGGACAAGGGACACGACGTCACCCTCTGGATGTACGAGAAGGACCTTGCGGAGGAAACTACGCGCACGCGAGAGAACCGGGTCTATCTGCCCGGATTCCCCCTGCCTTCTTCCATCAACGTGACCTCTTCCCTGGAGATTGCGGCCAAAAATAAGGACCTCGTCCTTTCCGTCGTCCCCTCTCATACCGCACGCACGGTCGCAAAGCAGTTCGCCCCGTTCTTGTCAAAGGACACCATCATCGTGAGCGCCTCGAAGGGCATCGAGATCGAGACGCTCATGCCGCTCTCTGACGTGTTCAGGGACGTCCTGCCCAAAGAGTTCCACAATCGTCTCTGCTTCCTCTCGGGTCCGAGCTTTGCCAAGGAAGTAGCGCAGAAGATGCCCACCGCCGTGGCCCTCGCTTCTTATGAGCCGGCTCTCGGCAGAAAAGCGCAGGAAGCCTTCAGCAACGCCTATTTCCGCGTGTATACCAATCCCGACGTCATCGGCGTGGAGCTTGCCGGCTCGCTCAAGAACGTGGTGGCCATCGCCGCAGGGGTGCTTGAGGGCATGGGCTACGGCTTCAATACGACAGCCGCCCTGCTCACCCGGGGGCTCGCTGAGATGGCGCGCCTCGGCATCGCCATGGGCGGGAACCTCCAGACCTTTTCCGGCCTTGCGGGCATGGGAGACTTGGTGCTCACGTGCACGGGAGGCTTGTCGCGCAACCGTACGCTCGGCGTGAGGCTCGGCAAGGGCGAGAAACTGGACGACATCATGAAGGGCGCCAAGACCGTCGCAGAGGGCGTCAAGACCGCCAAGGCGGCGCGCGACCTGGCGAATAAATTCAACATCGAGATGCCGATCGTGGACGAGGTCTATCGGATCCTGTACGAAGGCAAGGAACCGAAACGAGCGGTAAAAGATTTAATGGCCAGGGAATTGAAGGAAGAGTGATCTCATTTCGGATTGCGGAATGCGGATTTCGGAATTTAAATGTGATTTAGATCGTTAGTCTTTTCCCGGTTCTCGTACTCTTAGTGTCTTCGCGCCTTCGTGGCAAGGCAATCCTTATTATGAATAAATCTGACCTCACCAAACTTCTCCAGAGCGTCCGCGCGGGCAAAACGGACATCAATGCCGCGCTCGACAGGCTCAAGCATCTCCCTTTTGAGGACGTGGCGTACGCCCACATCGACCACCACCGCCATTTGCGCCACGGCATGCCCGAGGTCATTTACTGCGAAGGAAAAACCCTCGAACAGGTCGTCGGCATAACCAGGCGCATGCTCCATGCGGGAAGCAACGTCCTGGCCACGCGCGCGAACGAAAAGGTCTACAAAGCCGTCAAGAAGCTCGACCGCAGGGCCGTTTATCACGAGGCCTCGCGTGCCATCGTTATCCAGGACACGAAAAAGAAACGTACGCGCGGCATCGTGCTCGTTCTGACAGCCGGGACGTCCGACATCCCTGTTGCCGAGGAGGCAGCGGTCACCGCTGGAATGCTCGGCAGCACGGTCCAGACCGTGTATGACGTTGGTGTTGCAGGCATCCACCGTGTCTTAAGCAAGCGCGAGGTCCTCGATGCAGCGCGGGTGATCGTCGTGGTCGCCGGCATGGACGGCGCCCTCCCCTCGGTCGTCGGGGGCCTCGTGGACAAGCCCGTGATCGCCGTGCCGACCAGCGTTGGTTACGGCGCGGGGTTCCAGGGACTGGCCCCGCTCCTCACCATGCTCAATTCCTGCGCCTCGGGCATCGCGGTGATGAACATCGACAACGGCTTCGGGGCCGGCGTGCTGGCGCACAGGATCAACTTACTTGGAGAGTCAAATAAATAACTTCTTTTTCTCGCAGAGGCCTAGGACAAATCTAAAAAAGGCATCTCTCGCAAAGCTCGCAAAGAACGCAAAGGA
>JBGOTO010000021.1:0-26189 GCA_041476485.1 Nitrospirota bacterium
GCACATGCCGCCCGAAAGGCCGTAAGGATAGTTGTCGAACCTGAGCCGCGGCGAGTCGATCTTCACCCGGTCGAGCCAGGAGAGTGCCCGCTCCTTCGCCTCCTGCTCGTTTTTGATCGAGGTATGGAGCAGGATCGCTTCGGTGATCTGTTTTCCCACCGGGGTAAAAGGGTTCAGCGAGGACTTCGGGTTCTGGAAGATCATCGCGATCTCCTTGCCGCGAATCGTTCTCATCACGCGCTCGATGTTCTTTCCCCAACCCACGACGTCCTTTTGCACGTCCATGATCCTGCCGTCCTTTTTCGTGAGCTTCACATAGTCGCCCAAGTCCTGAAGCAGGTTCTTCTGGATACCGTCGGATTTGAAGCCGATCTTGCCGCTGATCACGCCCGGTCCGGCGCTGATGAGGCCCAGGACGGAGAGCGCGGTCATGCTCTTGCCGCTGCCGCTCTCGCCCACCACACCGAGCGTCTCGCCGCGGGCGATTTCGAGCGTCACGCCGTCCACGGACCGGATAAACGCCTGCTTGCTCCGCGAATAGAAGTAGGTCCGGAGGTCCTCAATCTTCAAGAGCGGGGCGACCGTCATTCGTTCCTCTTTCCTTCAAGAATATTGTTCAATCCGTCGCCGAGCAAATGAAAGCCGAGGATGGTGAACAGGATGGCAAGCGCGGGCGCCGTGGACGGCCAGAACTTTCCCTGCATGAAATAGTTGGCGCCGGCCTGCACCATGTTGCCCCACGAGGGCGTGGGCTCCTGCACGCCGAACCCGAGGTACGAGAGCGAGGTCTCCATCAGGATCGCTTCCGCCATGCCGAGCGTGGCCTGGATGATCAGCAGGGTGCGGCAATTGTGCCACAGGATATGCTTGAGGATGATCGTCCGTGCCGGGAGCCCCAGCGCCATATCAGCCTCGATGAAATTCTTTTGCTTCAGGAATTGGATCTTGCACTTGATGAGCGACGAGACGACCGGCACGTTGGTGAGCCCTACCACCATCATGATATAGTAAATGTTCGGCTTGAACGCAGCGATCACGAGCAGGATGAGCACGAGACGCGGGAAGGAATCCACGAGGTTGGTGAAGTAGGTGATGCTCGTGTCGAACTTTCCGCCGCGGTATCCCGCGAGCACGCCGAGCACGGTGCCGAAAAAGACCGCGATAAAAATGGCGAGCAGGCCGGGGAGAAAATAGGCCTGGATCCCCACGATCAGGCGAGAGAACATATCTCTTCCCATGAAGTCCGTGCCGAGCGCATGGCCGGCCGTGCCCGGCGGGGCCATCATGAGATTGAGATCGAGGTCCTGCGGGTCGTGCGGCAGGAGATTGAACGAGCCGAGGACATAGGACGCCACCACGAGCGTGACGATCAGGAGGCCGTACCCCACGTAAGCGAGGTCGACCACGTCCGCTTTTTTCCAGAACGGAAGGTCCGAGAACTCGCCGATCTCGCCGGATATTTGGGAATAAGATTTCATACTATTTGGACCAAGGCAACCACGTTGCCGTTTAAAACGATACGCCGACGCGGTCGGCTTGCTCCATGCTATTCTTTCGACGCCCTTGGATTCACTGCCACGTATACAACGCTCTGGAACAGGCTGCCCATGCGCACAAAGACCGCCGCCATGATCGCGATGCCCATGATCACGGGATAGTCCCGGTCCTGCGCCGCCTGCCACGCCATCCTCCCCATGCCCGGCCAGTTGAACACCTGCTCGACGATGACGGCGCCGCCCAGGATGAAAGGAATCTTGGACGCGATGATCTCAGTCACGGGGATCAGCAGCCCCTCCTTGAAGGAATGCTTCCAGACCGCCGCGCCCTTGGCTTTCGCCGTGCGGATGTAGTCCTCGGCCATCACCCTTCCCATCTCCGCGCGCAGCGAACGGATCACTTCGCTGATCGTGCCGTTGCCTACACCGAGCACGAAAATCGGCAGGAGTTCATAGAGCCACCGGAATTTCGAACCGGCGCCTGAAAACCCAAAGGCAAGGGGAAACAGGCCGAGTTTGTGCGTAAAGAAGTAGATGACGATGTAGCCGAGCCAGAATACGGGCAGGGCCGAGACCACGTAGGCGAACATCGTAAGGGGCCAGGATATTTTGTTCGTGCCGCGCACCGCGGAATAGAGCGCGATGGGCACTGCGATGAGCAGCGTGACGAACATTGAGCCGAGGGTGAGCACAAGGGTATTGAACCCTACCCGGAGCACCTCTTTTAAAACCGGAAGTCCGGTGCGAATGGATGTGCCGAAATTTCCCTGCAGCATGCCGCTCAGCCAGGACAGGTATTGCGTGTACCAGGATTTGGGGACGCCGAGGGCCTCGCGCACCCCTGCCCGCGCCTCTGCGCTCGACATCTGCCCCTCGAGCAAAACGCTGAACGGGTCTCCCGGGGACAGATAGAGGATGATAAACACGACGAAGCTCACGCCGAGGAGCAACAGGGCCGTGATCGCCAGTTCCCGGGACAGGACGAGAGCTATGGGGCGCACCGCATGTAGTTTCATACCGCTATCATAACTTTTGCATGTCCTATCTTCAGCATTATTTGTAACTATTCAGCAGGTCAACCGTTGAGCACGGGAGCAGAAAGCGCTGCACTGCCGCGAACAAATGACACGTCAACCAAGACAACGCGTGCGGAGCGAAAGCGTTGTGGGAACCGTGCGCAAGTTGTATAACCGACACAAAGCAAACCGGCGCGCCCTGCGACGAAGCGAAGCGGCTGACCTGAGTAGTTCCTATTATTTTTGGTCCTTTTCCGCTATAAACCAATCGTCCGCATAGGAGAAAAACTTATATGGATGTATGGCCACGTGCCGCACCTTGTTGTGATACGCCGCGTAATTCGTCAGTGTCCAGAGGAACGTGTAGGGGTTCTCCTCCGCGAGCATCGCATGGAGCCTGCGGTTGATGGTCCTGCGCTTCTCGTGATCGAGGGTGAGCTTGCTTTCGTTGATCAGGCCGTCCACCTCCGGACTGGAGTATCCGATGAAGTTATTCTTCCACGGCCCGATTTCCCCGGAGTGGAAGAGCGACGAAATGTCCGCGGAATCGTCGAACACCCATGACGCAAAGACGATGTCGAAATCATGCTCCAGGAACACGTCTTCCTTCCAGGCCTGCCACTCCTTGAACGCCACCTGGATGTCAACGCCGATGTTCTTGAGGTAATTCTTGAACGCGAGCACCACGCGCTTTACCGCCTCGCTCTCCTTCTCGATGGGCACTTTGAGCACGAGCGAGAGTTTCTTGCCGTCCTTCTGCATAAAGCCGTCCGCACCGGGTGTGAAGCCCGCGTCTTTGAGCAGTGACTTTGCCTTTTCCGGATCGAAGGGGAATGGCTGCACTTCAAGGTTGTAAGCCCAACTGCCGGGGGCGAAAGGACCGGAGATGATGGTGCCCTGGCCGTTGAAGAACGAATCGAGCATCTCCTGCCGGTTCACGGCATAGGTGAAGGCCTGGCGCACGCGCTTGTCCGCGAGGAGTGGATTGCGGATATTGTAGCCGAAGAACGAGTACGAAAGCGCGTTATAGGGCTGGAGCACGAAACGCTTGTCGCCCTGGATCTCAGGGATGTCGCGCGGGTTCACGAGCACGATCATGTCGATGGCGTTGAACATGAGCGCCTGGGTCATGATGTTCTGGTCCGCGAACGGTTTGGCGATGAACTTGTCGATGTGGGGCTTGCCCTTGAAATAGCCGTCGTTCGACGTGAGGATGATCTCCCGGTCGGCCGTGACGTTTTTGAGGATGTACGGACCGGTGCCGACGGGGTTCTGTACGAAGGGGTCTTCCCGGGTGAGGAAGAGGGGGTTCGCCGGGCCGTGCTTGGGAATGATCTTAAAGCTGAACTTGGCGAGGGCATTCAGGATCGGCCGCTTCAACGTGAACCGGACCGTGGAGGCATCGAGCTTTTCCACGGCATCGATGAACTCGTAACGCACCTTGAGCGGGGTAATGGTCTTCGGGTTCATCATGATATTGTACGTGAAGACTACGTCGTCCGCGGTGAACGGCTTGGGCCCTTCCCCTTCCCGCCCGCTCCAGACTACGTTCTTCTTCAGGAAAAAGGTATAGGCGCGGCCGTC
Source organism: Nitrospirota bacterium (assembly GCA_041476485.1). Lineage (GTDB taxonomy): Bacteria > Nitrospirota > UBA9217 > UBA9217 > UBA9217 > JBAZLV01. Next base: position 4,097 of record JBGOTO010000021.1, read on the forward strand.
TTTGGACACCTCCCACCGTTCGGCCAATTCAGGTACTATCTCTTGCTTTTCGTTTATTCCGACAAGGCCGTTGAACACGAGTTCGGTGAGACGCAGAGAGATCATTTCATTGCTCGTGATCGGGTCGAGGGTGGCCGGCCGGCCGTATTCTCCATAGCTCAGGGCGCCGCCGTCGGGTCTGCCGTCTTTTTTCGGTCCCGCCTCTGCAAGCGGTAACAGGATGAATGTCGCTCCGATCAACACCAGTACAATCATGCATATCCTTTTCATAATGTCCTCCTCCACGATTCGGATTGTAGATTGCGGATTTTTTATCCGCATTCCGCCTGCGCCCAGCGCCCTACGAGCTTGCACCCAATGCTTATGAGTGCGAAGCGCGAATGTAGGGTGTGCTTGCGCGAGTGCAGGGCGTAATCCCAATCCGCACGAGCTTAAAATATCTTAACGTCCCCTGCGCTCTTCTGTTCTATGGCGTAAACACCCTGCATCGCCTCCTGGATCTGGCGCACCGCCGGGAACTGCTTGCTCATCTCAAAATAGATCTCAAGCGCCTCGGAGAATTTCTTGCCCCGGTAATACAACCCGGCAAGGTCGACGAGCATCAGCGGATCGTTGGACTCGAATTTGTTCTTGTTGCTCTTGTCCCGGCCCGCTTCCATGTACGAGATCGCCTTCCCCTGGTTCTTCTTACCCAGATAATATTTCCCAAGCGCGAAGTTCAGGGAAGAAAATTTTTTCCCCTGGCCGGTTTCGGCCATGGCCGCGGCCCGCTTGAGTACCGCGGAACAGTCGGCCTTGACCCGCGTACAGACGAAAAGGATTTCGGCGAGCAGGTCCGGATCAGGCGGCTGCTTCCGGGAAAGCTCTCCCCATGCGCCCACGGCGTCGGTTTGACGCCCCCTCTGGTACTCGTTGGCGGCTTGCCACGCCCGGATCTTGTCTTTATACGGCTGCGGCATCCGCGATGCGGAGATGAACGAGGCCGCAACCTTCGCGGACTGGTCAACGCTGCCGAAGAGGGCGTATGCCTCGCCGAGATAATACTCCGCCGGATCTTTCACGGACGCCGCCAAAGCTGCTTTTTCGAGGTAGGCGATACTCGCCTTGCCGTAAACCGCGGCCATGTCCCCGAGCAGGGACAGATCATAGAAAGTGATGATCTTGGTTTTCCCGAGCACTTCCTGGTAGGAGAAGGCCTTCAGGTCGGCGCGCTTGAGTATATCCAATCCTTTTTCGGGTAGATCCGCCCTGACCAAAACCGAGAGGGTGTTTTTCACCATCCGCAGTGAGACCGGCTTGCCGGATTTTTTCGCCTCCGTGAAACTCTCGCCTAAAAGCGCCACCGGGTTTTTGTCTGTAAGGCCTGCCCAGCTGTACACCGCAGCGAGTTCGGCCTTCACCTCGGGGTCTGCCGTATCGATGCCCGCCCAGAGGTCGGCGGCTTTCTGGACTTCATTGCCCAGATGGTAGCAAAGGCCGAGGCGCGCCTTTGCTATCGCCCGGTAGCGTGGTTCTCCGTCTTCGCCGGCGGAAAACTTCTCCAAATAGCCGGCAGCTTCTCCGGGTTTTCCCGCCTCGATAAGCGCCTCGCCCATGTAGAGGTCAACAAAACGGCTCCTGCCCTTGCCCTGCGCGGAGGCCAGCTTCTTGAGATAGCTCTGCACCGCGGGCAGGGCCTCCTGGTACAGTTCGCGGTATAGCTCGGCGTTTTTCAGGTACACCATGCCCAGGGTCAGGTACGCGGCCCCCTGTCCGGCCGGTTCGATTGATGGGAGCCCGGCGCGAAGCGAGGCAGCCGCCTCTTCGTAATGCCGCTTTTCGTAGAGCTTCATTGCCTGTCCCACTAGATCTTCGGCGGAATAGGCGGGGAGCGCCGCAAAAACAATGATAATGAGGAACACCGCTAAACGCTTCATAAAGGGACCCCTTCGTTACGCTAAATTTCCGCCTCGCGGACTATTGCTTCAGTTTCATGACAAAAACCTGGTCCCACGTATTGACCTGCGCGCGGAAGGCAATCGTCCCATCCGCGGAGCAGACGATGTCATGGTTCATCTTTGTTTCCGTCTTGATCTGCAAACTGGTCTTTTCCTTGATATCCACAACATAAACCGGATTGTATTCCTGTTTGTCGTTTTTTGCGTACACGATCCGCGAACTGTCCGGCATCCAAGCGGGCCCGCGCTCTACGTCAGGGATGATGTCCTCTACCAGCACTTTCGCTGCAAGGCCGTCTCCTTCACTGGGGTCCGAACCATCGGCCGCAATGACCACGAGCGACCACACCTTGGGGTCTCCGGCGGAATTGTAGTTCGAATAAAACGCTATTTTCTTCCCGTCGGGAGACCACATCGGCCTAAGATCGTCATAAGGCCAGGTCGTGAGCGCTTTTGTCGTTTCTGCCGGCTTCGTCACATCGCCGATCAGATAGATGTCATGGTTCTCGTTGCTGCCGTGAATCATCGCAATTTTTTTCCCGTCCGGAGACCACTGGGGATAGAGATAGGGATTTCCACCCTGGGTCAGCCGCGTAAGCCGGCGCGTGACTATGTCCAAAAGGTAGATATCGCCTTTACCCGTCCTGCCGGAAACAAAAACGATTCGGTCCGCAACCGGAGACCAGTGCGCCTGGCCGCTCTTTGCTCCTTTGTAGTCCGTGAGCCGAGTTGTCGTCGTCGTCGCTTTACTGCTTACCTCCCTTACGTACAGATCGTAGTTGCCTTCGCCTCCGTTGCTCATGAACACGACCCGGTCGCCGGCCGGCGACCACGAGACGCCCGCATTATAGCTCACATCTTCGAACAGACCGGGAAAGAAGAATTTCATCTCCTTGCTGCCTTCGGACAACTGGAAGTAGATGGTCACGACAACCGACCCGTCCGGACGGGAAATGACGATCTCTTTTTTGTCGCCTTTGCTCCGCTCGAATGCGATGAAAGCGCCTGACGGCGACCATACGGGATTCATATCGTTGCGACCGCGTTCTATGGTCGTAAGCGGCTTCACGAAGATAGGCTCGAGCGCCTCGGGCCTCATCTCTACCGCTTTTTGCTCCTCCCGTTTTTTCTCTGCTTGCGCAGCGGGATGGGCATTCCGGAGAACGGCAGGCCGGCCGTCTTCAGCGCCTGCAATGCCGGCAAGGAACAGTACGGCAGCCGCGGCACAACAGACCTTCCACACCTTCAATCCACAATCCTCCTTCGTCTCCTTACAGGTCCTTGATCTGGTCCCAGTACTTCTGCGCCGCTTCGCGGGTCTGCTGGAAGGTACTGTTCCCTTCGAGACTCTTCGGGAAGAAATCGAAGTATTCCCGCCAGGCAAGGTTTGCGCTGGTCAGGATAGCGGGTTTCTTGGTGATAAGATAAAGCTTGTGGTACGAAAGCGCCGTATAGTAATACGTGTCGTGAATGGCCTCATCATATTTTACGGTCGGGAAGAACCGCGTGTTCTGCTTCGCGGTTTTAAGAAGTTCTATCGCCTTGGCAAAGTCCTGCGCCGCGGCCGCCGGGTCCTTTTGCACAAGGCTGTTCCCCTTTTCGTAATACGCATGGCCCTCGTTCATATAGGTCACGGCATACTGTTTGAACAGGAGTTCTTTGTTCTCCGGCAGCGAAAGCACGTTCCCGAATTCGCTGATAGCGCCGTCGTAATCGTTCTTTTCATCAAGGTAGATCTGGGCCAGGCGGTTGTGCGCTACGGAATAATCCGGGTGTCCTTTTTCCGTGCTCTTATACGCCAGAATAGCGCCGTCCACGTCGCCCTTTTGCTCGGCCCGTTCGCCTATCTTGAGGAAGTCCTTCTGAAGGACGATCTTCCGGTCGCCGGTGCGGTCTTCGACTTTCTGGGCAAACTCCACGACCTCTTCCCAGTCCCGATAATCTCCGCCCACCGCAACCTTTACCGTATGGAACCCGAGGTTCACGAGCTTCCCGCCGAGAATGGGCGTCGCGCCGATCTTATCGCCGTCTACGAATACGTCCGCTGACGAGGGCTGCGATTCTATCTTGAAAACGGAGTTGTTGACCTGCAAGACGAACTCCCTGGTGTCCTTGTTCTTGTCTATCTTGACCTGGTCTTTTACCTGCTGGTAACCGTGCCGGTACAGCACGATGTCGTATTTCTTTCCCACACGGACCGGGACTTCGGTCTTGCCGTCTGGACCCGTGGAGCCGACCCATTCCTCATTGAGGTATATATTTACGCCGCCGAGCGGCGAGACGTCTGGGGGGACGCCCCCCTTGGCCAGGAGAACGACGTAATTTTTTTCCGCCTCTTCCTCCTCCCGGTAGATGCGCCTGATCACCCGGTCGCCGATCGTGATCTTCTCGCCTTTTGCCAGGCTCTCGACTTCAACCAACGAGCCGTTGTCTTCGGCCTTCTTCACCCTGAGTTTTCCGATATCGCGGTAGCTCGACACCTTTCCGCTTTCGTCCAGCCGCGCGGCCATAAGGGCGAATTCCGTGCCCCTGCTGATCTTGTACCCGGACCTGCCGAGGTTGATGCGGGAGCGATCCTCCTCTTTGGAGACCACCGTGCCCTCAAAAGGAAACCGCTCCATGATACGTACGGAGATTTCCTTTGCGACGCTGGTGATGTCCCCGGCGCTCGAGGCCCTGTTCAACTGGCTCAGGATCAATTTGCCGCCTGACGTATAAAATTTCGTTTCGATAAGGAACCCCTTGTCGTCCTTCGCCACGCTGCCGAGAATGATCATGTCGACCGTCCTGCGGAGCGGCGTCTCTCGCCACCCTTTAACGATAACCTTGTCGATGCTCAACTTTGCGCGTTTCATCTCCTCTTGGAGCGTCTTCGACGGCACTTCGCGGAAGCTCTTGTTCTTGAATATCTGGCCCGCGACCGCCTGCTCGGTCTGGGCAAGAACATCCTTGAGGTCCACGCCGGGGGTATTGCCCACGAACCGGTAGATACCGGCCCTGATCGGCTTGGGCGTCGTGGGATAGAAATAGCGGCGGAACCCGATTTCTCCTTCGAGCACAACGGAGGTTTTCCACGAGGCCGGAATATAACCCGGCGCTGAGAGCGTGACCTGGACTTTTTTGCCCGGTTCGCCGTTGTAGGCATAGGTAAAGACGCCCTTGGCGTCGGTCTTGCCGACCTGTTGTTTGCCGATGGTCACCGCCACGCCCGGAACGCCGCCTGACTGGCCGTATTCTTCCGTTAAGGCAGTTATCGTCACCGTAACGCGCTTGCTGAGCGCGACTTCAAGCTTCTGGCCCGGCTCCACTGCGGTCGTCTTGCGCCAGGGAGCGTACCCGGACTTGGAAACGGCAATATCCGCGCCCGCCTTCGGTAAATCCTTGTACTCGTACACGAACTCGCCTTTCGCGTCCGTCTTGCCCATCTCTTTTCCCGAGGCAGAGATAACGGCGTCCGCGACAGGAGCGCCCTTCTCGGCGACGACAATCGTGATGTACCGCGTCGCGGGAAGGTCGGCGTCGAATGAATATTTATCGACGGTCCCGGACTTCGGCAGCTTCATGAGGAAAGAGCCCTTCCAGGGCTTGATCCGGTAGCCGGGCATTTCCTTGGCGACAACGACCTCGACATCGGCGCCGGGCTTCTTTTTAATGATCATTGAAAAGCCGCCCTTCTCGTCGGTGAGACCCAGCTCTTTCCCGTCCACAGCGACCTTGGCTTGCGCCGCCGGCTGGCCGTCCATGCGGGCATTTACCTGGAGTTCAAGCTTTTCCCCCGCGCACCCGAAGAACAGAGTTGCTGCAACCACTATAAAAGCCGACCACACAGCGCGCTTCATCATAGGAGGCCTCCTGATAAGACAATCAACATTAAAAATCGGAAAGCTAAATTGTAACGATGCAGCCGAATTAAAAAATTCAAATTTCCAATGTACAATAAACAAACACCTTTGAATTTTACATCGTCGGCGGCTGAATGTTGACCTCGCCGGGATTCACGATCTTGTCCTCGTCGGACTTCGACCCTTCGATGCTCTTCCGCTTGCCCTCGGATATTTTCTTAAGCTTGAAGTCCACCTTTTTCCCGCCGAACTTCGTCACCTCCACGGTCTGCGTCTCCGTGGCAAACCCGATCCGGCTTGCCTCCACTTTGTACGTCCCGGGGATGATATAGTCCTTGAGGGACTCGAACTTGCCCTCGGCATCCACGACGACGGCCTGGGACGCTTTCTCAAGCGTTGTCGTGGTATTGATCATGTTTACAATTGACCCTTGGGGACTTTCCGTGATGGGGAGAATGGGCTGTTGGTTCGCGTCCAGAAGCTGGACCGTCCCGTATATTTTCGGCGCGCATGCCCCAAGCAGAAGCGCCAAAACGACGAACAAAAGATTCTTTGCGCGATTCATATCCCTTTTCCTCCTGAGCGTGAATTATGATCGTTTCGGCGAGACCCCGGAGCGGCAGCCGCGCCGACAAAAAAACCGACAAAGAAAATTTGTCTTCTTCTTTGGCGGCTCGACTAGCATATAAAACAGCAGGCATGTTTAAAACAACCCGCAGCGCAAGGAACGTACTGTTCCTGTTTTATTTAGCTTCGTGGCTCTGCGCCCCCCGGTTTCCCGGGGTTTGCTCTGAGCAAAGGAGTTAGTATTTATCGCAATCGTTCGCTGTTATAAAATCTATCATCCGGTTTTCGCTTTGTCAAGGGAGTGGAGAAATATTGTCGGCTTACGTTGGCGCGTGCGACGATCGTCGGAACATTCGTCGTGAGCCGTCTTTTTTTTCAAAAGCGGTTTTCTGAGGAAAATTTTGAGGTTTCGCGTGGTAAGGCTGCGGAGACAGACGGAATTACTGGCGCGGGGGAGGGTTTCAACAAGAAGCGCAGGGGTTCTTTAGCCGCTCTTCTGCGTACAAACAGGAAACATAACCGATTTTAACCAGCGATTTACGGTCCCGCGTACCGGACTTGAACGCTACGTTCGAGAATGTACAGGTGTCGCAGGCCGCGGGAACATCAGAGGGACAGAAACCGGGCACGATCATGAATAGACGATCGCTGATTTTTTTTACTTGCCGACGTTCAACCATTACATCCGCACCCCGGGAGGGACCATAGCTTTACAAAACCGATAAGTCTAACTTTAATCATCGGAAGCATAAAGTAAAACAGTCATGGTGTCAAGTTAAATTTTGTCATAACAAATAAAATCTGGTTGTCCCCCTGTCGACTCCTGTTTCTACACCTGTGCGAATAGTTGCGCCGCAGGAATGGCACCTCCGCGCTCCGGCGCGCCTCACTCCGTCAACTTCTCCCCGGTAGTTCAAGTACTTCTCTGGCCCTTTTTGCCTTGACATTTATCGTTCTTGCCATATAATACTCATCGTTTCGAATTCATATTGCTCATCTTGCAGGCGGAAAACGTTATGAAGGACGAGATAATAAAAATATTCGAGGAGAGCGCACGGATCAAGGCCGGGTTTGCCCGGGAAAACGCCGATAAAATCGTCGAGGTGGTCCAACTCATCGCGCAGGCGTTCCGCGAGGGGAAAAAGGTGGTCCTTTTCGGAAACGGGGGGAGCGCCACCGACGCATCGCACATTGCCGCGGAGTTCGTGAACCGTTTTCTGATGGAGCGGCCGCCTCTTCCCGCCATTGCGCTCAACACGGACGTTGCGATCCTCACGAGCATCAGCAACGATTATGACTATTCCCAGGTGTTCTCCAAGCAGCTTTCCGCCCTCGGCGCTGAAGGCGACGTGGTGATCGGCATCAGCACGAGCGGCAATTCGCCGAACGTCATCAAGGCGCTCGACGTGGCGAAAAAGAACGGCATGAAGACCGTCGTCCTGACCGGAGGCACGGGCGGGAAAATGGCAAACCTCGCGGACTATACGTTCATCGTCCCGACGAAGGTCACGGCGCGGGTCCAGGAGACCCACATCACGCTCGGCCACGCCATCTGCCAGATGGTGGACGAGGAACTGTTCGGCAACTCACGGTAAACGGAACGTATGAAAAAAATCGATACTTCCAGGATAAAAACCTATTCGATCAAGGGCCGGCCGAGCAAGGTCAGGATCGATGATTTCTCCAGGCCCCATCAAAAGGGCGGCAGCTTCAAGGATTTTTTCTCTTCCCTCCCGAACATTCTCGCGTCCAAACACTTGAAAGACGTCGTTGCCGCCGTCGTCCAGGCGCGAAAGGACAAGCGGCCGGTGATGCTCGGCATGGGCGCGCACGGGATCAAGGTCGGCTTGAACCCCGTCATTATCGACCTGATGGAGCGCGGCATCCTCACAAGTCTTTCTCTCAACGGAGCGGGGATCATCCACGACTTCGAGCTCGCCTTGATCGGCCAAACCTCAGAGGACGTGGACAAGGAGCTTCTCACCGGCGCCTTCGGCATGGCCGAGGAAACGGGCCGCATGTTGAATGAGGCGATCCGCTCGGCGGAGAAGGACGAGGGCATCGGCGCGGCCGTCGGGAGAATGATCCACGCGGGAGACTTTCCCTACAAGGACAAGAGCCTGCTCGCCGCAGGGCGGCGCCTCGGCCTTCCGGTGACGGTCCACGTCGCGATCGGCACCGACATCATCCACATGCATCCCTCGTTCGACGGCAAGGCGACCGGCGAAGCGGCGCACAAGGATTTTCTCGCCTTCTGTTCGCTCGTGTCCGAGCTCGAAGGCGGCGTGTATATCAACCTTGGTTCCGCCGTGCTCCTTCCCGAAATATTTCTCAAGGCCGTGACCCTTGCGCGGAACCTCGGTCGGCCCCTCCGGCAGTTCACCACCGTCAACATGGACTTCGTCCAGCACTACCGGCCGAACACCAACGTCGTGCGCCGTCCCACCGCTGAAGGCGGAAAGGGCTTCGCCCTCACCGGCCACCACGAGATCATGTTCCCGCTCCTCGCGGCGGCGGTCATCGAGCAGCTATAACCATTCCCGTTAATTCAGTATCTTTGTTTCGGAAAGGATGTCGCCCTTCACGCCGACGATGGTCTCGACGAGGGGGACGCTCTTTCCCGAGCGGCTTATCGCTTCTTTCAGGATGGCCGTCATGCCGCCGCAGCAGGGCACTTCCATCCGAAGACAGGTCACGCGCTTGACCCCGGCGGCGCCGAAGATCTCGGTGAACTTCGTAATGTACTGCATAGAGTCGTCAAGCTTGGGGCACCCGATCAGGACCTTCTTGCCCGGCAGGAATTTTTCGTGGAACCCGGGAGCGGCAAAGGCCGTGCAGTCCGCGGCAACGAGCAGGTCGGCGTCCTGCAGGAACGGCGCGGACGTGCCGATGAGCTTGATTTGGATCGGCCACTGCGTGAGCCGGATATCCTTGTCGTTCTCCTGCAGGGCGGGCTTCACGGTCGAGCATGACGGACAATCGTTGGCAGTATTGTTCATGGTATCCCTCCTTTTTTTATTACCCCATTGTACGCAAAAGACGCATGTGCTACTATGATGCGTATCATAATCGGGTTTTCAGGAGAAACACGCATGATATTCAAAAGGGGAACGTTGTGGGACAGCATCGTGAAGACCGCCGAGCACGCGCTTACGATCGGGGCACTCCAGCCCTTCGCCACGGACTATACCTTTATTGAAGATGCGGGAATTCGGTTTTTCGTCAGGATACTCTCGAGTCTCACGCATAAGGACGAGGCAAAGAAAAGACAGGAAGCGGAATTAAAAGCGGGGAGGAATGCGAACCCTTTTTTTCAGCCGGAGAAGGAGCTTACGGTCGCCGATATTTCCAAGACACATCTCGCGGTTTTGAACAAGTTCAACGTGGTAAAGCACCACCTCCTTATCATCACGAGAGCTTTCGAAGGCCAGGACATGCTCCTTAATCAAAAGGATTTCGAAGCGCTCTGGCTCTGCATGGCCGAATTCGACGCTCTCGGGTTCTACAACGGCGGCAGGGAGGCCGGCGCAAGCCAGCAGCATAAGCATCTCCAGATGGTGCCGCTCCCTCTGGCGCCGTCCGGACCGCTAATCCCAATCGAGCCCCTGCTCGCGGCAGCGCCGGTAAAAAAGATCGGGACCGTCCCCGGTTTTCCCTTTCTCCATTCTTTTGCGCCTTTCGAACGCGAACTCGCAAACTCACCGCTTGAAGCGGCAAAGAAGGCCTACGAGCTCTATACCGCAATGCTCGCCAACGTCGGCATGACGCCTCCGAAAGCCAGCGGCCAGACGCGCCAGTCCATGCCCTATTGTTTTCTGGCAACGCGCGACTGGATGCTGCTCGTGCCCCGGACGCGGGAGTTTTTCGAAGACATCTCTCTTAACTCCCTGGCCTATGCCGGTTCGCTCTTCGTGCGGAACGAGCAGCAGCTTGAAACAATCAAAAAGCTCGGCCCCCTGAAGGCGCTCGCGAGCGTGGCCATGCCGAAAGGTGGGTAAAACGTAACGACTCAGGTCTGCTGCGGAGCACAGGCGCAATAAAGCGCGCGGCGACAAATGCACGGACATCAGGCAAGATAGGGCGTGTGGCCTACTTCGAAATTTCCCTAATTATCCGGCGCGCCTTGCGCAAAGCGAAGTAGCTGACCTGAGTAATTACGGTAAAACTAAAAGCATTTTGTTCTGCCGCATTGGTTATGACGCTTCATTTTGTCCGAAGGTATGCTATTATCAATGGTATCGGCGGCATCTCGCGGGAAAGACCGGGAAAGCAGGTGGTAATGCCATGAGAAATTCACGGGAATGACGGCCTGCTCTCTGTTCCTGGCGCTCTTATTCTTTTCATTCGGATCGGAGGCTTCTGATATGGCTACGCTGAAAATTTCGAGCATGGCATTCGCGCACAACGGGCCGATTCCCTCGAAGTACACCTGCGACGGCGCGGACGTGAGTCCTCCCCTTGCAATCGAGAATGTTCCGGCCGGGGCAAAGTCCCTGGCGTTGATCGTCGACGACCCTGACGCGCCGGCAGGCACCTGGGTCCACTGGGTGGTATGGAATATCGATCCTTCGACAAAGGAGGTTCGGGAAAATGCCGCGCCTACCGGCGCTTCCCAGGGCATGACGGATTTTAGAAAACAAAAATACGGAGGCCCCTGCCCGCCCTCCGGCACTCATCGGTACTTCTTTAAGCTTTATGCGCTCGACGCCGTGCTCACCCTCGCCCCGAATGCGGGCAAGGCGGCCGTGGAAGCCGCGATGAAAGGCCGTATTCTTGCCCAAACGGAGCTTGTCGGCTTGTATACGCGAAAATAACCGGGCCGCCGCGGACTCGCATCCGCCCCTTCTGTTACCCTAGCGGTACGGCTTCTCCAGCCGGTCCGGATTTTTCCGCCTGCGCCACGAAGAGCTCTTCGGTCGAGAAAACCCTGTTGATGTCGAGAAGGATGACGAACTTATCGTTCTGCTTTCCCATCCCCTTGATGAACTCGGTATTGAGCCTCGTCCCGATCTTCGGCGCGGGCTCGATGTGGTCGGGCCCGAGGTCCATCACCTCCTGCACTGAATCCGCAAGCGCGCCGAGGACCGTCGTCTCGTTGTCCACCGAGACCTCCGTGATGATGATACAGGTGTTCACCGTCCTCTCGGTCGGTGCCATCCCGAATTTGAGCCGCAGGTCCACCACCGGCACGACGCTGCCCCGCAGATTGATCACCCCGCGCATGAACTCCGGCGTGCGCGGGACCTTCGTGATCGCCGTAAAGTCGAGCACTTCGCGCACCTTCGAGATATCGAGTGCAAAGACTTCATCGCCGAGTTTGAAGGTGAGATATTGCGTGGTTTCCGCGATTTCCGCTGTGCTCATAAGCGCCTCCCTCCTACCCGCATCTTCGTCGCCTCTCAGAATCTCTCGAACTCTGCGTCTTTTGCATCGCCGTTTCCCTTGGCATGCGCATCACCGATGTTCAAGAGGACTCCGGCGTGTTTGAGGGGAATTCCCGCTGGGACGGCCTTGAAGTTCCGCGTGAGGGGCGTGGCCCAGACTTGTTGATGGGGCCGGCCGGACTCCTTCATTCCGCCGGCGCCACGGTCTGCGCCGTTCACCTTAAAGAACGCAATGGTGCCCTGGAGTTGTTCCGCCTGGGACGACAGCTCCTCCGCCGTCGAGGACATTTCCTCGGCCGCGCCCGCGTTCTGCTGGATCACCTGGTTGAGCTGCTGGATCGCGCTGTTGATCTGGTCCGCTCCCGAGGTCTGCTCCTTGCTTGCCGCGCTGATCTCCTGCACCAATTCCGCCGTCTTCTGGATGTCGGGAACGAGCTTGGCAAGCATCCGCCCCGCCTTCTCGGCTACCTCCACGCTCGATATCGACAGTTTGCTGATCTCGCCTGCCGCAACTTGGCTGCGCTCGGCGAGTTTTCGGACCTCCGAGGCCACCACCGCGAAGCCCTTTCCATGCTCTCCGGCGCGAGCAGCCTCGATGGCCGCATTCAGCGCAAGAAGGTTCGTCTGGCGGGCGATCTCTTCGATGATCGAGATCTTTGCTGCGATGTCTTTCATGGCGCTTACGGTGTCCAACACGGCCTTGCCGCTCTCGGTCGCATCCAAAGCCGACTTGAGGGCGATCTTTTCGGTTTGAAGGGCGTTGTCCGCGTTCTGCTTGATCGTAGCGTTCATCTCTTCGACGGAGGATGACGCCTCCTCGGCGGAGGCCGCCTGCTCCGTGCTGCCTTGAGACATTTGCTCCGCGCCCGAAGACAATTGGAGACTGCCCGAGGTCACGTTGTCGGATGCGGTCTTCACATCAGTGACGACCGTCTTGAGCCGCTCGACCATGTTCTTCATAGCGGCATGAAGCCGGCCGATTTCATCTTTCGACGCGACCTCAACGCTCACCGTCATGTCGCCTTCCGATATCCTGCTTGCGATGTGGACGGCTTCGATGAGCGGCGCAACGATGATTTTGCTTAAATAAACGCTCAACGCCAGGGAAAGAAACACTGCTATGGTCAAAACCGACAACAGCGTCGTCACGACGCTTGCAAAGCTTTTCAGCGAAAAGTCAAACTGTTCCTTGCTTAATTTGTTCTCAAGCGCTCCCAAATCATCCAGGTTTTTATCGAGCACAAGAAATTTCTCATCCGCGGTTCCCATATACAAGGTTGCGGTAATCAGGTCCGAGGTCGCTAAATCCGTTATCGCCGCTGCTTTCTCCCGGTATTCTTTCATTTGCATAAGCAAAGTCCGATAATGTCCCATTTCCTCTTCGGCAAGAGTTTTAGACCCCAGGCTTTGATTGATTTTTTCGATTGTCTTATCTATGGTTTTCAGTTGTTCATTCCCGAGATTTTCCAGTTTGGCGTGATCGTACCGCGCCGCTGCCCATTCGATCAACCGATAAAGGCTTGCGTGAACGTAAGTAATATCATTGCTGATCGTTGAACTTGTCTGATGGCTTTGGAACCTGCTGAAAATATTTTTAATCGCGGCTCTCTGGGTGGACAGGCCGATATACGCCACCAATCCGAAAGCAAGTAAAAACAAAACGGCCACTGACGGAGCGACCATTAATTTTTTCGACATAGTTAAATTTATAATGAATCGCTTCATGGCGCCACTCCTCTCATGATTGCCCTTCCCGGCTTGCCGGCGGAATAAAAGCCGCCCGGCAGGCCGGGAAGCCCGCCCTCACTTCTTATAGATGCCGCAGTTTACGAGAATATCTCCCATCTTTTCCGTATACATGGATTTTTGCTCGATTTGTTTCGTCAGCGGATTAACATACTTGTAGTCGAGCCAGAACTTGTCTTTTGTCTTCGCCGTATCGCTTCTTTCCTTTACAAACGGCTTGCCGTCCGGGTCTTTCAAGTCGATCATGTTTTTGCCGACCATTTTCTGGTTAAAACCGTGCGCCAGGCAGACACCGTTCATATCGTAAACGGTTATATACAGGTCCCGGTCGACAAATTGCCCCTTCAAGTTGCTGAACTCTGCGAACGCTTTTTCTTTGCCATGAGCTTTGACGTATACAATGGCCTTTTTTACCATCGCTTCCGCCTCGGCTGCCGTACCGCTTTTTCCTGCCGAAAACACAAGCCCTGCGCTGCTCAGCACGAAACAACAAACCAGAATGCCGCTGAATAGCTTCTTCATTTTCTTCCTCCTTATGAAAAGACGTTTTAGAATGTGTTGCATGACCTCTTTGATTGCGCTTCTGTGTTCATTTTTCGCCTCCGGGTGAAAACTCAACCAATGCAGTTCATCCCTGGCGCTGACGGAAATCTAATTCATTGCGGCATCTTCAACCCGTCTGCGGGGCATATGTTCCCCGCAAGGAGGACCGCCGGTGACTCGCGGTTTTAAACGCCTCTCGAGGCGTCGTTCGGCCTCCGCGACCAGGCGATTGCGCCGCGCTTCGCCCGGATCGCGCCGGCGCTGCAGACGCTCGTCCTCGTTGTCCTTGTCCGCGGCGAGGATGAAGCCGACCGGGTTGTAGCGGCTCGCCGGGGCGGTCTCCCTGATCAGCGCCAGCCGCCCGGCGGCCAGGCGCGCGGCAAAAGCGAGCGTGCGCGAAAAGTCTTTCTCTACATACTGCTGATTGCTTACTAAGCCGTTGCTCAAATATCCGATCATGGGTTTTGCCATGACGGTGTGGTGGCGAATGAAGGAAGTCATCATACGGACCGGCAGCGAGCGGTAATCGCCCGGTTCTTCCAGAACAAGCGGCGCCACCAAAACATCGCTCCAGACGTAATCGGCATGCCGCAAATAGCGGGTGCGCTCGAGGAACACCTGGTAACGCGATCCGGGGACGGGCCCCTGCAGCGAGACGCCGACCGGCACGATAAGGTCATGGTCCAGAAAGTCCCGATGGAGGTCCGGGAAACTATCGGCTTCCGAGGCGATGACGCAACGATATTCCTCGTCCAGGCCGATGCGAGTAGGACAGATATCGCAAGCGAGGCAGCGGGTAATCTGCCGCCCGGTCAGATTGAGCACCGTAGCGTGCAACTCGCCCTCGAAGCGCGCCGCCAGCCGGTCTACCATGCCCGCGCCGATGCCGCCCGAGTCCTGCAGGATGAGAAAAAGAGCCCTCGGCGCGTCGCGCAGGGTGCGCGATCCAAGCTGCTTTAAGACCCGCGCCATGCGCCGTCCCGTTCCCATCGACGTGTCGATGCCGTAGGAATCCTTATACATGGTGCCGATGTCTCCGGCGTGACCGGTCCCGCCGTACTGCGACGTCGTGTCGCTGTCGTTGCCCACGGCCATCAAACCAAGGTTGACCATATCGAGCATCTGGTAAATGAGCGTGGTCTCCTGGCCGCCGTTGCGCTTGGCGCCGACGGCTATGCCGGCGTAAAGGCGGCCCTGCAGGGCCGTTTTGAGTTCCGGGTCGCCGGCGATGAATTCGATCAGGCTTTCCGCGAGGCTTCCCCGGTCGCCGAAGTAGACCGGGCCGGAAACGAGCAGGCCATCCGCCGCCAGCAGTTTCGCACGCAGTATGTCAAGGCGGCGCTGTTCGCCGGAGGCGGTGAAGTGCTCGGCCAGCGACACGTGATCGATCTCCGCGCCCTCCCGGTGCGCCGCCCACAACGCGGCCGCGAGCGCGACCTCGGAGTTGCTTAAGCCTGAATCTCCGCGTTTTTTCTTCAAGTTGTCGTAGATTTGGACGAAGTCCTTGCCATCGCGCTGACCGGCGTCGAGGTAGTTTTCGATATGCAATTCCGATTCGTGCGCGAGATACGCCAGCAGCTCTTCTTTCGTCCCTATCTCGCGCAGCCGGTCAATAAGGCTCCGGTTGCCGGCGCCCCACCGCGCGTTGCGCAAGCTTGCTGCGATGCCAAGGATTTTTCGCGGATACATCCGTGTTCTCCTGTAAGGATTCATTTCGTGCATGCCAAAGTCTTCGGATAGTACTTTAATTAATAGCCGCGCCGCGATGGGTTGGCAATCCGAGATTCCCCCCATTTTATCTACGAATTTCCCGATGGCGGCTCGAGGAGAACTCGTTGATTCAAACTCATTTTTCTGGTATAACATTCTCATGAACAAGACCCTATCGCCGACCGGAGAAATAACGGACATGACCGTCCCCTGGCTTTTTCAGGGGCTGCATGCCGAAAAAAAGACCGGGACCCTCGTCTTTACGCGCGACGACGTGGTTAAAAAAGTCTATTTGTCCGCCGGGGACATTATTTTCGCCGCATCCAATCTGCGTGAAGATTGGCTGGGCGAATGGCTGGCGCGCGCGGGAACAATAACCAAAGAGCAGGGTGAGGCGTCGGCGGAGCTGGTCCGTAAGACCGGGAAAAAACAGGGGGCCGTCCTCGTGGAGCTCGGCTTTCTCACTCCGAAAGGGCTGGTAGAAGGGGTAAAGTTCCAGGTAAGGCAGATCATTATCAGCATCTTCAATTGGCGCAGCGGCAGCTACGCCTTCGATGAAAGTCCGCTGCCCGCCGCCGACATCATTCCGCTCACGATGAGCACCGGAAACCTGATCATCCAGGGTCTTCACGAACTCGAGTGGGAGATCGTGCGCAAGGCGCTCCCGCCGCTCAAGGCGACCATCGGGCCCGCTGCCGACCCGTTTCTGCTCTTTCAGGGCGCGGACCTCGAAGAGGACACGTGGACGGTATTCTCGCTCATGGACGGCAACAGGAGCATCGAGGAAATCTGCTGCTTGTCCGGCATGGGGGATTTCAACACGCTCAAGGCGATCTATGTGCTGCTGGCGCTCCGGATGGCGGAGACGGGAGTTGTAAAAACCGGGAAGGAACAGGAGTTCGTTTGCGAAGTGGTCCGCCGGACCGCGGAGGCCGCGGGAAAAACGTCGGCAGAACCAAAGGTAGCGCGGATGCTTACCAAAGAGGAGCTTCGGAAGGCCTACGACAGCCTGAACCGGCAGGACCATTACGAGGTGCTCGGCGTGGACCGCGGCGCGTCGACGCAGGACGTTAAAAAAGCGTACTTCTCTCTCGCCAAACTGTACCACCCGGACCGGCACTTCAGTCCGGAGATGGCCGACATGAAGGAAAACCTCGAGACGCTCTTTATGGCGATCCACGAGGCATACGACACGCTCACCGATCAGGCCAGGCGTGAGCGATACGACCTCGACCTCTCAAGCGGAATGAAGAAGCACGGCGCTGAGGAAGAAGCTCGCGCGAAACAACCGGACAGCCGGGCAGCAGCCGCTGTCCGGTTCAGCGAGGGCGTGAAGCAATTTGCCGCGAACGACTTCTGGGACGCGGCAGAGTCTTTCCAGTGGGCTGTCCGCCTTGATCCGAACAACGCGGAATACGTTTTTCATCTGGGGCTCGCTCTTTCGCGCATGCCTCGGAGAGGCCGCGAAGCCGAAGAACATTTGATGAAGGCGGTAGAAATGGCCCCGTCAAGTATCAAATACTATCTGGAGCTCGGAGACTTCTACGAGAAACACGGCCTTAAGGCAAAGGCGCTGGCCGTGTATCAGGAGGCATTGAAACGCGACCCGAATTCACAGAAGGTCAAGGAAGCTATTGCAAAGGCGGGCACGTAGGGAAAGGAAACCATGGAGGAATTGGTGGTCCCAACGGGAATCGAACCCGTGTCTCCGGCGTGAGAGGCCAGCGTCCTAGGCCGCTAGACGATGGGACCATTATGAAATGATAATTCAAAATGCAAAGAGAAAAATTCAAAAATAGGGAAGATACTCTTTATTTTTGATTTTTGTATTTTACATTTTGATTTTATGCTGGTTGGGGGAGGAGGATTCGAACCCCCGTAAACAGGTTCAGAGCCTGTCGTCCTACCACTGGACGATCCCCCAGAAAGTTCAGAAGTAGCACTATATACAAAACCGTTTTGAGTGTCAAGGGCAAAAAGCCTTTTTCGGGCCCTCGTCAGCCCCGCAAAAAATCAGCCAGCCTTCCGTATTCCTCGACGGTCAGGGTCTCGGCCCTCCGGCCGAGGTCTATGCCTGTTTCGCTTTTGACCGCCTCCATCTTCTCCCGGGAAATCTCGAGCTGCTTGAGCGAATTCCTGAGCGTTTTCCTGCGCTGGGAAAACGCGGCCTTGACCACGCGCATCAAGAACGCTTCGTCCCTCACGACAACTGCGGGCTGGTCGCGTATCACAAGCGTCATCACAACGGAATCCACTTCCGGCTCCGGGGTGAATGCTCCCGACGGGACCTTGAACTCGATCCTCGGAATCGCATAGTACTGCACCAGCACGGAAAGAAAACCATATTCTTTGCCGCCCGGCGGCGCGGCGATGCGTTCCGCCACCTCTTTCTGGAGCATAAGCGTCAGGCTGATGAATTTGGCCCGGTGGGCGATAAGTTTCTGTATGATGGGTGTCGATATATAATAAGGAAGGTTTGCCGCCACCTTCCACCGGCCGTTGAGATATTCATAATCGTATTCGAGCGCGTCGGCATGCAGGAGTTTAAAGTTTTGAACAGAGCTGAATTCCTTTTGCAGAAGAGGGATGAGCCGGTCGTCTACTTCGATGGCCAAAACGTTCTTCGCCCTCTCTGCCAGAACGCGGGTCAAGTGGCCGAGCCCCGGCCCGATTTCGAGAACCTGGTCAAGAGACGCGATTTGCGCGGCATCCACGATCTTCTTGAGATAATGCGGGTCCTTCAGAAAATTCTGGCCCAGGGATTTTTTTGCGCGGATATGTCCGGCGTTCTCCATGTTCCCTATACCTGCATCCTTGGATCGAGTTTGTCACGCAGGAAATCGCCGAGAATATTGAAGCTTATCACCGTAATGCTGATAGCGAGTCCGGGGAAGATCACCATCCAGGGAGCGGAGTTGATGTAGGCCCGGTTCTGGCTGATCATCGAGCCCCAGGTCGGAGTGGGCGGCTGCACCCCGAGACCGAGGAAGGAAAGCGCGGCCTCGAGCAGGATGAACCCGCCGACTCGCAGACTGCCTGCCACGAGAAGCAGCGGGAGCGCGTTCGGCAGGATGTGCCGATACAGAATTCGAGCAGATGAAGCGCCGAGAGACCGCGACGCTTCCACATAGGTCTGCTCCTTGAGCGAAAGCGTGATGCCGCGCACGAGCCGCGCGAAACCCGCCCAGCCCACGAGTGTGATCGCGAGCATGGCCGAGGTGAGGCCCGGCGACATGACCGCGCTGATTCCGATAGCCAAAAGTAGGCTGGGAAAAGCAAGAAAGATGTCGAACACCTGCAAGAGCAACGTATCGATCTTGCCGCCGAAGTAGCCGGCGATCAGTCCGAAAAAAATTCCGATGCACAGGGACAGCGCCGCGGCGATGATCCCCACTGAAAGCGATATGCGCGATCCGGAGACCACGCGCGCCAGGATGTCCCTGCCTTTGCTGTCCGTTCCGAAGAAATGAGTTTTACTCGGCGGCTGTTTGAGATTATCGAGGTCCACCACATCTGGCCCATAAGGAACAAGTCTCGGCCCAATTGTCGCAACAAGCACAAGCAGCGCGAGCAGGACCGCTGCAATCAATGCCGGAGTATTGCCGGCCAAGTCTCTTATGGAGAGGTTGTCTGTCATGGCTTTGACCTGCTGCACGGGCAGCGTCTGAACTCCGAACTTCTATGCTTCTTCCTTTACCCTCACCCTCGGATCGAGAAAGTAATATGAAATATCGACCAACAGGTTCATGGTCACGAACACGACCGCGCCGAAGAGCACCACGCCCATGATCACGGGGTAGTCCCGCTTCATGATCCCGTCGAGCGCATACCGGCCCAGGCCGTCCCAGCCGAAAACCGTCTCGGTCAGGACCGCGCCGTTCAGATAGGACCCGAGGTCCAGGCCGATGAGCGTGACCACGGGGATGAGCGAGTTTTTGAGCGCGTGTTTGAGCACCACCTCGGCTTCCGAAAGGCCCTTGGCCCGGGCCGCGGCTATATAGGGCTGCGAAAGCGACTCGAGCATGGACGAGCGCGTCACCCGCGCGATGTACGAAAGAGAGAACGTTGCGAGGGTCGCTGCGGGAAGGACGATATGCGCAAGATCGCCGTTGCCCATGCCCGACGGCGGAAGCCACTGAAGATAAAAAGCGAAGATGAGCATGAGCGCAAGACCGAGCCAGAAGACCGGGATGGAGATGCCGCCGACGGACAGGAGCGTTACCAGCCGGTCCCAGTTCGTTCCGCGCTTGACGGCGGCGAACACTCCCATGCCGATGCCCATGACCGAGGCGAAGAGCATGGCCACGAGTGCAAGCTTGACGGTGTTCGGAAATTTTTGGACCAGGTCGTCTGCGATCTTCCTGTTCGTGTAGTACGAGCGGCCAAGCTCTCCGGTGATAAGCAGCTTCAGGTAGCCGAGATATTGAAGCGGGAGAGGCCTGTTCTGTCCCAGCTCCGCGCGGATCCTCGCCAGGGTTTCGGGATTCGCCCGTTCTCCTGCCATGCCCGTTACCGGGTCGCCGGGCAGGGACTGCATCAGGATAAAAGTTATGAGCGTGATGCCGAGGAGGGTGGGAATGAAGAGAAAAATCCTTTTCAGAATGTAGAGCGCCATGGCTGGGTCCAATCTTACACAAAAAGGCGGGAAACCGCAATCGGAAAAACCGGCTCGTTACCGCTTCTTCGACTTCGGCACGTAGTACTGCGTGCCCTGTTTCATGCTCAGAATCTGCTTGAGCAGGTCGTCGAGGTCTTCCCGCCGGTGCACAGGGGATCGGGGCAGGGATCGGGGACGTTGATGCTTTTAGTGCATAAAGTCATTTCTACGACAACCCTTCCGCTCTCTCTACCGCACGATTGATACTGGTGGTATTGACTCCGAGATGGCGTGCGATCTCGGCTCCCGAGCACCCAATCTCTTCCTTGCATCGTAACGCAATCACCGCACGCGTCCGGCTCACCTTCCGCCGTCTGCTCCCCCGCGCCAACTCCTGCTCGTTCACTCCGTATTTTTTGCACTCTTCTCTGATAATATCGGATATTCCCTTCCCGGAAAGTATGGGGTCAGACTTCGGTATTGACATTCTTCCCAACCTCATCTAATCTTTTTGCTACCTTGACTACATCCTTGCCATGATCCTCTTCCCGGAGATACCCTGTCACCGATGCGGGATCTTTTCGTAAATATGCCGCGATCTCTTTTCCCCGGTATCCATAGAGCTTTGCCGTCTGCGTGAACACCCGCCGTGCAACCATGACCTGACGCTCCTTGCCCGATGAACGGAGCCGGTCCCGGGTAATGCCGTGGCGCTCTTCTACAACGCTACAGATCTCGGGGAGGCTGTGTTCTTTTTTTCTACGCTCTTTTTTGATTTCCTCGTCGACGCGTTGTTGCACCTGATCAACGAATTCCTGGTCTCCCTGCAGGCGTTGATCTATGGTAGCATAAACATCGTCTTTTTTTAATGCATCGGCTTCCTTCATGAAAGCGACGTAGTGTCTTCGCGCCTTGCTTTTGCTTTCCGAAAACATCCGCAAGACATGGTCGGTGTCGACGAGGCCAAACGGATTGCTCTTCCCCAGATACGTTTGATGGCTGCTCCAGCGGTAGGTGTCGGCGGTCTCCGCCATTTTGGCGCGTACAGGATTATTGTGTATGTATTTGAGAAGGGACAGCAGATACGCGTCCCGGTCGCATAGAATGGCTTTATACCTGCCTTGGAATAGGTGTCCGACCTCTCGATATTTTCTGTTGAAGTAGAGGGTATAGCTCTGATTGATGCCCTGCATGATCTTGGACAAAGGAATGTCACGAGTTTCCATCAGCAGGTGGACGTGATTGCCCATGAGGACATAGGCGTAGAGGGCGTAATGATAGCGATTTTTGTATATGGTGAGGTACTGGTGATATTTATCGTAATCCGCCACATCTCGAAATATCATTTGTTTTTGATTTCCCCGGGTGATGACATGATAGAAGGCTCCTTCGTATTCTATGCGGGGTTTTCTAGCCATGAGGGGAAGATAGCAGGTAGTGCTACGATTGTCAATATGTCAATTCCGAAGTCTGACCCCAGACCTCCACTGCAAGAACTGGGAACCTTCGGTCTTTTTCATAGTGTCTCCATCTTCCCTTTTTCGAAGCTAACGCGAAGATGAGCCCCTTCCGTGGGGCTCGATCTTCTGGTTGGTTTTATTGGCGCTCAGAACAAGTTATTTTGCCAATACCTTTCTCAACCAAGGAGTTTAGATCAATCGTTGTTTTTTGTTCAAAACCGTAATCCAGGCCGCTCGCATGTAGCCACTTTTCTGCATCTGGGCAGAAGCGATGTTCCTTATATCTAAGATCGTAGAGTTCTTTATA
>JBGOTO010000022.1:0-25985 GCA_041476485.1 Nitrospirota bacterium
AAAAGAGCGTGCTTTTTTCCTATTTTGTATTCTGACCGTCGTGATGTTCTTCTCCACCCCGCTTTACGCCCAGGAGTACCTCCACCACGACCTCACGGTGACCATCTCTCCCACGGAGCATCGCCTGACCGCGACCGACGCCATTTCCGTTCCCGGGAATCTCAAGAGCATACGATTCGTCCTCCACGCAGGGCTGAACCCCGTCTCTCCTGATCCGAAGGTTCGCATCAAAAAAGAGAATGCACAACAAGGCGCTGTGCCTCTGGAATCTTTCACCGTAACGCTTCCCGAGGGCGCCAGGACCTTCACGCTTCGGTACGATGGAATAATTTATCATCCCATAGAATCCGTTGGCAAGGAACAGGCCAGAGGCTTCGATCAGACAGAAGGCCTGATATCCGAAAACATGGTATTTCTCTCCGGCGCTTCTGCATGGATCCCCGATTTCGGAAAGGATTTCGTCACGTTCACTCTTGAGGTAAAGCTCCCCTCGGGATGGGACGCGGTGAGCCAGGGTGTGCGCACCCGTCACGAAAAATCGGCTGACACGACATCCGTCCGGTGGAATTCTCCCGAGCCCCAGAACGAGATTTACCTCATCGCGTCGAGGTTCACGGAGTACGAAAAGACCTCGGGCAAGCTCACGGCCATGGTCTTCCTCCGTACGCCTGACGAGGGACTGGCAAACAAGTACCTCGATGCAACGATCAGGTATATTTCCCTGTACAACAAACTGATAGGCCCTTATCCCTACAAAAAGTTCGCGCTAGTCGAGAATTTATGGGAGACGGGCTTCGGCATGCCGTCCTTCACCCTGCTCGGTCCCACGGTCGTCCGCCTGCCTTTCATCATCAATACTTCCTATCCCCACGAGATCCTTCACAACTGGTGGGGCAACAGCGTGTTTCCGGACTACGAGAAAGGGAACTGGTCAGAGGGGCTCACGGCGTATCTCGCGGATTACCTGATGAAGGAGCAGCAGGGCGCGGGGGCGGAGTACCGCATGACCACGCTCCAGAAATACGCGGACTACGTGCGCGGCGGCAAAGACTTTCCGTTGACGCAGTTCCGCTCGCGCCACAGCCCGTCCTCGGAGGCCGTGGGTTACGGCAAGGCGCTCCTGTTCTTTCACATGCTGCGGCTGGAGCTCGGCGATGACGGGTTTACACAAGCTGTACGCGAATTTTACAAAGGATACAAATTCCGTTACGCCTCCTTCGACGACATCAGGAAAAGTTTCGAGTCCGTTTCAGGAAAGGACTTGCGCCAGGACTTCGAACAATGGGTAACGCGCACCGGCGCTCCGCAGCTCACCGTGGGCAAGTCCGCCGTAACAGCCGAAGCGAACGGTTTCCTGCTCACCGCGCTTTTGGAACAGACTCAGCCCGGAGAAGCATATCGCCTCAGGATTCCCGTTGCAGTGACCATGGCGGGACAGGAGCACGCCTTCCAGGCTATCGTCGATATGACTGAAAAGCGGCAGGAACTCAAGCTCACGGTGCCGTTTATGCCGCTCCGGATCGATATAGATCCGGAGTTCGATATTTTCCGCAGGCTTGACCGTGATGAGATACCTCCGGCGATATCGCAGGCCCTGGGAGCGAAGAAGATGCTGATCATCCTGCCCTCGGGGGCCGATGAGCATCTCCTGCGGGCATATCACGCGTTTTCCCGAACGCTGGCGAAATCCGGTCACGACAAAGTGGAAATAAAACTCGACCATGAGATCAAAGACCTTCCTGTTGACCGCGCGGTCACGATCATCGGCTGGGAAAACCGTTTTCTCCCCGCTGTCCTCGAGGCGCTATTCGGCTACGACGTGTCCGTAAAAGACCGGGTTGTCCGGATCGAGCAGACCTCGGTCCCGCGCAAGGACCATTCTTTTGTTTTCGCGGCCCAATCTCCCAAAAACCGCGACATGGCGTTGAGCCTGATAGCAGCGGACCGGTCCGACGCATTGCACGGCCTTGCGCAGAAGCTCCCCCACTACCATAAATACAGTTACCTCGCCTTCGAGGGGAGCGAGCCCGCGAACGTGGTGAAAGGCAGATGGACGGTCGTTGATTCTCCTCTGACCATTTTTCTGCCGGGGAAAAGCGGGACGATAAACAAAGTCGCCATGGCAAAACTCGCGCCCCGTGAACCGCTTGCGGGCCAAACGCCGGTCTTTTCACAAGAGCGGATGCTGGAAGTCATTCAGTATTTGTCCAACGATAAACTCAAGGGCAGAGGATTGGGAACGCCGGGACTGGCCAAGGCGGCAAAGTATATTGCCGGGCAGTTCAAGCAGGCAGGCCTCGAGCCGGGCGGCGATGATGGAAGCTATTTCCAGGACTGGGAAGACCCCCGGAGCAAGCTTCGGATGAGAAACGTCGTCGCGGTGCTCCCCGGAAAGAAAAAGGAATGGGCGGGCCAGAGCGTGGTCCTCGGGGCCCACTACGACCATCTGGGGCTGGGCCTGTCCCTGGGAAGGACCGAAGACAAGGGCAAGGTCCATCCGGGCGCGGACGACAATGCCAGCGGCGTCGGCGTGCTCCTGGAACTTGCGAAGGCGCTGAAGGAAAATCCGTCACCTGACCGAAGCATCGTCTTCATCGCCTTCACCGGCGAAGAGGAGGGAAAGCTCGGATCGGGTTATTATGTGAAAAATGAAAAGCGCTATCCCGCTTCGAAATGTATCGGCATGGTGAACCTCGATACGGTGGGACGATTGGAAAAAAAGAAACTCTTCGTGCTCGACGCCGGCTCGGCAAAAGAATGGGTGCGGATCTTCCGCGGCGCGGGTTTCGTCACCAACGTGGAGACCGAGATGGTGTCGCAAGAACTCGATTCCAGCGACCAGAGAAGTTTCGAGGAAGCAGGAGTCCCGGCCGTGCAGCTCTTTTCCGGGCCCAATCTGGATTATCACCGGTCCACGGACACCGTTGACAAGATCGATGCCGATGGATTGGTGAAAGTCGCAACAGTGGCAAAGGAAGTGATCGAGTATCTTGCGGGGCGCGAAGGGCCATTGACGTCAACGCTCAAACCCGGCGAGGCTGCAAAGTCGACGCCGAAAACAGAGCGGAAGGTCGGCCTCGGCACTGTCCCTGACTTTGGATATAGCGGAAAAGGGGTCCGGCTCTCCGGCGTCGCGCCTGATTCGCCCGCGGAAACAGCGGGGCTGAAAGAGGGCGACATCATCATCGGGATAAACTCAAAGGTGGTCGGCAGTTTAAGGGATTTTTCGGATATCCTCAAAATGCTGAATCCCGGAGACAAAATATCGGTCAAGCTCCTGCGGGACAGGAAAGAAATGAACGTCGAAGCCGTAGTGAAGGAACGTTAGGTTTGGGCTTTCTTAACATCTACCTCACCCATTATTCGATGTAAAGAATGTCCAAGAGACGCGAGCAACGGGCCTGCACTCGCATCCTCTTGGCGCAAAGCAATTGCTACAGCAATTTCTTTTGCCATTTGAGCTGGTCTTCCGTACCGGGTCAGCTAGTGCCGACTCAAATCCGCCTGAGAACTATACGAGCATCGCTTCCTTGATTTTCTGCGCCTTGTCTTTGCCCACGAGCCGCTCCACGATCGCAAGGCCGAAGGCGAGCGCCGTGCCCGGTCCCCTGCTGGTCAGGAGGTTCCCGTCAACCACCACGGATTTTTCCTCGTACTTCGCGCCCCCGAGCCTGTCCTTATAGGAGGGATACGAAGTGGCGCGCTTGCCCTGGAGCAGGCCGGCGCTCGCGAGGACGATCGGCGCGGCGCAGATGGCGCCGGTCAGCTTGCCCTTTTGGCAGAAGCTCGCGAGCAGTTCCTTCACGCGAGGGTCGGCGTTCAGATTGTCCGCCCCCGGCTGGCCGCCCGGCAGCACGATCATGTCGAAGTCGTCGGCCTTCACCGTATCGATCACCGTATCCGGGACGACCTTCACCTTCCGGGCGCTCGTAATGACTCCGTCGTGCAGTCCGGCGACCACCGTTTCGATCTCCGCCCGCCGCAGGACGTCGATGACGGCCAGGGCCTCCACTTCTTCAAAACCGTCCGCAAGGATGACCGCTACTCTCGGCATAAGACCTCCTGAATTTTTTTGCATTATACCCTTTTGCCGCGTCCCCGTCCACTCCCGGAGATTATTTTGTATTTTCGCAACTACTCAGGCCCGCTGCGGAGCGCAGGCGCAATAAAGCGCGCGACGACCAATGCACGGACATCAGCAAGGCGGGACCTGCGGCCAACTTAGAAATCCCCTTGATTATCCGGCGCGCCTTGCGCAAAGCGAAGGAGCCGGCCTGAATAATTGCGTATTTTCTGTGATATACTTATTACCAGCAAACGGCAGCGATAATACTTTTTTTCGACGAATAACCCGGGAGGTTCCCTTTCTTGCAAATGAAGATGCCTGAAAATCTTACCATCGCGCTCAGACGCCTCACCCAAAGGGTCGATAAAATAAGCCCCTTCACCGGCAGGCAAATAATGGCGTTCCTCGGCGCGGGACTTGCGCTTCTCATCATCATGAGCGTGGTAGCGCATCAAAACATTACACTGCTCTCCTCGGCAGCGGAGCAGCGTAAACACACCGACGAGGTCCTGGATACCCTTGGAAGCATGCTTTCCCATCTCAAGGACGTTCAGGCCGGACACCGGGGATACGCGGTCAGCGGGCGGGAAAGTTACCTGGCGACCCACCGCGCGGCCACGAGGAAAACAGGCCAGGAGCTGGAATCGTTCAAAAAATTGACCGCAGACGAGCCCCTCCAGCAGGAAAGGCTCAAGCGTCTGGAACCGGCCATAGACCGCAGTCTCAGATTTTCCCAGCGGGTCATCGATACGCGCAAAACCGGGGGACGCGACGCGGCGCTCGCGCTGCTCCGCCGCGGCACGGACCAGCGGCAGATGGTCGATATGCAGATGGTCATCGCCGATTTGGAGCGAGAGGAAAAACAACGGCTGAAGCAGTGGGACGAACTGCTGACCGCCCGCACCGGGCGCGCCGTTATGATCATCCTTCTGGGGAACCTCGCCACGATGTCGGTCTTCCTCTTTTTCGGTTTCATCGCCCATCAGGAGTTCTCCGGACGCCGGCGAACGGAAAAGGCCCTGGGGGAGACCGAGGAGCAGTTGCAGATGCTCGTCGAAGGCGTGAAGGATTATTCCATCATGATGCTCGATCCCGAAGGACGCGTCATAAGCTGCACCGCGGGAATGGAAACCACGAGCGGTTTTTGCCTGCCCGATATCATGGGGCAACATCTGTCCCTCTTCTACCCGAGCGAGGAGATCCGTCTCGGCAGGCCGGAGCAGGCGCTCAAGACGGCCACCGCCGAGGGCCGTTTCGAGGAAGACGGCTGGCGCGTGCGGAAAGACGGCACCCGGTTCTGGGCGAACGTGGTCATCACGGCGATGCGGGACGGCGAGGGCAAGCTCCGGGGCTTCTCCGAAGTGACGCGGGACATCAGCGAACGGAAGCGGGCCGAGGAATCCATGAAAAAGCTCTCCATGTCCGTGGAGCAGGCAACGGACCTGATCGTGCTCACCGACGTGGAAGGCAAGATCGAGTACATCAACAAAGCCGTCGAGGAGATTTCGGGATACGCAAAAGAAGAGCTTATGGGAAAGAGCAGGGACGTATGGGAGTCCGGGTTGAATGACGAAAAGCTGCTTGCGGAAATGTGGGAGACGGTGCGCTCCGGACGGCCGTTCCACGCCATCTTCACGAACCGGAGGAAGGACGGCGAGCTTTTCTATCTCTACGAAGTAATCACTCCCCTCAAGGACGTGCACGAAAACATCACGCATCTGGTCACCACCGGAAGGGACATCACCCAGCAGAAGGTCCTGGAAGAGAGGCTCGACCACCTCGCATACTACGACGCCCTGACCGGCATCCCGAACAGGACCCTCTTTGTCGACCGGCTCAGCCAGGGGATCGCCCGGTCGCAGTACAGCAAAAAAATCATCGCGGTCCTCGCCGTCGATATCGATCTGTTCAAGTTCATCAACGAAGCGTACGGCTTTACAGCCGGCGATGACGTCTTAAAGGCGGTCACCACAAGACTGCTGGAATCCGTCAGGGGAGGAGACACGGTTGCGCGCCTCGGGAGCGACGATTTCGGGGTACTCCTCTTGGACGTTGCGGAGACCGAGGACATCATTCTGGTGGTAAAAAAAATCATGGACACGATTTCCCTCCCCCTGAAGGTCCAGGGCGAGGAAATCGTCCTGACCGCCGGCATCGGCATCGCCGTGTACCCCAACGACGGCCAGAATGAGCAGGACATCATGAAGAGCGTGGACATCGCCCTTTCGAAGGCCAAACAACAGGGGAGAAACAATTACCAGTTTCACACGAAAGACATGACGCTCAAAGCAATGGAGTTCGTCTCCGTCGATAAAAACCTTCTCAAGTCCTTTCAGAACAGGGAGTTTATGGTTTACTACCAGCCGTACTGGGACGTCGTTGACCGGAAGCTGGTCGGCATGGAGGCCCTGATACGATGGAACAGCACGGACCGGGGGGTGATTTTGCCCGATAAATTCATTTCGGTACTCGAGGACACGGGAATGATCATCGAGGTCGGCGACTGGATCATACGGGCCGTCTGCCAGCAGATCGGGGAATGGCGCAAGAAGGGCTACCCGGTGGTGCCGGTCTCGGTCAATGTTTCCTCGGTCCAGTTCAGGAGAAAGGACCTTGCCGAAAAGATCATGAGGACGGTGGAGGAGTGCAAAATCACGCCGCAACTGCTGACTCTGGAAATAACGGAAAGCACCTTCATCCAAAACGTGGAATACGCAAGCCTCGCCCTCAAGCAGCTCAAAGAGAAGGGGATAACGACGTCTCTGGACGATTTCGGGACCGGTTACTCGTCGCTCAGTTATCTGAAGCGGTTCCCGTTCGACAATCTGAAGATCGATATATCCTTTGTCCGGGATTTGTCGGTGGACACCGACGCCGCGTCGATCGTCACCGCCATCATCGCCCTGGCGCACAGTCTCAACTTGAAAACAATCGCGGAAGGCGTGGAAACGGAGGACCTGCTCAAGATCCTGCGCCTGCTCAAGTGCGACATGGCGCAGGGCAATTATTTCAGCCCGCCGCTGCCCGCCAAGGGCGTGGAAATTTTTTTCGAGTAGGTCCTTTTCTCTCCGGACGTTCTTCCTTATCACAGCGCTCTTGAAACACTTGAGTCACTGCGCGCTCCCGTCCGGCTTTTACCGCGGCAGCCAGCCGAAGAAACTCTCGAACCGAAACAGGATGCCGGGCGTGACGTCGAAGTTCCTGTCCCGCGGGAACCTGCACTGGGGCGCTATTTCGAAAAAAAGCCAATCTCTCCAGAAACTGTGCCGAT
Source organism: Nitrospirota bacterium (assembly GCA_041476485.1). Lineage (GTDB taxonomy): Bacteria > Nitrospirota > UBA9217 > UBA9217 > UBA9217 > JBAZLV01. Next base: position 7,338 of record JBGOTO010000022.1, read on the forward strand.
ACCGGATCCTGAAGGCGACTTCCTTCAATTCGTGAATCGGCTCGGTCTGATAGCTGTTGCTCCACTCATAGTTCAGGGCGTTGGTGGAATTGAGTATCTGGCGCAGCGAGAAATTCAGGCTGTAGTGATAACCGGGGACGGTTTCGGCCCAGATGCCGTCGATGTTCGTTCGAAAAAAGAACTCGGGTGAGAGCGGCCGTTCGAAATCGAACGAGCTGTCCGTCTTCCATCGGGTGTCCGTCCTGTACAGTACCTCCTGGGAAAAGCGGAAGTCCCAGGGCTTCATCGGAACGAGCAGCCGATACCGGGGCGCTATGAACAATGCGGGCGATGCAAGGTTCACCACTGCGCCGGTCCTCACGACAAAGCTCTCTTCTGCGGTCGACTTTATAAAGTAATGGATTGCGGCGCTGACGTTCCGTTCTTCGGTCGTACCGACCCGTGATCCGGTGGTGCTCGGCCCGGCAGGAATGCTGGCCGGGACGTTTGGCTCTGCCGAGAAAACAAGGTGCGTCTTTTTCTCCAGTTCCGGAAGGACCAGCCGCAGGTCAAAAGAAGGCAAGTATGCTACTCCCGATTTCTCTTCCACAAACACGTCGTACCGAAACCGGACATACGTATGGTTTTCTTCCTTCACGGCGCGTTCGTCCAGGAAAAAGGAATCCAGCCAATCGGCGGTCCCCAGGACCCTGCGGGATATCCCGCTGTGCAGAATATCGATAAAACCAGGCTCGGCCTTGCGCTCTTCCGGTTTTGCGGGCTGTTCTTGCTGTTCAGCCGTAGGCGTTTCCTTTGTCTTCAGCCCCTCAGGCCCGCCGGTATCTTTCTCTTCCGCCCAGGCGCACGGGAAGACTTCGGGTCCGGCAACGTGCAGGTGAACGAAAAACGCCAGGAAAATCGCCGCGGCAATCAGAGAAGATTTTACAAACAGGGACGGACGAAGGCGCCCGCGCGGAACCACCGGGGAGAAAAAGAGCTGAAAATCGGGAGCAAGGCCCCACTCCATCAGAACAGGCCCCGTAAAGGACCGCGCTGCCGGTCTCCCGCGAGCGCGTATGCCCTCGATTGGATATAGAGCGAAACGCCGCCGAAAATGAGGAACAAGACCACTAGGTCCCAATTATACTGCAAATAGACCGGCAGGGATATGATAAGAAGCGCCAAGGCGGCGATCGACGTGAACGGCTCGAACCGAAACAGCGCCCCGGCGAACGTCGCGAGCAGGAGGAACGTCTGTATTTTGGTGACGTCGATGCTCCACTCCGATAACTTCGGGATCCCCTGCCATTGGACCGTATAGTCGGGAATAAGCACGGAATACCACGACGGATTCGCCGAAGAGGCGGTCTTGGTCAGCACCGGCACTTTGAGCCAGTCGAAGGGATGACCGATTCCCCCGCCGATCAGGAGTTTGAAGAGCAGGCAGAGGAGCAGAAAGTTCAGCGCCGCCTGCGGCCAGCGCCAGCGGTCGCGCTCCATGCGCAGGAACCCGCGGTGGTACAGGAGGACCAGCAGCAGGCCGCTGAACAGGAAGTGGTAGTAATGCTCCGGGCAACCCAGCGATAGGTATCCGAGGGAGATTGAAATGATGGTGAGCAGGAAGGCCCATGCCGGATGCGGGCGGACCGTTTTCCCCGCCGCTCCTGGTTCCATGCGATTGAGCCTCTCTTCGAGTCTCCGGACGCGTTTTTCGACATCCGCCTCGTTCACGGCATCATCCATTGCATTCTCCGGCGCCACAAACTTAAAGAACCTGGTTGAAAAATAGCATAAAAACAGGCCCTTGTCAAAGTTCTGACGCCGAACAACCTAAAAACAAAGGAAAACAATTGTTGACTTTTTACACCCGAAGTGCGATACTGAACCACCGTGCCAACATCAGGTAACGCCACAAAGAAAGCGCACTTGTGGCTTTTTTTATTGAGCATGCGGGAAAAAGGGAAATGGCGAACAAGCAAAGTTACATGGAAAAGCTGGAGCTGAAGCGGAACACGATGCTCGCAGCCGGCCTTATTTCAGAACGTTATCCCGAGGTCTCGGGTATCGTGCTTCGCATGACCTATTACCAGAAAACATCAGACCCGGTGCTTATGGTGCGAACGGTCAACTTCATTCCCACCGATTATGCCTGTTTCCGCCTGGATTGCATGCGCGAAGAATGCGCCAACGGCGGTTTTGAACTTGCCCCGGTCATTTCACGGCTCATTAAAAGCGTCAAGAAGTCGGCCAAGGGGAAGATCGTTTGCTGCGGAAAAAGCGAAGACCTTCGGCCCGGCCACGCGAGCATCGCCTACGAAATCACTATTCAATACGCAGGTCGTTAAATAAAACAGCGCCTCGCCTTCCCCTCTTCGTGGATATTTCTTAATCGCCTGTTACCGTTGCTCTTGCCCTCATGAAGCGAACCGCGTTCCCGCATTTTCCTGCAGGACAGCCCCCTTCCGGGGAACGTCTCACAGCCACGCGCCGAGAATCGCCCCGCTAGCCAGCAAAACGAAAAGTTCGTGGACGGTTTGAACGAAGAGCGTCGGCAAAATGAGATCTTTGCCCTTTCCGCCGAACAACGCATTCCCCAGGGTGAGCGGAAATACAAAGCCGAGCCACGCCCAGAACGCGACGCGCAACCCCCCTCCCAGCGTGGCCATGCCGAGCCACACGATAAACCGCGCCAGCACGGCGGCGCCGATAAACGAGGCGATGAAGATGACCACGAAGTACGGCCGAATTTCTTCCTGCATCTTTTCGATCTCGGCTCTGGTCAGCTTGTCATAACCGATAGTTCTCCACCAGAGGGTCCCGAAAACGGGCCGCGAATACCAGACAAACCCTATGACCAGAGAAACAATCGCGGCCGCCAGCACCGCGAAATAATTTACATGACCATGAATCATACGTCCACCCCCTTTGCGTTCTCGCGTAATGTCAAAACTTCTTTAGCAAATTCCCCTATTATCCTTTTTTCTCAAGCACGTACTCAAAAAAAGCCTGCCTCCCCTTGCGCCTTCGGCAGAACCGGATACCGACCATCTCAGGCGCGTTCTGCGCAGGTGAGGAGGGGTTGCCGGGCGACGCGGCCCGATCTCATACGACACTCCCCTCGTTTTCATAAAACTTTTGACAGTACCCGTTCTCGTGCGAACGAGAAATTTTATCTCTCTCCTGACAAAGCGACTCTTCCTTTTTACCCTATCGCTATCGTGCAGCTCTGTCAAGCGGGACCCATCCGTAGGACCAGGGAAAAAGTAAAACTAAGGGCGCACGACAGGTCAGATGTCGCTGCAGAAAGACAACGAAAAATTTCACGAGGAATGATAGTTCCTTCATTTCCGCCATAAGGTGAATATTCCCTTGACTCCGGGAATACAGAGATTTACAATATGATAATATAAAACAGAAAAAACATTTTTGCACACTTTTATTATGAAATTGAACGCACCGGTCGTGTTCCGGGTCCGGCGCGAAAAGAGAAGGCTTGTTCACGCGGGACCCGGGTTCCCCCGGAGCAGCCTGCTTAAGGACAAAGGCGGCAGATGAACGATTACCGACTTCCCGATCTCCTCGACATGACCATGGTGCAGAAACTGGCCGATGCAAATTTTCGAGCCGGCGGACTGCCGATGACCCTCACCGACGCCTTCACGTTAAAGAGCCTGGTCAAGTCCGGGTGGCCAGGCATCTGCAGAAAGTTTCATCGCCCCAACCCGCGCGCGAGCGCTCGCTGCCTGGAGAGCGGCGAGATCATCAAGGAGCATGCCGGCAAAGCGGAGTCTTTCCAGTACAAGTGCAAGAACGGGCTCTGGCACATCGGCATGCCCATCGTGGTCGCGGGGCGGCATCTGGCGACCTTGTACCTGTCTCAATTCTGGTTTGACGGGGAGGCCCCCGACCGGGAATATTTTATCCGGCAGGCGCGTAAATTCGGCATCGACCCCGACGACTATCTTGCGGAGCTCAACCAGATGCCCTTCTTCAGCCGGGAAAAGGTGGACTATATCATTGCCTACGACAAGGCGCTGGTGCGGTTTATCGCCGACCTGGCCGAACAGTCCCTCCGCGTGATCGAGACGAAGCAATCTCTGTGCGAGAGCGAGGACAAATACCGGACCCTCGTCGATAATCTGCACGTCGGGATCTACCGGAATACGCCCGGCCGGGGCCGGTTCCTCCAGGCGAACCCGGCCGTGTCCAGAATCTTCGGATATGACTCGGTCGAAGAATTCATGAGCATTGCGGTGACCGACCTGTACCTGGACCCCGAAGACCGGAAGCGGTTCCTGGAAGAGGTCAAACGCAACGGTTTTGTCAAGGACCGTGAAATGGCCATGAAAAAAAAGGACGGGACGCCCATCTGGGTTTCAACGACCGCCACCGCGCACCGCGACGAACACAACGAGCTCAAATGGATGGACAGCGTCACCGAAGACGTCACCGAGCGCAAAAAAGCGGAGGAAGCGCTGCGGAAGGTCCATGCCGAACTCGAAATGCGCGTCAGGGAACGGACCGCCGATCTCGCGGAAAGCAATGAATTGCTGCTGGCCGAGATCGCGGAGCGCAAGCGCATCGAGGAAAAGCTGCGCGAGCTTTCGGAAAAAGACCCGTTGACCGCTATTTACAACCGGAGAAAACTGTTCGAGCTCCTGGGGCTCGAAGTCGAGCAGGCAAAGCGGTATGGCCGGCCGCTTTCGCTGATCATGCTGGACCTCGACCATTTCAAAGAGGTGAACGACCGGTACGGGCACAACGCCGGGGACCTCGCCCTGAAAACGATGACGAACGTGGTGAATGGCGTCATCAGAAAAGTCGACATCTTCGCGCGCTTCGGCGGCGAAGAGTTCGTCATTCTCTCTCCGGAGACAAGCCTCAGCGGGGCGGCGGCGCTTGCGGAAAAGACGCGGGCCGCCGTTGAACAAGCCGCCTATCCTGTTGTCGGCAAAATAACTTTGAGCGCCGGCGTGGCCGAATTATCGGGGAAGGATTCCGGGGCCGCCCTCATCAAAAAGGCAGACGAAGCGCTCTACGCCGCAAAACATCGGGGCAGAAACCGGGTTGAAGCCGCGCCTTCGGACCGCCGGACCGCGTATGCACCAGGGGAGGCACCATGAACCTCGGCGCCAAAACCACCGCGTTGCTTGCGTCGATCGTCTTCACCGTGCTCACCACCACGAGTTTCTTTTGGCTGCATTATCAGGAAGAGTCGCTCAAGCGGGCCGTCCTCGAGGGCTTGGACGGACAGGCCAAGATGGCGGCCCACGGCATCGGATCGTTCATGGACGACGGCCTGAGAGACGCCCACGCCATCTCTCTCACGTTGCCTACGAAGGCCCTGAGCGAAGCCAGGCTCGGTGAAGTCGAAGCCCATCTCAAGCGGATGTTCGAGACCTTTGTGAAGTACCAGAATGGGATCTTCATCCTCGACCGGGAGGGCACATTTATAACGGATTATCCCCGCCACCCGGAATTACGCGGCCAATCGTTCGCCTTCCGGGAATATTACCAGCGAACAATCCACGACCAGGCGGGGATCGTCGGCAAACCGTATAGATCAAAACGGACAGGGATGCCGGTGGTCACCTTTACCGCGCCGGTGCATGACGCGAAGGGACGCATGATAGCCATCCTGTGCTGCTCGGTGGACCTCCTTTCCCCGGAGGCCCTGGACGGCTACCGCAAGCAGAAGTTCGGGAACACGGGCTACCTGTATATCTTCGACCAATCCCGCCAGTTGGTCCTTCACCCGGAACGAGACCGGCTCTTGACCATCGTGGAAGAAGGGAAAAACAAGGTACTGGAAGCCGCGCTCAAGGGTTTCGAGGGAGGAGAGGACACCGTCAATTCCCTGGGCGTGCCCATGCTGCTCGCGGTCAGGCGGATCCCGAACACCGAATGGATCGTGGGGGTCCAGGTGACGCAGAAAGAAGCCTATGCTCCTCTCATCGAAGCGCGTATGCGTATCTTTTTGATAACAGGCGCCGCGATACTCGTGGTCATCGTCATCGGCGCCGTGGCCATCCGGCGCGTCTCCCGGCCGCTGCAGCAGCTCGAACGGGTGGCCTCGCACATCACCACGGAACTGGAAGACGCCGGGACGAAAGGGACCTACGACCCGACGGATTCCGCCTTCGACAGTCTCAACACCATTCGTTCCCACGACGAAATCGGCCTGCTCGCGTCGTCCTTTCTGCGCCTTGCGACAAAACTCAAGCAAACCCTCGGTTCGCTGCATCGTTCCGCCGAGGACTGGGAACGCACGTTCAACTCGGTGCATGAGGCGGTGGTGACGCTCGACCGTGAAGGCCGGATCGTGAGGATGAACCGAACGGCGGAAGACTGGTTCAGGACTTCAACGCTCAAGGGCCAGGGCCAGTACGGCTATCGCGTGATATGCGGCACTGAGGCGCTTCCCAAAGATTGGCCGGACGTCCCGTCTCTGGTGAAGCGGCAAAAAGTCAGTTGGTCCCAGCGGCTTGAAAAACCCGCCGGCATTTTCGAATTTATCGCTGCGGCGATCACCTTTTCCGAGGAGACCACCGGTGCGGTCCTTGTTATAAACGATGTAACGGCGAGGGTCGAATCCGAGCAGCAGGTCCGGGAAATGGCGTTTTACGACCAGCTCACCGGCCTGCCGAACCGCTTGCTGCTGCAGGACCGCATCCAGCAGGCCATAGCCACGGCCGCTCGCAGCAAAAAAAAGGCGGGCGTCATGTTCATCGACCTCGACCACTTTAAAGAAATAAACGACCTCCACGGCCATGACGTGGGGGATGAGGCGCTGAGACAGGTGGTGAAACATACCTCCGAGTGCCTTCGCACGAACGATACATTTGCCCGCATGGGGGGGGATGAGTTCGTCATCGTGCTTCAGAATATCGACGAGCCGCGCGAGGCCGCCGAGATCGCAGAACGGATCATCGGCTGTCAGTCCCGCCCTCTGGTCATAAACGAGCGGCAACTGACGGTTACGTCGAGCATCGGGATCACTTTTTTCCCCGATGATGGAAAAGACGGCGAGACCCTGCTCAAAAAGGCGGACATGGCAATGTACCAGGCGAAGGGCCGGGGCCGCAATACGTACCAGTACTTTACACGAAGGGACGATGACCCTGGTCCCGCGCCGACGAGAGAGTAAGAACATTCGGCCGAATTAATGAGACACGGGTTTACCCAAAACAGTTTGTCACGCCGTGAACATAGCGGGGGCCGCTAAACGCCGCCAAACTGTGTTATATGTGTTATAATAGATAAAGAAAGAGGGCAGAAGGGCGCACTCGGGGGGATACTTAGCTGTCGGTGGAGGGGGAAGTACGTACATACAACACAGAGAAATGAGCAGTTCTCTTGTACTTTGGATTACGACATGAAAGGAGGGACCAGCACGAATCACACATCACGATTGAGCAGTTAAGAAGCATGAAACCATCCGTAAAAATACGCACTACCTTCCCCTCTAAGCGTTACGCCCGCCATGTTCGCTCAACGTAGTTCAAAAAGGCAAATAACAGTATTTATTTGTTATGCCATAAATAATTGTAAAAACTCGTGGATAGGTGGTATTATAGATATATACAGCATGAACTCCAGGAATTATTGAGGAGTTGGATGCAGTCTGCATTTTTGAGGCGGAACTATTCGCGAGAGGTCCGTGCAAGCCAGCGAGGATGTCTCAATGGGTTTAACGGCTATAAAAAAGGAAAAACGTGCGACTTCGATCGAGAGTGTAAAGAGCCACTATGAGCTCTTGTTCAATTTTTCACTCGACCTTTTGGCCGTCGTCGGATTTGACGGTTATTTCGAAACCCTGAACCCGGCGTGGGAAAAAACGCTCGGCTGGACCCGCAGGGAGCTCAAATCGAAACCGTATATCGAGTTTGTTCATCCTGAAGACCGCGAAGCGACGCTTAAGGCCGCCCAAAGTCTCGCGGAAGGCCGGACACTCGCAGGCTTCAGAAACCGCTATCGGTGCAAGGACGGTTCCTATAAATGGCTTTCCTGGAGCGCCTTTCCCCATAGTGAAAAAAAATGGGTATTCGCGGTGGCGCGGGATGTCACCAAAATAAAAGAACTGAAAGAAACTTCGCGGCAATCCCGGGATGAAATGGAAACAGAGGCCCGGGACCGGAACAATGAGCTGGCAAAAACAAACCGGACCTTGCAGAAAGTCAATCGCGCCCTCAGGATGCTGAGCGAATGCAACGAGATACTGATCCACGCCGACGAGGAGACGAGTTTACTGAATAAGATATGCAATGCCGTTGTGGAGGTCGGCGGGTACCGTTTCACATGGGTCGGCTATGCCGAACAGGATGAATCAAAAACCGTGCGGCCGGCTGCGTGGGCCGGACAGGAAGAAGGGTATTTGCAAGCGATACGCGTATCCTGGGCCGATACCCAGCCGGGGCGGGGCCCGGTCGGCACGGCCATCCGGACAGGCAAGCCGTCGATAATCGGGAATGCCGCGACTAATCCCGATTTTGCGCTCTGGCGCGCTGAGGCCCTCAAGCGCGGATATGCAGCGGTCATGGCGCTGCCTCTCACGTCAGATTCGAACACCTTTGGCGCCTTGTCTATCTATTCATCGGAAGACACCTTTGATACCGACGAGGTCCGTTTACTCGACGAACTGGCAAACGACCTCGCCTACGGGATCAGGGCGTTGCGCACGCGCGCCGAGCACAAGCGCGCCGATGAGGCCTTCCGGGAGAGCCAGGCCCTTCTCGCGGGTTTCTTCGACAGTCCCGGCGCCATGAACGGGATCATCGAAGTGGCGCACGACGATATTCTCCATATCGCGGACAACGGCGTTGCGGCCGCCTTTTTCGGCCGGACCAGGGAAGCAATGCAAAACCGGCTTGCGAGCGAAATGGGGATCTCCATCTATTCGATACGAGCGTGGTTAGACCGCTGCGATGAGAGCCGGGACACCGGGAAACCGACAACCTTCGAATACGTCCATTATGACGCTACGGGCGAACGATGGCTCTCCGTCACGCTCAGTTATCTGGGGCCAGGCGCCGGACAGCACCCGCGGTTCGCCTACGTCATGCACGACATCACGGAGCACAAGAACGCGGACCGGAAGATACGGAACCAGCTGAAGAAACTCGCGGCCCTCCGCGACATCGATATGGCCATCACGTCGAGCCTCGACATACGGGTCAGCATGAAGGTCATCCTCGAAGAAGTCGTCAACACGCTGCAAGTGGACGCGGCCGATATTCTCCTCCTGAACGCCACGACCAATACCCTCGAATACATCGGCAGCCGCGGGTTCCGCACCAGCGCGTTGCAGCACACCCGGCTCCGGCTGGGCGAAGGCCTTGCCGGCCGCGCCGCGCTCGACAAACGCCCCGTCCATATACGGGATTTATCGGCGGAAGAACATACTTTCACGCGCTCGCCGCACCTGGCGGAGGAAGGCTTCGTGGAATACTATGCCGTGCCGCTCATATCCAAGGGGCATGTGCGGGGAGTGCTCGAAATTTTCCATCGCGGCGCGCTCGACGTGGACCAGGATTGGGTCAATTTCCTCGACGCCCTGGGGACACAATCCGCGATCGCCATAGACAATACGGAAATGTTCAACGAACTGGAGCGCTCGAACGTCGAGCTGTCCATTGCCTATGAGACCACTCTCGAGGGCTGGTCCCGCGCCCTGGACTATCGGGACAAGGAGACGGAGGGCCACTCCCGGCGGGTCACCGAGACAGCGGTAAAGATAGCCCAGGCGATGGGAATGAACAGCGAAGAACTGGTACATGCCCGCAGGGGCGCTCTTCTGCACGACATCGGCAAGCTCGGCATTCCCGACAGCATTCTTTTAAAGCCCGGAAAGCTGACCGAGGAAGAGATGGAGGTCATAAAAAAGCACCCTATTCTTGCCCTTGAGCTCCTCTCCCCCATTCCTTTTCTGAAAAACGCGCTTGATATTCCCTATTGCCATCACGAGAAATGGAACGGGACCGGTTATCCGCGCGGCCTGAAGGGCGAGCAGATACCCCTTGCCGCCCGCATTTTTTCGGTCGTGGACGTGTACGACGCGCTCATGTCCGACCGGCCCTATCGCCCGGCGTGGTCGAAAGAAAAAACAACGGAATATATACGCGGGCTGGCGGGGATCCAGTTCGACCCCGCGGTCGTGGACAAATTTTTCAAGATGGACTGGGGAAAACCATAAGGCCGCCGTATAACCTATCTCTGATTGTCCGATAGGGCCGCCCCCTCGGATATCACACCTTCAAAAGCCTCCAAGATGAAGAGTTTCTGAGAAAAGACTACAGCGCCCACACCCTAACAGTATTTACTTGTCATATCAAATAATAGTTGACAGGGACGGTTGTCAGGAGTTATTATATACCCGCACAGCATGAACGTTCCGGGAATGTTGGAATTCAATCAAATCGGTATTTTTGAGGCGGAACAATAAGGGGGCGCGCTATGAAACAGAATTGCTGGGAATTTAAAAAATGCGGCAGAGAGCCGGGCGGGGAAAAGGAAAAACAGCTCGGCCCCTGCCCCGTTCCAGGCTATACGGCCATGGATGGATTGCACGGAGGGAAGAACTCCGGCAGGGCCTGCTGGGCGATCGCAGGGTCCTTGTGCGGCGGAAAAGTGCAGGGGGATGAAGAGCAAAAACGTAAAGTTTGCTGGGAATGTGAGTTTTTCAAGCTGGTCAAAAAAGAAGAAGAAACAACCTCCCTCGGTTTTTCGCATACGCGGCTCGGAATGGACCGGACCGTTCAGAAGATGAGGGCCCGGTAAGCTGCGCTTTAGTGCGTCGCTCGGGGCTGCTGACGCCGCAATGGCCCGGCGTCAGCGGGCCGCGAACGTCTTCAAAAGCTCGATCACCGCTTTTTTGGCTTTTCTGGTTTTGATACGGCGATAAAGCCGCAAGAGCACGGTTTCATCTTCCGGCATTTTTCCGTAGACTGCCGGGGCTTCCGCCACCGTCTCGGCGGCTGAGGTGAAAAAAAGCGTTATCGGCGCGTTCACGGCCTTTGCGATCTGTTGCAGCCTTCTCACACTGATGCTGTCTTTTCCACTTTCGTATTTTTGCACCTGCTGATACGAAACACCGATCACTTCCGCCAACCCCATCTGGGTCATACCGCGATCTTTCCTCACATCCCTGATGATCTGTCCGATGCGTCTGTTTTCCTGTTTCACGCCTCTACTTTAGAAAAGATCGGCGAAAAAGTCCATCAATCGTTGGTTGTATTTTTTAATTGACTCGCACAACCTTGAGTGGCATAATAATGCAATCTTCTGCGCTCCACAACGGAGCCAGCCGGGCTTGTATCGCAGAAGGATGCAGGACCGGTTCCGGAGCGGCGACGCGGAGCGGCCGGCCCTGCATGAGACACAGGGGGAGGTGGAAAGACCATGGAAGGCAGAAGGACCGTTCTCGTTATCGACGATACGCTGGCGTTCAGGGAGTATTTGTGCTCCGTGCTCACGACCGCCGGGTTCGACGTACAGAGCCGTCCGGACGGGACCGCGGCCCTGGACGCCGCGGCGAAAAACGATTTTCAGGTCATTGTTACCGATTACCGCATGCCGAACATGAACGGCGTGGAAGTGACGAAGCGCCTTCGCCTGCGGTTTCCCGGAGCGGTCATTATCGGTATAAGCACGGATGACCGGGAAGAGGACTTTCTTGCTGCCGGGGCGGACTTTTTCCTGCTGAAACCGTTTCGGTGTGCCGAGCTCTTACGCCTTGCGAAAGCGGATAGACACGGAGATCCGGTGCGAGAGCCGTGATGCACGGCAGGGTCGTCAATCCTTCACGAACCCCTTTTCTTTGAGTTTTTTCAGGACGAGCATCGCGCTTTCCTCCGGAGACATCTCCGCCGTGACGATCCGCATTTCGGGACTGGCCGGTATTTCGTACGGATCATTCACGCCGGTAAAGCACTTGATGACCCCGGCCCTTGCAAGAGCGTACATCCCTTTCACGTCCCGGGTCTCGCAGACTTCTACGGGCGCATCAATAAAAACTTCGAGAAACCGGTCCTCCCCGATCATTGCCCGCACCTTGTCCCTCGCCGAGGCGTAAGGGCTGATGAGCGCGCAGAGCACCACGCCGTTGTGTTTGACCACTTCCGCGGCCACAAAGCCGACGCGGAGAATATTGGAGATCCTGTCTTCTCTCGTAAACGCGAGCCCTTTCGTCAGGTGCATCCGGACCCGGTCGCCGTCCAGGATGGTCACGCGTTTCCCCCTGGACATCAGCATGGGCGCGAGGATGTCCGCTATGGTGGACTTTCCCGAGCTCGGCAGGCCCGTGAACCACACGCAGAAGCCCCGCTTCGTCTTCGGGGGGTTGAACTCGAGAAGAATGCGGGCTATTTCGGGACGGGTGAACCATTCCGGAAGATTCCGCTCGGTGGACCACGAATCTTCAATGACCTTGGTCCCGGATATCGACTGGAATTCCTTTCCCTCGCGGTTTACCCTGTCCAACTCTTCGTAAACATCGCTTTTCGGCACATAGACCATCTTTTTGAAGGGGACCAGCCGGACCCCCAACTCCTGCTCGTGCTCTTTGAATATTTTTTGGACGTGATACAAGTCATAGAAGTGTTTTCCCTGGGGATCTTTCTCGTGAATCACATTGTCCCGTCCGACGATCAGGTGATTCACTCCGTAATTGCGATTGACGATCGCGTGCCAGAGGGCCGCCCGCGGGCCCGCGACCCGGACAGCCAGGGGGAGCAGATTTAAAACGGTACGCCCGGGATCGTAGTAGTGCTTCACGAGCTCGTCGTAGCACCGCACCCGCGCATAGTCATCGAGGTGGGCCCGCTTCGTGATGCCGACGACCGCATGGATCAGGAGCGTTCCCTGCAGCTCCTCCATCGCCTTCTTGGTCAACGCCTCATGGGACCGGTGCATGGGGTTATCCGGCTGAAAACAGACGACGGTGCCGGAGCCCCGGTCTTCCAGAATCTTCCGCAGCTCTTCCGGCGTCCTTCGGATTTCGCGAAAATCGTAATGCTTGGGCTGGTTGATCACCGTGAGGGGACCGGAGAGATACCATCTTCCCCAGGTGTGCATCTCGGAAACGAAGGAATGACGCGAGTCCACGGTCCCGAATACGGCCCTCGCCTCTTCCTCCAGGTCCCATGCATACAGCTCGTCGACCCGCATGATCGCCAGGATCATGTTCTCCCGGCTCCGTATGGTATATTCCTTGCCGAGCTCCACGTTCTTCACGTCGTCCACGGGCAGGGTGATAGGAATGGGAAAGAGCGTTCCGTCCGCCAGTCTCATGTCCTTCATCACGTGCTTATAATCTTTTTCGGTCATGAACCGGTCGAGAGGAGAGAACGCGCCGCATGCAAGCATCTCGAGATCACATTGCGAGCGATAGGAGATTTGGATGGTGGGTAGGAATTTCGCCTTGATGGCAAGTTCTTTCCGGCGATCTTCCCCGGCCACGAGGTTTACCAATGCGCCGCCGTAGGGCGATATTAGCGGGGTTCTTTGCTTCGTTCCAACCATACCGCAAACCTCTGGATAGGAAGAGCGGATTCAAAAGCTTGTCTTTTATATGATAGCACAAAAAAGGGAACAGGTTGCAATTTACGGCATTTTCTGTTTCTCTTCCTCCGGGAAAAGAGAGAAGAATGATTCAAATTACGTCTTACAAACCCTAAGGGCGGCTTTCGCCGCCCTTAGCACATACGCTATAAACGCTACTTCGACACTGACGCTTCCACGCCTTTTTCTTTGAGCCTGGCATGCGCCGCCGCGAGCCGCGCGATCGGCACGCGGTAGGGCGAACAGCTCACGTAATTGAGGCCCGTCCGATAGCAGAATTCCACGCTCGCCGGGTCTCCGCCGTGCTCGCCGCAGATGCCGACCTTCAGGTTCTGGCGGGTGCTCCGGCCCTTGGTCACGCCCATTTGCACGAGCTGCCCAACGCCGTCCTGGTCCAGTGTCTGGAACGGGTCTTTGTCGAGAATGTTGTTCTCGGCGTAGTAGCTGATGAACCTGCCTGCATCGTCGCGGCTGAAACCGAAGGTGGTCTGGGTCAGGTCGTTCGTGCCGAAAGAGAAGAACTCGGCTTCCTTTGCGATCTCGTCGGCGACCAGGGCCGCGCGCGGGAGTTCGATCATCGTCCCGACCAGGTAGTCTATCCGGCAGCCTTTTTTGCTCATGACTTCTTCCGCCGTCGCTTTAATAAGTTCTTTCTGGTTCTGCAGCTCTTTTTTCAGGCCCACGAGCGGGACCATGATTTCGGGCACTACCTTCGTGCCCTTTTTCGCGAGGTCGCACGCCGCCTCGATGATGGCCCGGGTCTGCATGCGCGTGATCTCGGGATAGACGATGCCGAGCCTGCAACCGCGGAGGCCGAGCATGGGGTTGAACTCGTGCAGTTCCTCCACGCGGCGGAGCAGCTTTTCTTTCTTGCTGAGCGTTGCCTTGGACGCGCGCTTCGCCTTCATCACGGCGATCTCGACCATCAATTCCTCGCGCTTCGGCAGAAACTCATGGAGCGGCGGGTCCAGGAGGCGTATGGTTACCGGAAATCCGTCCATGCTCTCGAAGAGGCCCTTGAAATCGGAACGCTGCATCGGGAGCAGCTTCGCCAGCGCCTTCTCGCGCGCTTCGGTCGTGTCGGCAAGAATCATCTGTTGCACAATCGGCAGCCGCTCTTCGGCGAAGAACATGTGCTCCGTGCGGCAAAGGCCGATGCCCTCGGCGCCGAACCGCCTCGCCATAATGGCGTCGCGCGGGATGTCGGCGTTCGCCCGCACGCCCATGGTGCGCGCCTCGTCGGCCCACTGCATGAGCGTGCCGAAATCGCCGCTCACCTCCGGGTCTTTCGTCGGCACCTTGCCGAGCATGACGCGGCCCGTTCCCCCGTCGATGGTGATGTAATCCCCGGCCTTCACGGTGCGCTTCCCGGCGGTGAACCTCTGGGCCTTGGGGTCCACGCTGATGGACTCGCAGCCGGCCACGCAGGGCTTGCCCATGCCGCGTGCCACCACCGCCGCGTGGGACGTCATGCCGCCGCGCGCGGTAAGGATGCCCTTGGCCGCGTCCATGCCGTGGATGTCGTCGGGCGTGGTCTCGGGCCGCACCAGGATCACCTTGTCTTTCTTCGCCGCTTTCACCGCCTCGTCGGCCGTAAACACGACCCTGCCGGACGCGGCGCCCGGCGACGCGGGAAGGCCCTTGGCGATCACTTCCATCTTCGCCTTGGTGTCGATGACGGGATGGAGGAGCTGGTCCAGCGACGCGGGCTCGACGCGGAGCACGGCCTCGTCCTTGGAGATGAGGCCTTCGGCCACCATGTCCACCGCGATCTTCACCGCGGCGTGCGCCGTGCGTTTCCCGGTGCGGGTCTGGAGCATGTACAGCGTGCCTTGCTGCACGGTGAATTCGAAGTCCTGAATGTCGCGGTAGTGTTTCTCAAGCCGCGTGGTGATGTCGCGGAGCTGGCGGTACACCTCGGGCATTTCCTTCCCGAGGTCCGCGATGGGGTGCGGGGTCCGGATGCCCGCCACCACGTCTTCACCCTGGGCGTTCGTGAGGTACTCGCCGTAGAACTCCTTCGCGCCCGTCGAGGGGTCCCGCGTGAAACCGACGCCCGTTGCCGACGTGTCGCCCATATTGCCGAACACCATGGCCTGGATGTTCACGGCAGTGCCGAGATTGCCGGGGATGTCGTTCAGTTTCCGGTAGGTGATGGCCCGGGGATTGTTCCAGGAATTGAAGACCGCATCGCGCGACATGATAAGCTGCTCCCAGGGGTCCTGGGGGAACTCGCGCTTCGCAACCTGCTTCACCTTTCCCTTGAACTTTTCGACCAGCCCCTTCAGGTCGTCGGCCGTAAGCTCGAGGTCGAGGCGGACTTTCTTTTTCTTTTTTAGTTCGTGAATGGTGTCTTCGAACACGTCCTTCTCGATGCCCATCACGACGTTTCCGAACATCTGAATGAAACGGCGATAGGCGTCCCAGGCAAAGCGTTCGTTGCCGGACAGCCGGATGAGGCCGGCGATGGTTTGATCGTTCAGCCCCAGGTTCAGCACCGTGTCCATCATGCCGGGCATGGAGAGCTTGGAACCCGAACGCACGGACACCAGAAGCGGCCTGTCCGGATCGCCGAAGCGGTGGTCACCCACCGACTCCTCCACCCGCTTCATGTACCCGCGCATTTCTTCATCAAGACCGTCCGGGACTCTTTTCCCCAGCTCGTAGAAAAGATTGCAGATCTCGGTCGTGATGGTGAACCCGGGCGGCACCGGTATCCCCGCGTTCGTCATCTCGGCGAGGCCCGCGCCCTTGCCGCCGAGCAGGACTTTCATGGTCCCGATCCCGTCGGCCTTTCCACTCCCGAAAAAATATATGCGTTTCTTCTCCTCAGACATGGAATGATCCTCCCTGGAAAAGCTTGAAGTTAACGTTACCAGAAGTCAGGAGCCAGAAGCCGGAAGAAAAGCGAATCTTCAGCCCTGTGTCTTCTGCCTTCTCTTATTTTTTCTCTTCCGTGCTGAGCACCAGCCGCGAAAAATCCGCGATCTGCGAAAACAGTCCGGTTATCCCTGCGAGCAGGGCCAAACGGTTGTTCTTCACGTCAACGTCCTTGTCCATCACCATGACCGTGTCGAAAAAGGCGTCAACCGGTTTTCTGAGCGTCGCAATGTCCGAAAGCGCGCCGCGGTAATCAAGCTGCTCCGTCTTTTCCTTCACGCGGTCCTTGATCTCCGTATACGCCGCGAAGAGCGCCTTCTCGGCGTCCAGCTTCAGCAGGCCTTTTTTCACCGCGCCCTCGAATTTTTTCGGCAGAATGTTGCCCGCCCGCTTGAGCGCCGTGACGAGCGGCTGGTAATCCTCCGACGTCCTGAGCCCGTCGAGCGCCCTCATCTTCTCGCGCGCGATGAGCGGGTCGTCAAACCCGACGGACAGCGCCGCGTCCACGACGTCGGAGCGGAGCCCCTCGGAGGCGAGCATGCCGGCAAGCCGCTGACGAAAGAAGTCGAGCGTGTCGGAGCCGACCTTCGTTTCCTCTTTTTTGTTCAAGTTGAACGCGCCGCACGCTTCGACTATCAACGCCGCAAGCGGCAGACGAAGGCCCCGTTCGAACAGCATGGCCAGCACGGCCACGGCCTGCCTGCGGAGCCCGTAGGGGTCCTCGGACCCGCTGGGAATGAGCCCGGCGGAGAAACACCCGGTGATCGTGTCGGTCCGGTCCGCGATCCCCACGCACACGCCTTCGATCGTCCCGGGCAGCTTGTCGCCGGCAAAGCGCGGCAGATAGTGCTCCAGGATCGCGTCCGCCGTCCGCGGGTCTTCGCCGGAGATGAGCGCATACTGCCTGCCCATCACGCCCTGGAGCTTCGGGAACTCGCCCACCACGCCGGTGAGCAGGTCCGCCTTGGAGAGAGAGGCCGCCCGTTCGGAGATTTTGGAGTCCGCCTTGATCAGCGGGGCAATATATCGCGCGAGTTTTTTTACGCGATCGGTCTTGTCGTAGAGCGTGCCGAGCTTCTCCTGGTAGGTGACCTTCTTGAGCCCCTCGACCCTGCCGGCGAGCGGCTGCTTCACGTCGTGATCGTAGAAATAGGCCGCGTCGGACAGCCGCGCAGCGAGCACCCGCTCGTTCCCCGCGCGGACGACTTCCATGTCCTCGGCCTTTGTGTTGCTGATCGTGATGAAATAGGGCAGCAGGTCCCCGTTCGCGGACACCACGCTGAAATACCGCTGATGTTCGCGCATGGCCGTAATGAGGACTTCTTTGGGTACCCGGAGGTATTCCTTGTCGAACGAGCCCAGGACCGCGACGGGGTATTCCACAAGGTTCGCGGTCTCCTCGACCAGGCCGGGGTCGTCGAGCACCGCGCCGCCCTTCGCCTGCGCAAGCTCCTGCGTCTGCTTTGCGATCCTCTGCCTTCGCACTTCGGGATCGAGCACGATAGAGTTCGGCTCCGCCAGCGAGAAGTAAGACTTGAAGTCCCTGACCAGGAACGCGCCGGGGCTCATGAAGCGGTGACCGCGCGAGAGGTTTCCGCTCCTGATGCCGTTAAGCTCGAAATCGACGACGGCGCCGCCCCACAGGGCAAGGATCCAGTGGATCGGCCGGGCGAACCGGAGGTCTTTGTCCATCCAGCGCATGGTCTTCGGGAACGGAATGGACGAGATGAACCCCGGCAGCGCCTGCTTGAGCCAGTCGCCCGTGTCTCCTCCCTGTTCGTCGATCTGCGCGACCACGTACTCGCCGCGGTCCGTGGACTTGATCGCCAGCGAGCCCACGGGAACGCGGTTCTTTTCCGCAAAGACCACGGCCGCCCTGGTGGGCTTGCCTTCGGCGTCGAAGGCCACTTTCCGGGGCGGGCCGACCACTTCTTTCGAAACATTCGTTTGCCGCTCGGCAAGCTGCGGAATACACAGCACAAGCCGCCTCGGCGTACCGAAGGTGCGGAGCTCGCCCCCCTCGATAGCGATGCGGCCGGAGGCCAGAAGCCCGGAGAAGAGGTCCTTCATCTTTTCGAGCGCCGGGTCGATGAACCGGGACGGGATCTCCTCCGCGCCTATCTCTAATAAAAATTCTTTGGACAAAATAACTCCTGAGAAGCAGCTCGTAGCTGATAGCTCATAGCTGATAGTTTTACTACGAGCTACGAGCCATGAGCTGATTTATTCCGC
>JBGOTO010000023.1:0-25865 GCA_041476485.1 Nitrospirota bacterium
CTGATACATCGCATTCAGAAGTTGTCTTCCCGTACGGCGCCCGGCATGGTGGTCGGTATCGGGGATGACGCCGCGGCCCTTACGGTTTCGCCGAACTCGCTCCTGCTCGCGACGACCGATATGCTGATCGAAGGCGCGCACTTCGACCTCTCCTACACGGATTTCTATTCGCTCGGCTGGAAGTCCGCCTCGGTAAACTTGAGTGACATCGCGGCCATGGGAGGCCTTCCCCGGTTCTGTCTGACGTCGCTCGGGATTCCTTCCCGCGTCGCCGTGGAGCGCATATCCGAATTCTACCGGGGATTCAATGCACTGCTGAGAATTCACAAAACAGTATTAGCAGGCGGAGACACCTGTTCCTCACGGAACGGCCTGGTCATCAGCGTCACGGCTCTCGGCGAGGTAATAAAAAATAGGATTGTGACCCGCGCAGGGGCGCGGCCGGGGGATAAAATCTTCGTTACCGGAACGCTGGGAGATGCGGCCGCAGGGCTGGAACTATTGAAATACAGTGTCAAGAGGCAAGGGTCCGGGGTCCAGGGCTCAGGAATAAAAAAGTTGATGGAAAAACATCTCCGTCCTGCGCCGCGAGTTGCCGAAGGCAGGGCAATTGCGCTTTCCGGATGCGCACGAGCGATGATCGACGTGAGTGACGGCCTCTCTTCAGACCTTTCGCACCTCTGCGAGCAGAGCGGCGTGGGCGCGGTCATTCATGCCGACAAAATACCTTTTTCCCCGGAGCTTTTGAAGTCAACGGCGCACTTAAAAAAAAATCCTCTCTACTACGCGTTGTCGGGTGGGGAAGATTACGAGCTGTTGTTTGCCGTTCCGCCGGAGCGGGTGAAACGGCTGCGGTCGCTGAATATCGACATTACCGAGATCGGAGAAACGACCCGTGCGCGGGGACTGATTATCGTCGATGATAAGAACAGGAAGAAAAGGCTCGCGGCTACAGGCTATAATCATTTTTCCCGTTCCGTATTATGATCTCGATGAATAAATATTGATGCCGGCCGGCTTGCTATGAAGAAATATATCAGAGACCGTTTTCATTTTATCATTAAGTTGAATGATCCCCCGAAGAAATTGGCGCTCGCTTTTGCGCTGGGGGTATTCGTTGCTTTTACGCCGACCATTGGACTGCACATCCTCACCTGTCTTGTCCTGGCGTGGGCGTTCCGTTTAAGCAAACTCGTTATCATCACCGCGTCATTTATCAACAATCCATGGACTATCATGCCCCTATACGGGTTTTGTATCTGGTTTGGCGTGAAAATTACCGGTGATGCTGCGATTGTTCCTCACATCGCATGGGACGAGCTGCGTATTTCAACCGTATACCCTGTCTTGAAGCCATACCTTTTGGCCTACGTGGTGGGAACGCTGCTGGTCGGGGCCGTTGCCGCGCTTGTTTCCTATTTTCTATTCTACTGGGCTGTCGTTCGTTACCGGCAGATTGAAAAACTTGCAAAGGCAGGGTTATGACAAATTGGGGAGTACTGTTCTTTGATGCATCCGCTTGTCTCACTGATAATTGTTAATTGGAATGGTAAACGTCTCCTTGGAGAATGCCTGGATTCGGTCTTCGCGCAGAGCTTCAGGGATTTCGAAGTTATCGTGGTGGATAACGGGTCGCAGGATGGATCAGTGGAATTCATCCGTGGGCGCTACCGGGAAGCCAAAGTCGTCGCTCTCCCGGAAAATCTGGGTTTTGCGGGAGGCAACAACGCGGGGATCCAAATCGCTTCGGGAAAATTCGTTGCGCTTCTCAATAATGATACCAAGGTCGATCCGGCCTGGCTTGAGAACCTGGTAAAGGAAGCAGAGACCGGCCCGCCGACTATCGGGATGTGGGCATGTAAAATTCTATCCTACGACAGCCCCGAGAGCATCGATACGGTAGGGCTCCTCATCTACCCCGACGGGCTGGGAAGAGGGAAGGGCAGGCTGGACCGGGACCAGGGACAATATGATCAAAAAGGCGAGGCGCTCTTCCCGAGCGGTTGCGCAGGGCTTTATCGCATGGCAATGCTTGGCCAGATAGGGCTGTTCGACGAGGCTTTCTTTGCTTATGCGGACGATGTCGATCTCGGGCTCCGTGCAAGATTGGCCGGGTGGGGATGTGTTTACGTGCCTTCGGCCAGGGTCTATCACAAGTATTCGTCCTCCTCTTCCGCGTATTCTCCGCTGAAGGCGTTTTTAGTTGAGCGAAATCGGATCTGGGTTCTCTTGAAGTATTATCCAGTGGAACTGATCCTGATCAGCCCCTATTTTACCCTCAAGCGTCTCTTGCTTCACTTATACGGGGCGGTGACGGGTAAGGGCGCAAGCGGCAGGTTTTCGGAGCAGCATTCCGTTCCCCGTGCGCTTATGATCCTGCTCAAGGCGTGGTGTTCCGCCCTGATGGGGTTGCCGAACATCATCAGGCAACGGCGTTCCTTTTCGCGGCTCCGCCGAATCAGTCGTTCCGAGTTCTACAGGCTGCTCCGCGAGTTTCGCATCTCGGCGCGTGAAGTGGCATTGAAAGAATAGTGATGAAATTACTCATAATCGTTCCCGCATATAACGAAGAAGAGAGCCTTCCCGGGGTGGTCCGGGACCTTCGGGAGAACATCCCCTCGGCCGATGTGCTCGTGGTGAACGACGGCTCCCGCGACGCGACGGCGCAGACCGCGCAAACAATGGGGGTCAAGGTGCTCGACCTGCCGTTCAACCTCGGCATCGGCGGGGCGATGCAGGCGGGATATCTGTACGCGGAACAGAATAACTATGAGATCGCCGTCCAGTTCGACGGCGATGGACAGCATTGCGCCGAAGAGATCCAGAAACTGATTCAGCCTCTGGCGGCAGGGACAGCGGACATCGTGATCGGATCACGGTTCCTCGTTCCCGGCGGGTACCGGGCGTCTTTCTACAGGATGACCGGCATCCGGATATTCTCGTTCGTTCTCTCCCGAATTCTCGGTACGGCAGTGACGGACAGCACCTCCGGCTTCCGTGCCGCTAACCGGAAGGTCATCGATTTTTTTGCCCTGACCTATCCGGACGATTATCCGGAGGCGGAGTCCCTCGTCCTCTTGCACAAGGCAAAGCTCCGCATGATGGAGGTTGCCGTTACGATGCGCGAGCGGACCGGCGGCATGTCATCGATAACCACGGTGCGTTCGGTGTATTATATGACGAAAGTGCTGATGGCTATTTTTATCGATCTTATGAAAAAAGTGAGGTAGCCCATGGATTTGCTGAGCATCTTGGCGATTGTCGTGAACGGCACCGTCCTGATCGTCGTGGTCGAACTGATCCGGAGGGGACGGCTGAAAGAGCGGTATTCTCTTCTCTGGCTCCTTGCCGGGAGTGTCCTGCTGGTCCTGTCCGCCTCGAGAGACTTGCTTGAGTATATTTCGCACCTCGTTGGGATTTTCTATGCGCCGTCGTTCCTTTTCCTAATTGCTTTTCTGTTTCTGCTGCTGATTACCCTGCATTTTTCCGTGGTCATCTCGGGTCTATCGGAGAAAAACAAGAAACTGGCGCAGGAACTCGCGCTACTGCGGCTGGAACTGCGGGAAGCGATGAACACCACACTCGCTAAAGAGCACGTGCCCAAGAGACCATCCAATAAATAATCTTTACTGTAATTATTATCCGTGGTACATTTTATTATTCACGTATGATTCTGAAGGAGGCCCCGTGGCGGCTATGCAGGCATTGAACGACAGAGTAAACAGGCTATTCACCATGAGGAAGTTTAATCTCGTGGCGTTCGCGGTGATCGCGCTTATGATCCTGATAGCTTATTCCAATACCTTTACCGCGAGTTTCCATTTTGACGACAATCCCGCGATCGTGGATAACTACGCCATCAAGCAGCTCACGTGGGACAATTTTTTGAGTATGTTCCAGGGGACACGGCCGGTGGTCAATCTTTCCATTTTCCTCAACTACCAACTGAGCGGCCTGAACGTGGTGGGATGGCACTTATTCAATATCGGCCTGCACGTAGCGAACAGCTGCTTCGTGTACGTGCTGCTGCTCTGGACCCTGGGCCTGCCGTCTCTCAGCGAGCGCTATGGATTCAGAGCAAAGAGAATGGCGCTGTTCGGCGCGCTTCTGTTTGCCCTGCACCCCATCCAGACGGAATCAGTGACCTATATCATCAGCCGCACCGAGCTCCTGGCTGCTTTTTTCTATCTTGCCACGTTCTTGTTTTTTATCAAAGGCGCGAGAACGGGGAAGTTCGCGTATTCTATCGGCGGTTTTTTCACGTCGCTGCTTGCCATGGGCTCAAAAGAGTGGGCAGTCACCCTGCCTGCCGTGCTCTTTCTCTATGACTTCCTGTTTCTTTCAGAGGGCAGATTGAAGCCCGTCCTTTCACGATGGAAAGCATATGTCCTGGTGGCCTTGCCGTGGGCAGGGGTTGCCTATATATTAACGAAAATGCCGCTCGCGGGAGCGGGGTTCGGCATTTCCGGCCAGAAAGGGATCACTCCCTGGACGTATATGCTGACCTCGTTCAATGTTCTCTGGACCTATATCAGGCTTTTGTTATTGCCGATCAACCAGAACCTGGACTACGAGTATCCTTTGGCAAAAACGCTTTTTGAATTTCCCACACTCCTCTCGTTGGTCGGCCATCTGTGCGTTGTTGCTGTTTCCCTTTGGCTGTATGTCAGGAAAAAATGGACGGTGGTCCCGTTCGGCGTCGCATGGTTCTATATCACGCTTTCGCCGACCCAGAGTTTTGTGCCGATTCTGGATGTTATTTTTGAACACCGGGTATACCTGCCGTCGATCGGATTTTTCATTGTCATCGTTGCCGTTGTTGAGGGATTCTTCGAGTGGCTGGAAAGAACAAAAGTCGGGGAACAAAAGGTCGTGGCCTAAGGTGGTGTTGCTCTATCGGGGGAAAATAGCGACTCCTGATGGGAATAAAGGTGGTTATTTTCTTCGATCTTATTTTTTATGAAGCCGTAGGGCTTCTTTTGCGGCTGTGAACAGAGAAACGATAAGCCGATTCTGAAACAAAAAGCTGTCTCGAACCGTTCTTCCCGCCTGGATACGGGCTCTCTCCCTCAGAACGGCAGGCACCTGAGTGAAAAATGAACAATACGCCTTCACGATTGTCAAAGCACCCCGGAAGCGGAGCGTGGCGAGGAAGAACAGCAGCTTCGCGAAATGATACAGGGCATTGAAGCACAAGGGCAAAGGGACGTTACATGCCTCGTAGTTTTTTACGATATTGAGAAGAACGTTCCTTGTTCCATAGAAGAGTCGCAGCGGCGAGTGTCTGCTGCCGCCCGCGGTCCCGCCGAACTTGTGGTAGACGACGGACTTCGGAGCATACACGACCTTGTAGCCGAACAGCCAGAACCGCCAGCACAGGTCCACATCCTCGAAGTACATGAAATAGCGCGAGTCGAACCCGCCTAGGGACTGAAAAACGCCCTTCCTCACCATCATCGAGGCCGCGCACACCGCGCCCCGGGGGCCCAGGATGTTATACCGTTCAGCGTCGTCATCCAGCAGCCCGATGTCGTAGCCGCCGCCGTTGAACACGATGTTTGCCCCCGCCGAATTGAGCTTCTCCGGCGCGTCATACAGGAGGAGCTTGCTTCCTGCGGCGGCGACGGACGGGTCCGCTGATACGACGCCGAGCAAGTGTTTCAGCCAACCTCTGGTCACGACCGTATCATTGTTGAGGAAGGCCAGATAGCGCCCTGAAGCAGCCTGGGCGCCCCTGTTGTTTGCCTCTGCAAAACCGTAATTTTTGTCGAGCGCTATGACCTTTACCCACGGAAATTCCACGTTCACATAATCGCAACTCCCGTCGCTCGATGCATTGTCAACAAGGATGACCTCTTCGTCGGAGGACGCCGATGCCTTTATCGACAGGAGGCAATCCTTGAGGAAGTGTTTTCCATTGTAATTTACGATGATGATGGATACAAGACTCATAGGCGATAGGTATCCATTCCAACACGGTGGCGCATCCTGATTACCACTATTTCTACTATACGGCGGATTAGTTGGGGAATTCTGACAAAGCATAAGCACCAGAAAAAAGCCGCTCTTCGGGGCAGTTTTATTACCGGCACGGTGAACAGCCAAAAGGACAGATAGTTCTTGTACACCGGGTAGAGATTGATAAAGCAATCTTCCTTGGTGTAATTTAAACTTGCAGGGTCGTTCCTCGAAAATAAAATATAGCGAGGAAAATAGTTTTGCAGTAATTTGCGATTAATAATTTTAAAATAACCAAGATCAACGCCTCGTGATGCAAAGGAATCAAAAATCATATTAAAATTTGCACCGAATACCTGGCATAATTTATATCCGCCGGAATTTTCCTGTTTAGCCGCGACGATGTAATTTTCGATATAGGCGTTTACCGGTGATCGTAAAATTGCCGTTAATATCCAATTGACTTGTGGTATATTCGTTCCGATAAATTCCGATGGGTCTATCAATTTGTCGACCAAATCTTTGTTTACAATATTCCCCGAAAGGAACGTAATTCGAAAATTAACCCTTTTTATGTATTGTACCGGATCTGCGTAGATTGTTATTCCCTCGGCATAGCTCCGCGGCCTTTCTCTGCCGTAATCAACTTTATAGCCATAAGCATTCAAGGCTACGACACCATACTCTCCATTTCTCAACAAGGGAATAATTTTTCGTAAAGAGCCATCCAGCAGAATATCGTCATCCCCGAGTATTAAAATATATTTCCCACGGGCACTCTTAAAGCACTGAACGGCATTTTTTTCAGCGCCGATGTTTTCACTGTTTTTTAAATACGTAATAGTATGGCCTTGAGCGATATATTTTTGCACAATGTCATCGGTGTGGTCATCGGAATTATTGTTTGAGACGATAACTTCAACAGAAGAATTGAATTCAGGGAGCTGGGCGCAAATATGGAGCAAGCAGGTGTCGAGCAGGTGGGCCCTGTTAAAGGTCGGTATTGCTATGGAAAGCAAGTACGGAGTGGCCATAATCCCTATGCGCTGCCGGTGTTCACGCCATGCCACGTTGTGCGAAAACGTTGCCATATAATATAGACGGCGGGCAGGGCGAACGTTGTGGTTATGACAAGGAGTCCCAGGATAACCCCAAAGCTCGAATAATGCATGCCGAGATACCACGTTGCGAGTGCTTGTAATATCCCTATAATCACGCTGACGACCATCAAGGGCTCTGTTTTATGAGCGCGAAGATAAACAGCAAATCCATTATTGATGATGACCACAATTGCCGAGACGAATAATAATACAGCCTGATTGAGCGGTAAGAATCTCTGTCCAATTTGATATTCGGCTTGAAGAAAACCGATCACGCATCCGGCGACGATTGCACCTGCCGTAACAACGCCGATTGACTGGTACTGAACCGTAAAAAATAATTTATCCAGCTGCTTCCATGCTTTTTTGGCAATAAGTTTGCCGAATTCCGGGCTACTTGCCGCCATCCATGTGGTGCTGACCGTAAGTAAGGCGTTAAAAACAGACAAGGTCATCCCCATTTGCCCCGCAACGGTCGGTCCGTAAAAATAAAATAAAACCGGGTTAAACAGCTGAAAGATGAAGTAGCCGGAAAAAAAAGATATTGCCATTTTCCATTGCATGGGCCAAATCTCACCCCACCAGGAAATTGCGCTTTTTTGTTGTACCGGTTGAGTCCTGCACGTTATTTGTTTCCATGCAAGCTTTAATAACTCAGGTTTCTGTCTTAATAAGAATGACCAAGATACGATCGCGTTGCCGCAGGTGACGGCAAAGACGGCATAGAGCCCTCCGTGAAAAACTATAAGGACCCAGGAAATACAGGAACCCAGCAATGCCCCAAGCAACTCTCGCTGGTTTACCGATACTACGTCCCCGCTTCCCATGATTATGGAAAAAAACGGGATGGCCAGAAGATTTATTGCCGTGCCGAGGACGGCGAGAATCCAAGGTAAATGCCAGGCGAAATCAATTGTTGTGCCGCGCATACTGCTGAAAAAGAAAAGGCCAAGAGGGATCAATACTACGGTCAAGAGACCCGAGACGACGATGAACCATAGCGTTGTTTTTGTTAAGAGATCAACAAATCGGGACAAAAAAACGGGATCTCCGATAATTTTACCACCCTTGCCCCACTGTAAATCGACGAACTCATGACTTGCAAACTGTGCTACCACATACAACAGGCCTAGCTCAAAAAAAACCTGAAGCGCAAGGAGACTGTACATCGTGTAGTAAAAGCCCTGCTGTTCCTTTGAAAACCGGGTCACGATCAGATACATCGTCGCAGGGACAGACACCAAACCCCAAAGGCGGGTCAAAACGCCATAGCCGACAGCTTTGTTAATTCCTATTGCATTAAGGTAGCTGGTAAACCGTTCTTTTAAGAGCACAATCCCTCGCTGGTGCTACGTTGATTCCCGAGCCGTACCACGGGAGACGACATCCGGCGTTCCCTCTCTTTTGCGCCTACATCCTGAAAAAATACACAGTAACAAAAAAGTCACTCAAAAAAAATGCACCTGATGGCCTTCTTATCTACGCCGTTACTGATCAGTTCTTTGTAGAGCTGTTCTCTCTTCACGTAGGTGGTTATCACCACACAATCGTAATCTATGCTCCCGATAGCATTCACGGGGTTTATGGTTTTTCCAAAAAAGCTCTTGCTGCGGTTTTCATCATCCACTATACCGGTAAGTTCCATGTCCGTATCCTGGAGTGTGATATAGGCAATTTCAGCGATTTCGTCAGAGCCAGCAAACACGACTTTACGCATACCGATGTTGCGCATTTCTTTGTATAATTGATTAAGGTTGTTCTTCGCTTCCCGGTAAATGCGCGTATAATCCTGAAGCAGGTGATAGGAGAGCCGCGTCTTTTCCGCAAAGCCCTTGGGCGTAAGGTAATAAGCGTACCGCTTCGGAGGTATTGATTTAACGGTAATATATCCTTTTGCGACAAGGTTCTTAATGTACGAGTTGACGAGTCCAAGGGCGATACCCAGGCGGTTGCTGATATCCCGCTGCGTGAGGGAATCGCTCGTGGAGAGTTCGTCGAGTATCTGTAGAGACTTAAAGTGGCCAGGGGCAGGGGGGCGGTCTATGTTCATGAAATGAACATACCATGGACCGGTTTGCGTGTCAAGTGCTTATTACAGAAAAAATCTTTACATATCATAATGATGATGCTATTATGAACTAACTGTGTCAATCGGGTCATAAATTTCATTCTGTAATAGGAGCGTAGATGGAACCGAAG
This sequence comes from Nitrospirota bacterium, assembly GCA_041476485.1. Classification (GTDB taxonomy): domain Bacteria; phylum Nitrospirota; class UBA9217; order UBA9217; family UBA9217; genus JBAZLV01. Next base: position 9,258 of record JBGOTO010000023.1, read on the forward strand.
ATTTGTCTGGCGCTGGGCGGAGGGGCGGCTAGGGGACTGGCCCACCTCGGCGTGCTTAAAGTCTTCGAAGAAGCCAACGTGCCCATCCATATGATCGCCGGCACCAGCCTCGGCGCCATGATCGGCGGACTCTACGCCGCCCAGCCCGACGCTGTCTACTGGATGCAGCGGGGTGAACAGTTCCTCCGCAGTTTCCGCTCCCGAAAAACACGCCTCGAGTTTCTGCAAAAGCTCGAACAGCCGGCCAATAATAACCGCGGGTTCTTCAGCGACATGGCGTTCCTGATCCGCAAAGGATATTTCTGGGGCGTCACCGCGACGAAACCCGCCTTCATTTCCGAAAAAGAATACCAGGACCTGATCTACCCCCTTATCCCGGACATTAAGATTGAAGACACCAAGATCCCCTTCGCCTGCGTGGCCACGGACATACGGAACGGCAAACGGATCATGTACACGAGCGGGTCGCTCCGCACCGCGATCAGCGCGAGCTGCGCCCTGCCGGGCATTTTCCCCCCGGTCCAGGACGACGGCATGATGCTCGTGGACGGCGGATGGGTAGAACGCGTGCCGGTGCTCTGCGCCCGGGACATGGGCGCGGACATCGTCATCGCCGTGGATGTCTCGAGCGATGTGGCGACCTTTGAGGACAAGTCCGGCCTGGACATCGTCCTCCGCGCGGATGCCGTCACGAGGATTTACCTCAACGAGATCCTGGCGCGGGACGCTGACGTCGTCATCCACCCGGCAGTAGGCGATACCCACTGGGCGGACTTCAGCAACGTGAAGGAGATGTTCAAGGCGGGGGAGACTGCTGCCCACGAAAAACTCATGACTATCCGGACCGTCATCCACCGCGCCGTCGTACCGCAGAAGAAGCTTGCCGACCATCTCCGGACGATCAAGGACAAGATCATGGAAAAGGTGGCGGGGCCAAAATAGTGATTGACGTTGAAAAATGCAAAGTGATTCATCGAAATCTTAAATTATTTGTAAGACACTGCGCAATATTTTCGCTATAATATCCTCATGCACCTCCCTCTGGTGATCGCCCATCGCGGAGATTCCTCCAACTCGCTTGAAAACTCAACGGACTCCATTCGCCGCGCGCTGTCTTTGCCCGCGGACATGATCGAGATCGACATCCGCATGAACAGAGACGGCGGGCTCTCTGTGATGCACGACAAAACCACAGGACGAACGGCTGAACGAAACATCGATATCGAGCGCTCGACCTCCGAAGAGCTCAGCCGTTTACGGCTCAAGAACGGCGAGCCCGTCCCCATGCTGTCCGATGTCCTGAAGTTAGTCGCCGGCGGATGCGGTCTGAACCTCGAGATCAAGACCGCCGGGGCCGGAGCCGAGGTTGCGCGCGAGCTTCTTTCCTCAGGTTACCAGGGTTACGTTTTGCTGTCGTCATTCAAAGAAGACGAGGTCGTTGCCGCCCGCCGGGTCATACCGGCCTTGCCCACGTCGGTGATCTTCGACTTTTTCCCGCTGCGTGATGTAGGACCTTACCGCGCGCGCGGCTATACGCTCATCAGCCTGAGAAAAAAGGCGGTGACGCGGGAATTGATCGCCGCATGTCATGACAGCGCCGTCAAAGTCTATGCGTGGACGGTGGATACGGAAGAAGAGATGAAAACATTTATCGACTGGGGCGTGGACGGGATATACACCAACAGGCCGGGGGTGTTAAAGGGACTATTGCGAAGCCCGGAATTCACCCCGCACTCGCGCAAGCACTCGTAGCCGCTGGGCGCAGGCGGAATGCGGAATAAAACAACGTAACAACATGGGAGAACAGATTGATCAGGAGTCCGCAAGTGCAGCAAGATGGAATATATGACCTTATCGTTATCGGCGGAGGCATAACCGGCGCGGGCGCGGCGCGCGATGCGGCGCTCCGGGGGTTCTCATGCCTGCTGCTCGAAAAGGGAGATTTTGCATCGGGGGTCACGTCCAAATCAACACGCTTGATCCACGGCGGCCTCCGCTACCTCGCACAGTTTGAGCTGGACCTGGTCGCCGAGTCTCTTGCCGAACGGGCCATCCTCAGAAAACAGGTCCCGTACCTGATCCACCCCATGCCGATCCTGATCCCCATTTACCAGGGCGACCCGCACGGCAGGGCCGTGATCTCTCTCGGGATCCATCTCTATGATCTTTTGTCGCACGAAAAGGACATCCCGCACTATTTTACTTCCAATAGAAAAAGAACCCTCGGGTTCGAGCAGCGGCTGAACCCGGAAGGGCTGAAAGGCAGCGCGCTGTTTTACGACCACCAGATCACGATGCCCGAGCGCCTCGTGATCGAGAACGTCATCTCGGCGCGCGAAGCAGGAGCAACGCTCTTAAATTATGTCAAGGCCGAGAAGATCGAGGACGCGAATGGCGTTATCACCGTAACGGCAAAGGACACGCTTACGGGAACGATCTCCGTCTTCCGTTCCAAAGTCCTGATCAATGCCGCCGGGCCATGGATCGATACGGTGAGGCAGGCAGGGAATATCAACCAGCACAAAATCATTTTCCCGACAAAAGGCATCCATCTCGTGCTGCCGAAACTTTCCGGACAAGCGTTGTTCGTCACCTCGCGCGACGGGCGCATGTTCTTCATCATTCCGTTCGGCGCATACTCCCTCATCGGCACGACCGATACGAAGTATAACGGAGATCTGAATGAAGTGCACGCCGACCGCGGAGATGTCGATTATCTGCTCATGGAGAGCAGACGCATCCTGCCTGGAATGAACCTCACGAGAAACGCTATCCTCTACACCTATGCGGGAATACGGCCTCTCGCCTTTTCGGGGAAGAGCGAATCCAAAATATCGCGCAAACACCGGGTTATCAGGGAAGGGAAAAACGGCAGGATCATCACGATTGCCGGGGGCAAGCTTACCACGTACCGTAATATGGCGAAAGACGCGGTCAACGCGGCCTGCAAGGCGCTCAACGTGAAAGCTCAATGTATCACTGACAAGAAACCGTTACCCGGCGGCCTTCCCATGGAATATGAGGACTACCTGAACGAAGCAGTGCCCGAACTGTCCGCGCATCACAAGGTGTCTCGTGAGACCGTGCAACATCTTGTCGGCTTATACGGGTCCCGGGCTGAAAAGGTGCTGGCGCTTGCAGAGGGAGAACCGGCCCTTGTTGAAACGATCTTACCGGAAAGCAAAGATATCTATGCTCAAGTCCTTTACAGCGTTCAGGAAGAGGGGGCGAAGACACTGCCGGACATCATCCTGCGCAGGATGCACCTCGGCATAACGGCATCGCGCGGAGCGGGCCAGGCTGAAAAGATCGCTGAGATTGCGGGCAGGGAACTCCGATGGAGTAACGATGAAAAGCGACAGTGTATCCAGGAATTCAAATCAACGTTGGACAAGGAAACCGAATGTTTGAAACCATAAGACGGCCGGGACAGACGCACGGGGGCCGAAACAGAGCAGGTGGAAAAACAGTATGAGAGATATTCTCCTTGTCAATCTCGAGGGTCTGGTCTACGGCATATGGGAAAACGAGGTCCTGTCCGTCGAAGAACCCGGCACGATCCATCGCCTGCCGGGCAGTCCTCCCGCCATTGCCGGCGTGACCGTCATGCATGATCGCGCCGTCACGCTTGCAGATCTGTCCGTCTGTATCGGCCATGCGCCGCTCACGGGGAGGAGCGATGCAGAGCAGATTTTTATCATGTCCGACAAGGAAAAGTTAGGAGGGTTCCTGGTCGGGAGCGGCATCACACAGGCAGCGGTACCTTCCAATGATGTCTATTCTCTGCCGGATTATCTCAAGACGCCGGTGATCGACTCCTGCGTGGTTATCAATGCACAACTGGTCCCGGTGGTCAACATCTCCATGCTTTACGACCGCGTCCGGAACACGGACCACAAGCCCGCGAAGGCGGAGTTTACCGTGTCCGGCGCTGGTATTGACCTCACGAATATCGAAAAGATCAGACTGTTCGAGATCAACGGAGAACGTTTTGGCGCGTCCGCCGCTGGGATGGAAGAACGCGCCGTGTCGCCGGGAGAGGTGCGGAGGCTGAACCTTACTCCTCCCTTTGTGAGCGGCATTGCATTCCACCGCGGACATATTCTGCCGGTCATCGATCCGGCTAGCAGGCTTGGCGTTGAAGAAACGGGAAAGAGCCACCAAATGCTCGTAGCCGAACTCGGCGGAACATTCTTCGGTTTTTTGATCAATGCGGACAACGGAATTGTGAAAGAAGCGGATTTCCCGATCAAGCGCCTGCCTCCAATTGCAGAGTCCGCCTGGCTTCGCGGCTCAATCACGTCTGAGAACGAGATTGTGCCGCTTCTCGACCTTGGAGCCTTGATCTCCATCAAGCACGAAGAAGAACAACCGCTGCCGCAGCGCTACAAGCCTGATTCCGATTTCAGCAACCGGTTCAACAGGGAAGACGTCGAGGTCATGGAATATTCCCTGCTCGGCCAGCGGCATGCGTTTCCCCGGTCCGAGGTAAAAGACGACATCGGCTTCATTCCGTACCGGCGAATACCGAATGCGCCTCCTATCGTCATCGGCATTGCCGGGCATAACGATACGCTGTTGCCCGTGCTCGACCTCGCGATGGTGTTCGGAAGAAGGTCGTTGGCCACGCCTGAGTGGCGCATGCTCCGGGTGGAAAATGGGGATTTTCAGGCCCTGGTCATAACCGAGGCCGTCTTCGGGGAACGACCGCTTCCGCTGGCTGACCAGCGGGCGGTGCCGATCCAACTGCCGCACTGCGTCGTGTACGGCTGTTATCCCGATGCGGACGCCGTGCGGCTGATCCTGAACGTCGAGGCCATGGCTGTGCATTTCGAGAAGGCCCTGGTACGGGAACTGCTTTCCGCGATGTCGCCGGAGATGAAACAAGCGCCGGCCGAGATCGTACCGTCGCTTTTCGAAGAAGACGAGGCCCCTTCCGATGGCGTGGTCGTATCGGAAGCATTACAAGAGCAGCCCGTGGAGAAAGAACCGGCAGCAGCGCTTCAGCCCATTGAGACAGCAGAGGTCGCCCCGGTTTTGGAACAGCCCGCGGTTCCCGAAGTCATCGAGGCGGCGCAGGTGTCCGCGGAAATAGAAAAAGCGGGCAAGGACACAGAAGAGCGCGCACGCCATGAGGCTGAAGAGCAGGCAAAGAGAGAAGCAGAAGCAAAGGCCCTTCGCGAAGCTGAAGAACAACAGAGGGCCGAAGCAGCGGCACGGGCCGCGGAAGAAGAGCGTATTCGCAAAGAGGCAGAAGAACGAGCACGCCGTGAGGCTGAAGAGCACGCACGCCAAGAGGCCCAAGAGCAGGCAATAAGAGAGGCCGAAGAACAGGCAAGGGAAGAAGCAGCGGCGAAAGTTCTTCGAGAAGCTGAAGAACGCCAGAAGGCTGAAGCAACGCGGGCAGCGGAAGAAGAGCGTATTCGTAAAGAGGCTGAAGAGCAAGCACGCCAGGAATCGGAAGAACTCGCTCGCCGCGAGGCCGCGGAACAGGCCGCTGTCGAAGCGCGCAGGAAGGACGAGGCGGAAAAGAAGGAGAGAGAAGAAGCTGCCGCTGTCGTGCGCGAAGCCAAGGAGATCGCGAGAAGAGAAAGTGAGAAAGCGCTTACAGAAACTGCAACTCCTGCGACGTTGTCCAAGTCCACTGGGGCCGGGGCCGCTCTTCGCGAGGCATTGTCGAAACCTGCTGTACGGCGGAAGAGTTTTGTTTCACTGGTAATCATCGGGGTCGTCATACTCGCTTTTCTCTATTCGGTGTTCAGAAAACCCTCCGTTGAAGTGAAAGGACCCAAGGCGCCTGTTGAGACTGCGCAGAAGAAAACAAAAGGGCCACTCGTGCTGACGGTGCCTGCAGGCGTTCCCCTGGAACCCGGCACGTACGTTGTGAAAGAAGGCGACACGCTTTGGGGCATCTCGAAGCGCTTTACGGGGAACCCTTTCAACTATCCATCCATTGCGGGAGAGAACGATATTCCCAATCCGGACTTGATTTTTCCGGAGCAGGAGATAATCGTAAAGAAAAAAGAGTAGTGAGTGTGGGAGGAACGTCGGATAATCAATAAAAGGATCGTGTCACGCATGGTGTTTGGAACAAAAGCTTCTGGAGCCTGTGGGAGTTGTATGTTTCGGAAAATGCGTAATTCGCTTTCATGAAAAAACCTATGCGAAAGAAAGAAAAGACCAAGTGCATTAAAATGAGTGACCCTGATCGTTTAAAAAGAAGATCACCCCTGGAATCCTCTCTCGGTGGTTCTCATTTTTACTTTGGATGGAGGGTAGGGTTATGTACCGCACTTTTTGCTCTCGTAGGGCTGTTGAGCTACGCTTCTGACTGGTACCCTGTTGACAACACAGCCGACGGGATTCAGATTTTTAGGAAAGAAGTAGGCAATAGCAGTCTGGTTGCGTTTCGGGGTATCGGCGTCGTCGAAGCGCCATTGCCCCTGGTAGCGACGGTCATCTTTGATACCAAGAGGCGTCTGGAATGGATAGAGGGCCTCGTCGACTCCAGGATCATCCATTGGGGAAAAAAGAACGATTTCGTTGAGTACGACCATATTGGATTGCCATTCTTCCTCAGGGACCGTGATTTTGTCTCGAAAGTGACAATGAGCTTCGATCCGTCAAAGAAGGAGATGGTTTTCCATTATCAGCCATCAGACGATCCTTCTGCACCGCAGACCGGCTATATTCGCGGCGAGATGATCGATATGACCTTTACTCTGAGTTCTATCGATAACGGTAAAACAACAAGGGTCGATGCGGAGTTCCTTTGCGATCCGAAAGGGATGCTACCGAAATGGCTCGTTAACTTCTTCCTGGGGGACTGGCCCAAGACCACTTTCAGGAATTTGCGCAAGGAGGTTTTGAAACCTGACCTCTCGATCGACCCGCGTTTCTCCGAGCTGGTTACACGCGGAATGATAACCCAATAAAAAAGCTCTAGGGTCAGTGGGGCAGGGCGATACGCTTTGGGGCATCTCGAAATGCTTTACCGGAGACCCTGTGAGCTTAACGGGAGCATCGTATGGAAACACCTAATAATCGCAAAATTATTCCGATGCAAACAGGAAGCACACCGACTCCTGACGTAGCATCATGCCGGAATATCGCCCTGTGGTGCGGATTCGGTGTGCTTCTGATAGGATTTATCGGGCTACTCGGATGGATCTTGGGCAGCGCGGTAATGAAAAGCATCGTGCCGGGCTATCAACCGATTGTGTTGAGCACCTCCATTCTTTTTATTATCCTGGGTGGGGTGCAGTCTCTTGCGGCCCGGCAACCGCTCCAGAAAGGGGCCCTTGTCGTCCTTCTCGGCTTTTCTGCTTTTAGTATGATATTCGCGCTTCTGGAGGCTGTTACGCAAGCAACCAGCGTGGGAGTGAGCATCGAAGATGCGATTCTCCTGCGCTACGCCCCATTATTATATGCAAACCCGAATGCGCAAATCTCACCCGTGACCGTAGCGTTTGTATTTCTCATCGGTTCGGCACAATTGCTTTTTCTGTCCAAACGGTTTGCCGGGAAACGAGAGCGGGTTTTATCATCAGCTGTCGGTCTTGCCGGCAGCATCGTCTTTTTGAGCAGTATGGTATTCACCTTGGGCTATATGTACCACACGCCACTCTTGTATGAAAAAAAGATGGTCCCCATCTCAGCTCTGGCAGCCCTGGCGGCGTTGTTATCAGGCGCCGGCCTGGTGGCTCTTGCCGGGCGTGAGGCGCTCCCGCTCAGTTGGTTCAGCGGAGCTTCAACACGCGCTCGATTGCTGCGGGCCTTCCTCCCCTCAACCGTCCTGGTAATGCTGTTGTTAAGCGTGGCCCAGTCATTCGTTGTTACCGTCACACCGGTCAATCCGGCTATTTCCGCGGCTGTTACGGTCCTCTTATTCGAACTCATCCTCGTGGCAGTCATTCTCCAGGTTGCCCGGGTTATGGGCAATTTTATCGATCAGAAGGATCATGAGCTTCGGGAGGCCTATGATGAACGGGAACGGCTGGTCTCGGAACTCGAACATCTGGCCCATCACGACGTCCTCACGGGCCTGCCGAACAGGAAGCTTTTTGGGGACTTTCTCAGCCACGATCTTTTAAAGGCCGGCCGCAATGATCAGAAGCTGGCGCTCCTTTTCCTGGACCTCGACCGGTTCAAGGAGATCAATGACACCCTGGGCCATGAGACCGGCGATGAGTTGCTCAAAGCGGTAGCCGGCCGCCTGAAGTCGAGCATCAGGGAATCGGACATCGTGGCGCGCATCGGCGGGGATGAGTTCAATATTCTCCTCGCCGATATTATGCAATCGGACGATATCACCGGCCTCGCGCAGAAAGTGATCGACTCGCTGAGAGAGCCGTTCCTGATTGCCGGGCACGAACTCCATGTGACCACCAGCATCGGCGTCAGCGTATACCCCGACGACAGCGATGAAGTTGACGCGCTGTTCCGGTACGCTGACATCGCCTTGTACAATGCGAAGGAAAGGGGCAGGAACACGTTCCGGTTTTACGATCACGACATGAACCAGCGGTCCATCGAAAAGCTGAGGTTCGAAAACTGGCTCCGCCATGCCCTTGCGAAGGGGGAACTTCTCGTGCAGTACCAGCCGCTGGTGGATATCAAAACCCGCCGGATAAAGAGCGCGGAGGCGCTCGTACGCTGGAGACACCCGAAACTTGGAATGCTCGAAGCTAAACGGTTTATTCCGATCGCCGAGTCCATAGGCTACAGCGCCTCCATCGACGAGTGGGCCCTGAGGACGGCTTGCTCGCAGTTCAAAGCGTGGATCGATGCAGGCTTGGCTCCGCCGTGCGTTACGGTGAATATCTCTTCAAGAATGTTTCGGGACCCTGCGTTCGCGGACGCTCTAATGGGGACATTAGACGACGCCGGACTGACGACGAAGTGCCTGGAGATCGAGATCAAGGAAAGTCTGGCGATGGGAGACATCGAGCGGAACATCGAGCTTTTTAAAAAACTGACTGCTAAAGGTATCGGCATCACTATCGAAGACTTTGGTACAGGCTATTCGTCATTGCACCACCTGAAAAAACATCCGATAACCAAACTTAAAATCGACCAGTCCATCGTGCGGGACGCCACAACGGACCCCGACAGCAGGACCCTGATAAGCGCGATCACCGCGATGGCCCATAAAATGAACATCCTTGTTGTTGCCGAAGGCGTCGAAACCGAGGAACAGTTGTCATTTCTCAGAGAGGCAGAATGCGACGAAGCGCAAGGGCATCTCTTTTCCGAACCCGTGTCTCCCGAACGGTTCAGCGAACTGATGGCCGCATCTAAGTTGAGTGCAGACTCGTAGGTGAAGCTGGCGATATCCTTTTTCGCTCTACTATTCTACGTAGTGGGTTGCAATATGCAATACAAGGCGTACTCCTGAATGAGGTTGGAAGATTTGCCTGAATCCGTTGCAGGATCGAATTGGAAAATGGAAGAAAACCGCAAATAAAAAATCCCTGCCCGAACAGCGCGGGCAGGGATTTTTGTTTTTCAGATTGTTTAGCCAAAGCTTACTGTTTCGGCGTCACCTTCAGCTCCAGGGAGTTTGCCGTCGAGCTGATCACTTCCACGCCAAAGGTGCCGAAGTCCTTGAGGGACAGCTCATCCGAAATCGTCTGGGCGCTGCCTTTGGCGTCCACGGAGATTTTGGCCGTGGTCCCGGCGAAGCTCCGCTCGTGCAGGTCTTTGATCCCGCGCACCTGGTTCCTGAGCACGTCCTTAAATTTTACAAACTGGGTCTTGCTGAGGCCGCTGATCGTTATATTGATCGATCTCGTGCCGCCTGTTTCCTTCGAATATACGGCGAGGATTTTCCCCATCATCTCATCCGCGGCCTGGCTCGCCGCCTTCTTGAGTGCGTCGTTGCCGGCCGTAAGTTCGGAGATGTGCACTGCCGCGGCGTGCGTCGTGGACGTGGCGATGACCTGGCCCGTATCGACCCGCACTGCCCTGGCCGAAAGGTCCGCCTGCACAGACTTCATCCCGCCCCCGATATCGCCGTAGAACTTGGCCACGGCCTGGCCGATGATCACGACTTCCGCATCAGCCTGGCCGGCGAGCGTCTTGGCCTGCGTAACGGAAAGGTTCTGGACCCGGTACGCGGCAGTTACCTTAATCTCTTTCGCGGCAACCTGCGGGTCGATGAACTCGAAACCTTTTTGCGTGAAGGCGTCCATGAACGTGTTCTCGACGATGCTCATATCGGACTGTCCGGCATTGACTCCCCACCACCAGGCATACCACTCACGCCCGACGTTTTGCTCCGCGATCATCACGATAGTCCGGGGCTTGTGCATCTGCCCGAGCAGGATGCCGATGCCCGAAAGGTCGTCGGTCAACTGGCCGAGAGAGACCTCGGCGTTGATCCGGACGCGCAGCAGGGTGTCTTCCACGGTCTCGCTCGCGATGTTGTATCGCTTGATGTACCCCTTGGTCTGGGAGAGGATCTTGTCGCTGATGAGCTGGTAGTTCTCGACCTGGGTCTGCGAGTCGATCAGGATGCCGACTGCCTGCTCCACGGCCCGCTTCTGGGCGTCCTCGACCGCGGCGTCGCGGGCGATGTCCTTGGCGCCGTTTTGAATCACCGCAACGCCCTCGGCGGTCACGGTCTTTGTTTCCTGCGCCATGACGGCGAGCGCCGTTGACGCGATGAATAAGAACCCGAACAATAGTATTCTTGCGATACGAACCATTTCCGCACCTCCCGTAGAATGACGATAGAGCAAATATAGCAGAGGCCGGGATTTCGGTCAACCCGAAAACGACGGTAATTTTCACCTGAGCAACGGTAAAATTCACCTTGTAGGGAAGCTTTTACCATTGAGGAATAAAGCCTCAAAACAGGAGAAACAAATGTTCTGGATATTTTGACAGAGAGATGATAGAATCTCTTAACATCAGTCAGGCGTAAGGAGGAAGCACTGCGTGCCGCGGTTGTCCGTGAATATCGATCATATCGCCACTCTACGGCAGGCGAGAAAGGGCATTGAGCCTGATCCGGTCGTTGCGGCCGTAATCGCTGAGACATCGGGCGCCGACGGCATCATCGCGCACCTTCGGGAGGACCGGCGGCATATTCAAGACCGCGACCTGCGGCTGCTGCGGGAGCTCGTGCACACCAAGCTGAACCTCGAAATGGCGGCGACGGAGGAGATGCAGCGCATAGCTCTCGACGTGAAACCGGATTTTTCGACGCTGGTCCCCGAGAAAAGGGAAGAGCTCACGACCGAAGGGGGCCTCGAAACGGCGTCGCGCATCGATTTCATGAAATCCTATGTCGCCCGTCTACACCACGGGGGCATCACCGTCAGCCTCTTCATCGACCCGGACGAAAAACAGATCTCTGCGGCTAAAAAGACCGGCGCGGATTGGGTGGAACTCCATACGGGCGCATATGCCAATGCGCGAAACGAAAAAGACCGCGAGCTCGAATTCCAAAAGATCGCCGAGGCCGCGAAACTGGCGGCAAGCCTCGGCCTCCGCGTCGGGGCGGGACACGGCCTGGATTACGTGAATACGCGCCGGATTGCGCGCATACCCGAAGTGGAAGAACTGAACATCGGCCACAGCATCATCTCCCGGGCCGCGCTTATAGGACTGGAGCGGGCGGTGAAGGAGATGAAAATGTTAATTGTTAATTGTAAATTGTAAATTTGCGGTAAACGCGGGGGAGAACATGATCGTCGGCATCGGCGTAGACCTGGTGAAGATCGACCGAATCAACAAGGCGGGCAAGAACCATCCCGGATTTCTGGAGCGATTGTTTACCGACCGGGAGCGCCAATACTGTGAAAAGCAGAAATTTCCGGCCCAGCATTACGCTGCCCGTTTCGCGGCCAAGGAGGCCGTGCTCAAGGCCATCGGCACGGGCTGGAGCGCGGGCGTGAAGTGGACCGACATGGAAGTGCTCCACGGCGAAGGCGGAGGGCCGATCGTTAATATTGCCGGGAGGGTCAAGGACCTCATGGACCTCAAAGGCGTGAAGCACATCCTGCTTAGTTACTCGCACGACGAAGGATATGCCGTGGCGCAGGTGGTGCTCGTGGGCAGCATCCTGCAGGGAGCAAATGAACCGTAAGGTATGAAGATCGCAACGTCACAGCAGATCAAGAACATCGACCGAAGGGCGATCAGGGAATTCGGGATCCCCGGCACGGTCTTGATGGAGAACGCGGCCACGGCGGTCATGGCCGAGATGGAGCGGTTCTTCGACGGACTGGCGGGCGTCCGGGTCGGCATCCTCTGCGGCAAGGGCAACAACGGCGGCGACGGTCTTGCGCTCGCGCGGAGGCTCGTAATCCGCGGTGTGGCAGTGCGCGTTGCGCTGCTTGCGCCTTTCAGCGCGGTGGCCGGCGAAGCGAAGGTCAATCTATCCATCCTGCGAACGACCGATGTGGAAATCACGCCGAATGCGTCGGCGCGGTCCCTGTCCGACATCATTGCATGGTCGGACGTCATCGTCGATGCCATGCTCGGCGTGGGCCTCTCTTCGCCTCTGAAAGGCTTGTACGCCCAAGCCGTGAACATGATCAACAGCTCGGGCAGGCCCGTGGTTGCGATCGATATCCCCACCGGTATCGACGCAGACACCGGCATGGTCATGGGAGCGGCGGTCAAGGCCGACCTCACGGTTACCATGGCACTTTTAAAACGCGGACTCGTGCTGCATCCCGGCGCGCGGTATGCCGGGGCCCTGCGCGTAGCGGACATCGGGGTTCCCGCCGAGGCCGTGGACAGGGAAAAGATAACGGTGACCCTTTTGGACCGGGGCTACGCCTGGGGCCTTATCCCCCGGCGGGGGCCGGACTCGCATAAAGGGGATTTCGGCCACCTGATGGTCGTCGCAGGCTCGCCGGGCAAGGCGGGGGCGGCGGTCATGTCCGCGCGGTCCTCGCTCAGGTCCGGCGTTGGTCTCGTGAGCGTTGCGACGCCGAACGGGCTCGTGCCGATCGTTCAGTCGCATATCGCGGAGGCCATGTGCATTCCGTCGGCCGAGAGCATCGAAGGGACCCTGGGCCTCGGATCGGAAGAGGAACTGCTCAAAGCAGCCGTCGGAATGAGCGCCTGCGCAATCGGGCCGGGACTTTCAACTCATTACGAAACCGTCCAGGTGGTAAGAAACCTTCTTCAGCGGCTGACGGTCCCTGCGGTCATCGATGCCGACGCGTTGAATGCCCTTGCAGGGTTTACCGATATTCTGAAAAGAACCAAGGCCCCGGTCATCCTGACCCCCCATCCCGGCGAGATGGGAAGGCTCGTGGGCCTTTCCTCCTCCGACGTGCAGAAAGACAGGATCACCATCGCCTCCGAATTCGCAACGAAGCACAAGGTGGTCCTCGTGCTCAAGGGGGCGGGGACCGTGGTCGCCTGTCCCGACCACGAGACGTTCATCAACTCATCGGGCAACCCCGGCATGGCTACCGCTGGAACGGGCGATGCGCTTACCGGCATGATCGGCGGGCTCCTTGCCCAGGGATATCCCGCGAAGCAGGCGGCGTGCCTCGGCGTATATCTCCACGGGCTGGCAGGGGACCTTGCGGCGAAGGAAAAAGGCGAGGCTGGCATGATCGCCGGCGACCTGATCGAGAAGATACCGGACGCGATAAAAGAAACAATGGATAGGGAAGGTTAAACGTGAGGTGCTAAAATGCTTACCGCGAAAGACATCATGACGAAGGAAGTGATCACCGTACGGCCCGATACTTCCCTGTCGGAGCTTTCCGCCATCCTCGTAAAAAACAAAATCAGCGGCGCTCCGGTGGTGGACGATTCCGGCGCGCTTGTTGGCATGGTGACCGAGAACGACCTCATCAGCCAGAACAAGCGGCTCCATATCCCCACCGTGGTAAGTTTTCTCGACGCGGCAATTTACCTCGAAAGTTCCAAAAAATTCGAACAGGAAGTCAAACGCATGGCCGCGACGAAAGTCGGGGAAATCTGCTCGCGGAAGGCCCTCACGATCACCGAAGAGACGACCATCGTGGACATTGCGACGATCATGGCGGAAAAGAAGGTCCATCTCCTTCCCGTGGTCAAGGACGGCAAAATCGTCGGGATTGTGGGCAAGCGCGACGTGGTAATAGCAGTCGCCCGCCAGTCTGAATAATGTTCAGCGTGATCACGGCGAGCCCGGAGCAGACCTGGCGGATCGGTGAAATGCTCGGCTCCCGGCTCGGCGCAGGCGATACGCTCTGCCTGTACGGCGATCTCGGATCAGGCAAGACGAATTTTGCCTACGGTATCGCGCAAGGGCTGGAGGTCCAGGAGCGCTACATCACGAGCCCGACGTATACCTTCGTGAATGAATACGAGGGCCGCGTGCCTTTTTATCACATTGATCTTTACCGTCTCGAAGGACCCGGGGAACTGGAAACGATCGGCTTCGAGGAGTATATTGATTCCGACGGCGTGACCGTGATAGAATGGGCCGATAAGGCCGAAGAAGAACTTCCCGAAGAATGTTTGAGCGTTTACTTTTCGTCTGTAGATGAAAAAAGCCGGGAGCTCGGGTTTGTCGCGGAAGGGGAACGGTATCGGAAGCTGCTGGATGAAGTGAAACGGGACCTCACGCCTTAATCACTATGAAAAAGATCGGCATCATCGCAAAAGATATCAGCCCGGCCCGGGACGCCGCAAAGAAACTGACAGCCTGGCTCGAGTCACGCGGGAAAAAGGTTTTTATCGACAACGACACGGCGGCTGTGATAAAAAAGCCGGGCTATGATCGCGCCGAAATCCCCGCTCTTGTTGATATGCTGATCGTGCTCGGCGGCGACGGAACGCTCCTGTCCGCGGCAAGGCATGTCGCCGACGCGAGTGCCAATGTGCCGATATTCGGCGTCAACCTCGGCAGTCTGGGGTTCATGACCGAAGTCTCGCTCGACGAACTGTACAGCAACCTCGAAAAGGCGATCGCGGGAAAGCTCGAGACCGAGGACCGGATCATGCTTGTGACCAGCGTCATTCGAAACGGCAGGCGCCTGGCGCGCTACCGCGTCCTGAATGATGCGGTGATCAACAAGGGCGCTCTTGCGCGGATGATGGAACTCAAAATCTCCGTCAACGGTGTTTTTGTGACGACGCTGCGGGCAGACGGGTTGATCGTGGCGACGCCCACGGGCTCTACTGCCTACTCGCTTTCCGCGGGCGGTCCGATCATCCATCCGACCGTCCACTGTTTCGTCGTAACGCCTATCTGCCCGCACACGCTGTCAAACAGGCCGATCGCCCTGCCCGACGACGTCGTTGTCTCGGTAAGCCTCGTATCGCAGAGCGAGGATGTATCTCTCACGCTCGACGGGCAGATCGGGTTTCCGCTCGCCCCACTCGATATCGTCGAGATAAAAAAATCACGGTACAAGATGAAAATGATCAAACATCCCACCAAGAGTTATTACGAGATCCTGCGGACAAAATTAAAATGGGGAAGTTGATTTAACCACGCATGAACACGGACAGAGCAGGCACGGGCGATGACCTTAAAAGTGAATTCCTGGACATCGTATCGCAGGTCAGGTCGCACCTCGAGTACCAGAAGGCGCTCGGTGTTGTCTCGGTAGCGGTTTTTTCGGCAACTCCGGACCGTACGTCGCCGGACCCGGTCCCGTCTCAGGTGTTATCCGTCCCTCTTGCCGCTCCCGAGGCAGGCAAGCCCTCGGCGAAACAGCCCGGTGCTCTTGCCGTTGTGTGCGAAGAACTCGGCGACTGCACCCGGTGTAAATTGCACAAGGGAAGGACGAATATCGTCTTTGGCGAAGGGAACCCGCAGGCCGTGCTCGTGTTCGTCGGCGAGGGGCCTGGACGCGAGGAAGACCAGCAGGGCAGGCCCTTCGTGGGGGCCGCGGGCCGGCTTCTGACCGATATCATCGTCAAGGGCATGAAGCTCCTTCGAGAGGACGTGTACATCTGCAATATCGTAAAGTGCCGTCCGCCGAACAACAGGAACCCCGAGCCGGACGAGATCGAGGCTTGCGAGCCGTTCCTTATCAAGCAGCTCGAAGCCATCAAACCGAAGGTAATCGTGGCGCTCGGCAACGTTGCGGTTAAAACGCTGTTGAAAACCAGCGAAGGAATCACGAGCCTCCGCGGCGCGTGGAAGACCTATCAGGGGATCCCGGTCATGCCGACGTTTCACCCGGCCTATCTTCTTCGGAACCCGAAGGACAAGGCATTGGTGTGGGAAGATATCAAGAAAGTGATGGCAAAGTTGGGAATGGGCTTGTAGTCCAGCTTGAAGAGGTTAGTAAAATATTAGATGCATATATTTTTTCTCTTCTGACTTCCGGCTCCTGACTCCTGGCTCCTGTATTCAAACCATGACCGACCTGACCCCCCTCATGAAGCAATACCGCGAGATCAAGCGCCAGCACCTGGACGCGATCCTACTGTTCCGCATGGGCGATTTCTACGAGATGTTCGACCAGGACGCCGTTACGGCATCCAAGGTCCTCGAGATCACGCTTACGGCGCGAAACAAGTCCAAAGGCATCGAGACGCCGCTCTGCGGATTTCCGTACCACGCGGTAGAAGGGTACATCGCCAAGCTCATCCGGCGCGGCTTCAAGGTGGCGGTCTGCGAACAGGTGGAGGACC
>JBGOTO010000024.1:0-25632 GCA_041476485.1 Nitrospirota bacterium
ACTGTTTTATTTTTTATATTCGCTTGAAACGGTCCGAAGATTCTGATAAAGTCGAGAAGACTGCTCGATTATTGGTTGGGGGAGTTTTTCCCGTCGTAACGGGCATTGTTGCATCCACCGTCTACGGCGTGGCCAACCACGTTATTCTCCTCTCCAGGGTAATACCCTTATGGATACACCTTGGTCTTGTAAGCGCTTGATAGCGTGGTCAGCTACCTTCTTATCAGTAAATACGAAAATCAACAAGTGAAGCAGAAAATACCTTTATGAGCGACGACAAATCAAAAAATCTCCAGTTCCTCGTCTTCTTCCTGGTTGCGGCGAGCATGGCGAACCTCTACATCGTTCAGCCGGTGCTCCCGATTCTTGAGCGCGAATTCGGAACTACCGCATCTATGGCATCTCTTGCCATCTCGGCCACTATCCTCGGAATAGCCCTTGCAAACCTGCCGTTTGGAATGCTGGCCGACCGGTACGCCGTCAAGCCTCTTATTCTTATCGGCGGGTTCGCGGTCAGTCTATTTGGATTTTTTTGCGCTGTTACCACCAGCATGGGATTTTTGATCCTTGCGCGCTTTATCCAGGGTCTTTTCCTCCCCGCGGTGACCACCTGTCTCGCAGCGTATCTTGCGAGAAGCCTTCCGATAGAACGTCTCAATATAATTATGGGTTCCTATGTGTCTGCCACCGTCGCCGGAGGTCTTGCCGGCCGTCTTCTGGGAGGCTGGATACATACTCCGCTGCATTGGCGCTATGCGTTCGTAAGCGCTTCCGC
This sequence comes from Nitrospirota bacterium, assembly GCA_041476485.1. Lineage (GTDB taxonomy): Bacteria > Nitrospirota > UBA9217 > UBA9217 > UBA9217 > JBAZLV01. The sequence continues at coordinate 776 of JBGOTO010000024.1, forward strand.
GCTGCTTTTGACGGCAACGATTGTAGCGGTGCGCTGGCTGCCGGAGGAACAGGGGACCAGAAAAGAAGCTAAACCCGCGAGGTTTATCGAACTGCTCAGCCGAAAGGATTTGTTGCGTATTTACCTCGTGCCTTTCAGCGCTTTCTTCGTATTTTCCTCCGTCTTCAACTACCTGCCTTTCTATCTTTCCGGCCCGCCGTTTCACGCAAGCACGGAGATCATCACGTTACTCTACCTGTCCTACATTATCGGGATCGCTATCGGTCCTGTAGCAGGCACTCTGAGCAACCGGCTCAGCAACGGAGCAACCATGGCCCTTGGCGCTCTTGTATTCGGTATATCCATCGCCATCACGGTCATCGAATCCGTTCCCCTCATTGCCGTAAGTCTTTGCGGGATTTGCGCGGGGCATTTCGCCATGCACACCGCGGCAGTCGGTTCGCTCAACCGCAAGGTGAGTTCCAGCCAGGGACGGGCCAATTCGCTGTATGTTCTTTTTTATTATTTAGGAGGGGCCACAGGCATCACCCTCAGCGGATATGCCTACAGCATTGCGGGTTGGGTCGGTGTGGTTGCGCTCGGGTGCATCGTGCTTCTGATTCCCTTGTTGACGGGAATCATAGAGAACCGGAAATCATCGGAATCCGCGCGTGTGTAAGGATTCAGCTGTTGGCAGGTTTTCTTGCAATCTGTATTTTTTCAGCTATAATAACCTGTAAACGCGACTGCTATGGTCAGCCGCTTTATTATCATTCAAAAAGGAGAAAGAACGATCATGAAAAAGATGCTCTCAGCTCTCGGTATCATTGCGACGATCAGCATCATTGCCTCGGGTGCATTTGCGGAAAACGTCGGAGAAAAGAAGTTCAAGGAAAATTGCGCCGTATGCCATCCGAACGGGAAAAACATCATAAATCCGAACAAGCCGCTTCACAAGAAAGACCGTGAGGCGAATAAGGTAAAGACCGCGGCCGATATCATCAAGCTTATGAGAAATCCCGGTCCGGGAATGACCAAATTCGATGAAAAAACCATTTCAGACAAAGATGCCAAGGCAATTGCCGCATACGTTCTGAAAACGTTTTAATAGAGACATTTTATCAGCGGTCATGGAGATGCGTTGATGAAGGCCAAAGCCGCCACGCGTAATCTTGAAGCGAACAACCTAATCGCCGAAGAGAACCGCAAACGGTTTAAGGACGCGGGGGTAGCCGTTCTCAATCTCATGGGCGCTCCCGGCGCGGGCAAGACCACGCTCCTGGAAAGAACGATCCATGTACTCAAGCCGCGGCTCAAGATCGGCGTCATAGAAGGCGATATCGTCGGAACGGACGACGTTGAGCGTATCGGCGCTTTCGACGTTCCCGTGGTCCGGATCAATACCAACGGGGCTTGCCGTCTTGACGCAAACATGATCAGCGAAGCGCTTTTCGAGCTTCCGCTCAAAGAGTTGGACCTGCTCATCATCGAAAACGTGGGAGACCTCGTCTGTCCCGCTGAATTCAACCTGGGCGAGGACCTGAAGATTCTGGTGCTCTCCGTGGCCGAGGGCCGCGATAAACCGCTTAAATATCCGCTCGTGTTCCGCGGGTCGAAAGCGCTGGTGCTGAACAAGATCGATCTTCTCCCGTACCTGAAGACGGACATAACCAGGATGCGGAACGACTCGCTGGCCCTCAATCCGGACCTGAAGATCTTCGAGGTCTCTTGCGCTACGGGCGCGGGAATCGATACGTGGGTCCAATGGCTCTCCGGGGTCAGATCGTAGTCATAGACATCGTGTCCCCGCGAATTTGCTGACCGTTTCCGTCGCTTCATTCTTTCATGCCTTTCATGCAAAAAAACATCAGAAAAGAAGTCTTTTTTCTCGCCCTGCCGGTAGTGCTGTCAGGCCTGCTCCAGCGTTCCGTCGGTCTTGTCGACATCTTCCTGGTCGGCGGCCTGGGCGCGTCCTCCATCGCGGCCGTGGGCATAGCCCAGGTCATGGTGTTCACCGTGATGAGCCTCTCCTGGGGAATCAACGTGGGCGTCACCGTTCTGGTCGCGCAGTTGTGGGGCGCCGGGCGGAAACGGGACGCGGCACAAGCGGCCTACCAGGCAGTGCTTGTGGCCGCGGGCGCGGCCCTGCTCATTACCGTTTTGGGCCTTTCCTTCAGCGGTCCCGTCGCATCGCTCTTGGGCGCCGATGCCGGGGTCCGGGCGCTCCTCCGGGATTATACGAGTATCATTTTTTCTTTCATTTTTTTCACCATAGCGATCAACGTTCTTTCCGGGATCATGCAGGGGACCGGGGACACCAGGACCCCGCTCTATGCAACGGTGATCGTGAACATCCTGCATGTTGTCGCGGCCTATCCGCTGATTTACGGACACCTCGGCTTCCCGAAACTCGGCGTCGAGGGAGCGGCTATTGCCATCGCGATTTCCGAAAGTATCGGAGCGGGTTACCTGTTCATCCGGTCTCTGCGCAAGCGCTTTATTATCGTGAGCAAGGACCTGGAGCTCAGATATACGGCAATGATGTACAAGCTGGGATATCCCATCTTCATCGACCGGCTGCTCCAGAACACCGGCGCGCTCCTCTTTGCCAAGGTTGTTTTGCTCTACGGGACCACCGTCTATGCCGCCCATCAGGTCGGCCTTGCCGTAGAGGCCTTCTCGTTTATGCCCGGATACGGGATTGCCGTTGCCGCCGCGACCATGGTGGGACAGCACCTCGGCGCGGGCAAACCGGAGCATGCGCGCATCTCGGCGTACGAAGCGAACCGTTTCGCGGTAGTCCTGATGGCCGGAATGGGACTAGTGTTCTTTTTCTTCCCCTACGCCCTGCTCCGCGCGTTCACGAGCGACCCCGAGGTGATCCGATACGGTATCCTGTACATGAAGATCGTGGCTTTTGCGCAGGTCCCGCTCGCTGTCACCATGGTGGCAGGCGGCTCGCTTCGCGGCGCGGGGGACACGGGCTTCATCATGTTCGCCACCATCGCCGGCATGTGGTTTGTGCGATTGCCGATCGCGGGCCTGCTGGCGGCGGTTTTTCACGCGGACATCCGCTTCGTGTGGTCGGTGATGATCCTGGACTGGCTCGTGCGGATGTCCCTCCTGTTGTGGAGATACCGGAAAGAGAGCTGGGGAAAACTGGAGATATGACCGACGGCTCTTTCGCCCTGCTTGACCTTCGCTCATTTTAGCCTTGCCTTTTCCGCGGATTTATACTATCTTTTACCTGATGCACTTGCCTTCTGAATGGCGCTTGTTTCCTTGCGCGTCGAGCGCGTTGTTTACTCTTCCACGCACGGATACGGTCGCGTAAATGAAAACCCTGTCCCTCAAAGCCCTGCGCCTGCGGTTCCCCGAAGATCTTGAGAACGATTTTCTCGATGACTACTTTCAGAAGTCTTTGCTGCCGCTACGCTCGGCAATCCTGTTCGGCGCCGTCCTCTACGGTCTTTTCGGCATACTCGACGCCTGGTTTATCCCGGAGGTGAAGGTCAAGGCATGGCTCATCCGCTATGCGGTGGTCTGCCCCGCGTCCCTTGGGGTATTTTCCTATACGTTTTTTCCGTCCTTCAAGAAATTCATGCAACCGGTCCTTGCCGCCGGAGTCCTCGTCGCCGGCCTCGGGATCATCACCATGATGGTGCTCGCCGGTTCAATCCAGAATTATTATTTTTACGGCGGCATCGTCATCATGATCATCTACTCGTATACGTTCATCAAACTCAGGTTCGTCCCCGCTACCCTCGTGTCCTGGACCCTCGTGGCTTCGTACGAAATAGCGGCCCTCTGGATGAGCTACACTCCCTGGCCTGTTTTCCTGTACAATAATTTCCTCTTTGTTTCCACGAACTGCATCGGCATGTTTTCCTGCTACCAGTCCGAGCACTATATCCGAAAGTATTTTTTGCAGAACCGCGCGGTGAAGGAACTCGAAGAAAAAAAACATGTCACGGAAAGAGACAAGCTGTACGAGGAGGTCGAAAAAGCGACGACGTCCCTGAAGGAGAGCGAGGCGAAATTTCGGGCCCTTGCGCAGACCACGACGGCGGCGATCTTCATGCACCGGGGCGGCAAATTCATCTATACGAACCCCGCCGGAGAAGTCATGACCGGATACACCCACCAGGAGATACTGGGAATGGAGTTCTGGAAGGTCGTACATCCCGATTATGTGGAATTGATCAAGGAGCGGGGCCGCGCCCGTCTGCGCGGCGAGGAGCTTCCGCCGGAGTATGAATTCAAGATACTCAAGAAGAACGGCGAAGAGCGCTGGGCGGCCATGACCGCTGGCCCCATCGAGTACGAAGGGACGCCCACGATCATCGGCACGCTTTTCGACATAACGGACCGCAAGATTGCCGCCGAAGCGATGAAGGAATACAGCGAAGACCTGGCGCAAAAGGTCAAGGAACGCACCGCGGAGCTTGAAGAGGCGCGGAAAGTCGCCGTTGCCGCGAACAAGGCGAAGTCGGAGTTTCTCGCCAATATTTCCCACGAGCTGAGGACGCCGCTCAATTCCATCATCGGTTTTTCCGAAGTGATGAAAGACGGCATGACGGGGCCGCTCTCCGAGGAACAGAAGGGGTTTCTGCACGATATCTGGGGGAGCGGAAAGCATCTGCTCCGGCTCATCAACGACATCCTCGATCTTTCCAAGATCGAGGCCGGCATGATGGAGCTCGAGCTCGGCGAGGTCTCTCCGAAAGAGCTGATCGAAGGCGGCCTTTACATGTTCCGAGAAAAGGCGCTGCGGCACCGCATTCAGTTGACGACGAAGGTATCCGCGGACGTCGCCTCGCTCACGATCATGGCCGACGAACGAAAACTGAAGCAAGTGGTCCTCAATCTGGTGGCCAATGCGCTTAAATTCACCCCCGAGGGCGGGACCGTCGGGATATTGGCGGAAAAAACGGACGACAGTCTCGTGATCAGCGTGACGGACACGGGAATCGGCATGGCACGGGAAGATATCGGAAAGCTCTTTCAGCCCTTCCGGCAGCTCGATACGACGCTGACGAAAAAGTACGAGGGCACGGGTTTGGGGCTGCATCTCTGCAGGAAGTTCGTCGAACTCCACGGCGGCGCAATTTGGGTCGAAAGCGAAGTGGGGAAGGGGTCCCGTTTCAGTTTCTCGATACCCGTGAGGCGAGAGAAATGAAAAAGACCGTTCTCATCATCGACGACTACGAAAAGAGCCTCAGACTCTTCACTTTCATCGTCGGTTCCATGGGCTACCGGGTCCTGGCGACAAGCGACAGTGAAGAAGGCGTCAGGATGGCGCACGACGAACAACCGGACCTCATCCTGATGGACGTGCAGATGCCGAGGATGAACGGCATTCAGGCGCTCAAGCTCCTGAGGGCCGATACCCGGACCAGGGACATTCCCGTTATCGCCGTGACCTCGTATGTGATGAAGGGCGATTGCGAACGTTTGGTCGCCGAGGGATTTACCCACTACATCGCCAAGCCCATCGATAAAAATAGTTTCATGCAGGACGTGAAGAGGATCGTTGAATTGCGGGAGAAGGGGGAGGCATGGCCGGACAAAACGACCGACAAAGGGTGCTGATCGTCGACGATGAAGAAAAAAACCTGAGGCTCATCAGCACGATCATGAAGAGCCACGGATACGACTGCGAGGTAGCCAAAAACGGGAAGGAGGCCCTGGAAAAGACCGGGACGTTCAACCCCGACATCATCCTCCTCGACATCATGATGCCCGAAATGGACGGCTATCAGGTGTGCAAGCTGCTCAAGGACAATCCGATGACGCAGCATATACCCGTGGTCATGATTACGGCGCTCGAAGGAAAGGAATCGCGGATACGGGGGCTCGAAGCAGGCGCCAACGATTTTTTGACAAAGCCCATCGACAATACGGAACTCACGGTCCGGGCGAAGAACCTGCTGAAGGTGAAGGAATTCGAGGACTTTCTGAAACAGCATAACGTCCTGCTCGAGTCCGAAGTGGCGAAGAGAACAGGGCAGCTCAAGCTTGCGCTCCAGGAGCTGAGCAAATCTCAGGATGAGCTTAAAAAAGGGTACCTGGACACCATCTACCGGCTTACGATCGTGGCCGAGTACAAGGACGAAGAGACCTCGGCGCACATCAAGAGAGTGGGCCTGTACTGCGCGCATACGGCCCGGGCGCTGGGGTGGTCTGCCGACCGGGTTGAAACCATCCAATACGCGGCCCCCATGCATGATATCGGCAAAATCGGCATCCCTTCGGATATTCTTCTGAAGCCGTCGGCGTTGACGCCCGAGGAGTATGCGCTCGCGAAAACGCATACCACCATCGGCGCGAGGATCCTCTCCGGTTCGCGTTCCGGCTTGCTCCAGATGGCGGAACGGATCGCCTTTACCCACCACGAGCGCTGGGACGGGACCGGTTATCCCCGGGGCCTCAAAGGCGAAGACATCCCCCTTGAAGCCAGGATCATGAACGTGGCGGACCAGTACGACTCGCTTCGGAGCAAGAGGCCTTACAAGCCCGCCTATGACTATGTCAAAGCTTTCCGGGTGATTACCCAGGGCGACGGCAGGACCCTCCCGGCGCACTTCGACCCGAAGCTCCTGGAGGTCTTCAAGGACACGAGTAAAGCGTATGAAGAGATCTACAGCGGCTTCGAGAGCTGACGCTGTTGTTCTTATCCGGGAGGTGCGGCAGTATGCCTGATATCCAATCCATGATCGGTAAAGAAGTAGAGGTCATCGCCAACGGGATGAAGTATACGGGCGTGTTGATCGAGGTGTCCGATGCGGAAGTCCATCTCAAAGGCTCCTTTCAATGGATAGCGTTGCCCGCGTCGTCCGTAAGCGAGATAACGTTGAAAGGGCCCGCGAACAGGGGGCCCGAACCGGCGGCGGAAGAGCGGGAAACCTGAGCGTTCGGAAGGAACGGAACAGAACTAAAAGGAATCAAGAGGGAGCTCTACTTCAGCGTCGATGAACGTGTCCCGCCGGTCCTCGATATTCCATGATTTGTTCACCGGCAGCGTAAAGGTAAAGGCGCTTCCCTGTCCCGGCGTGCTCCTCGCCCAGATGGCGCCGCCGTGATATTCCACGATCTGGCGTGAAATGGCGAGGCCGAGCCCGGTGCCCTCGGTATTCATCGTCAGGACATCGCCGGAGCGCCGGAATTTTTCAAAGATCAGTTCCAGATCTTCGCTCTGGATGCCGACGCCCGTGTCCGAAATCGTCACGACGATTTGCGGCATCGGTCTTTCTTCCTGGTGGGCGGCGATTTCTATGGAGCCGCCCTGGGGGGTGAACTTGATCGCGTTCGACAGGATGTTGGTAAGCACCTGAATGAGCCTGTCGCGGTCGCCGAAGATGGGGGGCAGGGGACGCTCGACCCGTGCGGTTATCGTCAGGCTCTTGTTGTCGGCGAGAGACTGAATGCCGGACACCGACGTTTCGATGACATCGCCGACCGACAGCTTAACGATATGCCAGCTCAACTTGCCGGCCTCTATCTTGGTGAGGTCGAGGACATCGTTGATGAGCCTCGACAGCCGGTCGCTTTCATCATTGATGATGCGGAGCAGTTTGTTTCTTCGTTCGCCGGTCATTTTCGGTTTTATGAGGATCAGCTCGGCAAAAGCCTTGATGGACGTGAGCGGCGTCCGCAGCTCATGGGACACGACGGAAATGAAATCGGACTTGAGCTGGTCGATCTCCTTGAGTTTTTTGTTCGCCGCTTCGAGCTCGCGGTTGACGATCGCCAGGCTCTGGTTCGAAAGCTGGAGCCGTTCGTAGGCCCGGGTCAGGTTTTCCGTTTTTTCAGCGACCCGGAACTCGAGGTTCCGGTTCAAATCCTCAAGTTCTCCCCGGTTTCTTTCGAGTTCCATCGCCATGGTGTCGAAGCTCTGCGAGAGGACGCCGAGCTCATCGTTTGATATCAGGTTCGTCCGGGCCAGCATATTTCCCTTCTCCACTTCGCGGATCACTTTCACCATGTGCCCCAAGGGATTGGAAATGCTGGTGGCGAGCAGGACGCCGATCCCGGCGGCCAGGAGCAGGGCAATGCCGGTGACGATGAAGATGAGGTCCGCAAGCTGGGACATGATGGATCCGATTCGGGAAGCGTCGACCAGGCCCCTGCCGAGTTCAGTCCCCACCCGGTGATAGACGAGCGCCCCCAGCGCGAAGAGCGGCCCGACGACCGTGGCGAGCAGGATGGAAACGAGCCGCGTGCGGGTGTAAATCTTCATCACCTTGGTTTCGTCCACGTGCACGGTCTTCGTTTTTTCGGCAAGGATCTGCCGCACCGGATAGAGCAGCCGCTCGGTAAGGAAGAACGAAAAAATGGGGTAAACGGAAAGGCCGATTGCGGCGTAGAGCCCCAGCCGGATGGTTTCGTCGAGCGGCAACTTGCCCACCAGCCACATGTACAGGCAGTCGAACACGACGATCATTTCGTATCTGACGAGGATCGTGACGGCGTGCACCAGAGGGAGGTTCAGCGTCCGCACGCGGGCGGCGGCCATGACGTCGTCCGGTGGCGTGAGGCGCCGTTCGAGGTAAAAGGAAAGCATCTCGATGGGACGGCATTCCCACCGGTCGATGAAATAGAACAACGAGGCGAAGCCGAGGGGGGCGAGGATCCACATGGTGATGTTGATATAGTGAAAAAGGAGAATGGGTTTGAAGTCCATGTTGTAGAGGATATAGGGAATGAGCGTCGTGAAGATGACGGTGATGATCAGCAGCTCGCTGTAGGCTATCTTTTTCGAAACGTTCAGCATGGTTTGGACCGGCCCTCAGGGAAACAGCAGCCTGACGGCTGACTTTCGCAGCTCTTCGACATTGATCCCGAGGCCGGCGATGACCGCGGTCGGGGCGACCAGAATGTCCTTTGCCGTCCGGATGTCGGCCTTTATGAGCGCGTCTTTCTGCGGCGAACTCAGGTTCGGGATGCGGCCCACGGGGGCATCGTTCTTGGAGGTATACATCACCGCCAGCCTCGATTCCCCCTGGATGATCGGCAGATAGGCGTAATGTTTTATATTCATCCTGCGGATGAGCTCGTCCGCTTCGTCCACGGAAAAAAAGCCCGTAAAATCCGTAAACAGAACCGAGAGCAGCACGTCGACGGAATAGGTCCCGACGCTGTTCGTTATGTTCTGGTTGAAGAAAATGCCGTACCGGGAGATCCGTACCAACTCGCGCAGGAATTTTTCCCGTTTGTTGCTCGGCAAAAAATGGAATATGTTGATGGCGTACAGCCAATCATAAGCGCCGTCCTTGATCCCCCCGAGGTCGGTCACGTCGCCGACCTTGAGCTCGATCTGGTCCTGCAATCCGTCCTCGGCATTTTTCCGCTTGCCCATTTCGAGGGTGTGAGGGTTGAGATCGATGCCGGTTGCGCTGACGCCGGGGCAGGTCTTCACGGTCTCCCGAAGCACGGAACCGTCGCCGCAGCCCAGGTCGAGGATGGTATGGCCGGTGGAAAGGCCCGACCACTTGAAAAACTCAGCCGACGCTTTCGAGAGCTGCGACGCCACCCGCGGGATATAGTCCCTGCTGATCTTGCCCTGCGTAATGCTGTCGAGGCCGACGCCCTTCTGATAAGCGTCCTTCGAGTAGGGCAGCGCCTTGGTGAAGTAGCTCACCATGTGGTGCAGGCCGAGGAGATCGGGCGTGGGAGTTCCCCTTCGCAACAGAGTCCCTTTCACGGTCAACATATAGCCGCCGTCCGATTTGGTGACGTAGCCGGTTGCGACCGCAAAGCGCAGCCACCGCTCCACCTTGCTGATGTCGTACCCCGTCTGTCCGGAAAGCTCCTGTGCGGTCATGGTTTTATTAACGGGTATCCAGTCGAAAAAACCGACCTCAATGCCCTGGATCGTGGTCAGCGCCGCGGTTGCATGGGTGAGCATGGTCACCAGCTCGGAAGCGGATTTCCTGATTTCGTTTGCGTCCATCCCTACCTCCCGGTCATTATTTCTGCATCAACGCTCGGACCACCAGCACGCCGTACACAATCCAGATTGCGACGAGGCCCGCCCACACCGACATGCTCAACTTCTTCATAGTGGATTCATCGGACCTCTTGTCCATGCGCCTCAACAGCAGGTCCTTTTTTTTTGCGGCGGCGTAAAAATCGCCGAACTGCGCGTAGCGCTCCGGAGCGAGTTCATAGAGCCTGGCAACGGGGATCAATTCCTGTGAAAGCGAAAAGGGAAACAGAAACGAAATGTCGAGGTCAAGGTCCCGCTTCAGATTTTTGAGCGTCTCGGGACCGGTCTTTTCCAGCGTCTTTTCGCAACAGGCGATTACATCGGCAAGCAAAGCCGACCAGAATGCTTGAAAAGGTCTTTTCCTCTCGAATTTACCGTTTACCAGGCTGCTTTCGTAGCGCTTCATTGCCTGCTGGTAATCGCCAAGGGCCTGGAAACAGCGCCCTTCCAGGGCGAGCGTGTTGGCAAGGCCGGACACGCCGTTCGGGAGGGGAAACCCGAAAGGCCGTCCCTCAACATCCAGTTTGCGAAAGGCATCTTCGGCCTTTCGCAGCTCAACGATGGCGTGCTCATACTTACCCGCCTGAAACAAGGCGGACCCTTTTTCGTAGAGTTCCTGGGCCATCCGCCTTTTTAATTTCGTCGTCATATAGGCTATTTCAGGACATTTTTTATCTTGGTCAAAATGTCAGTGGGGCTGAACGGTTTCACGACGTATTCGTCTGCGCCTGCCTCTTTGCCGCGCTCCTGTTCGGCGACCTGTCCCTTGGCGGTCAGCATGATAACGTAGATTTTTTTCAACTCAGGATCATTCTTGATGGCGCGACAGACGTCGTAGCCGTTGATCTCCGGCATCATGACATCGAGCAACAGGATATCGGGACGCACTTCCCGGACTTTTTTGAGCGTATCGGCGCCGTCTTTCGCCAACCACAGTTTATACCCCTCGTCTTCGAGAAGATAGGTAAGCGCTTCCCGGATGTTTTCGTTATCATCCGCTATGAGGATTTTTTTTTGGTCCATACTTTCTCGCGACAGGGAACCATATTTTATAGGCCCCTAAAAAAAGAGTAGCTTTAAATTACCGGTTTGTCAAGGTGTTAAGGAATTTTGTAATCAAATAAATGTAAATCCGTCCATTTTCGTGTATGATAGAGCAAAATCCATAAGGCATTGCCTGAAGGCCGGGAGAAATTTACATGGACCTTGACGTTGATTTTTCCGCTGTCCTGAAAAAAGCATTGAGCAGCGGAGGTGACTTTGCCGACATTTTCATAGAACGAAGCGCCCCGCTCTCCATTGTGTGCGAGGACAGCCGGATCGAAAAAGTCATGTCCGGCCTGGACCGCGGCGCAGGGGTGCGTCTTGTCTTCGGCCAGCGGACCGCCTATGCCTACACGAACGAGATCACGACCGTATCGCTCCTCGAACTTGCCGATGCCGTGAGCCAGGCAGCCGCGCGCGGCGCGCATCACACGGACATCAACCTGAGCAGGAAAAATCCGCGTGTTGACCTTCCCGTAGAGAAGGACCCGGAGAAGGCGGCGATGTCCCTGAAGGCGGGGATGGTGCTTGAGGCGAACAGGACCGCGCGCGCGTTCGACCGTCGCATCAGGCAGGTCCTTGTTTCCTATCGGGAGAATCGACAGCAGGTGCTTATCGCGAACTCCGACGGAGCTGTCGCCGAGGATGAGCGCATGTACCTTACGGCGGTTGTTCGCGTTGTGGCCGCCCAGGACGACGTGGTCCAGACAGGGTACGAGCCGATCTCCGGTATCGCGGGTATGGAACTTTTTGACGCACACCCCCTCGTCCGGGCCGCGGAGACCGCCGCGCGACGGGCCGTGATGATGCTCTCGGCCAAGAAAGCATCTGCGGGAAGGATGCCGGTGGTGCTTTCATCCGAGGCCGGAGGCACCATGATCCATGAGGCGGTCGGGCACGGACTCGAGGCGGACCTGGCGCAATCCGGCCTGTCGGTGTATTCCAACCGGAGGGGAGAGAAGATCGCTTCGCCGCTCATCACCGTAGTGGATGATGCTACGCTTCCCGGCAAGCGCGGGTCGTTCCGGTTTGACGATGAAGGCATTGATGCGGAACGCACCGTGCTGGTGGACAAGGGTATTCTGAAGACCTTTCTGTATGACCGTTTGACGGCAATGAAGGACGCAGCGAGGTCAACCGGCAACGGTAGGCGCGAATCCTACAAGCACCGTCCGATCCCGAGGATGACGAACACCATGATCGTTCCGGGCGAATCGGACCCCGCGGATATTTTGCGCTCTACTCCTACAGGCCTTTTCGTCAAGAAAATGGGCGGGGGACAGGTGAATACCGTGAACGGTGATTTCGTATTCGAGGTGAGCGAAGGATATCGGATCGAGAACGGGAGGATCGGCGAGCCGGTGCGCGGCGCCACGCTCGCGGGGAACGGGCCGCAGGTGCTCATGTCTATCGACATGGTCGGATCGGACCTCGGGTTTTCGATTGGGACCTGCGGAAAAGACGGGCAGGGCTCTCCGGTCTCCGACGCCCAGCCCACGCTCCGGATACCGGAGATCACCGTCGGAGGCGTTGTGGCGTAAGGAATAGCCGCAATTTCAAAAGCGCCAGGAACATCTCGGGGCACATCGTGGACATCCATAGTTACGCCGGCGCCCCGCAACGGTTTAGCTCCGCACGCGTTGTTTTGGCCAGGTTGCGATATTTCCTGGCCCGTAAGCGCTCTTTTGCCCTGCGCTTAAGCGGTTGACCTTCTCTGAGTAGTTGCCTGGTTTTTTCCTTTCCATTTTGGTCTTTACAGGGATGGCCGCCTGTGGTATAAATTATGCATAGAGCAGCAACAACGGTGGCTATGCCGTCCTTACTCTTATTTTAGCATCTTATGAAGGTCAATCCTAAATTTGCGAAGGCCCTCGCGGTGCTCCTCATTCTCACTGCCGTTGTCTACGGCAGTTACCTTCTTTTTCGGGGAGCGGACATCACGATACCCTCACTATTGCGTCCTGCGCCCGGAGCGCGGCTGATCATGAGCATGGACGGATTCAGGTTTACCCAGTTTGAAAACGGGGTAGTATCATGGCGCATGAACGCCAGGAATGCCGACCTGTACGAGAATAAAGAGGCCCAATTAAAAGAACTGGAGATCGTTTTTAAGGGTTCTGGTAAAAAGGAAGCGACGCTTCTCGGTGAACAAGGGACCATGGATACGTTGAGCGGGAACGCATCCATCCGCCGCGGCTCCCGGGAGGTCAGGATCGCTACGAGCGACGGTTACTTGCTGACGACGAACTCGCTTTTCTGGAAGGCCGGTGAGCGGCTTGTTTGGACGTCGGACCCGTTCAAGTTGCTCGGCAAGGAAATATACCTCGAAGGAATCGGTATCTCGGCCAATGTGGACATGAGCACGATTGTGGTGAAGGACCATGTTAAAGCAGTGTTGCAGGAATAACCTGCTCGTCGTCATTGCGGCTTTGTTGATCATTGCCGCGCTGGCGTCCGCCGCGCGGTCCGCGAAGGACAAAAATGAGCGGGAACCGTTGGCCATCACTTCCGACCGTATGGAGGCCGACAAGCTCGGCGACACGGTAACGTTTCTCGGAAACGTGACGCTCAAAAAAGAGGGAATGACGCTCACCTCGGATGTAGTGGTCGTATTGTACGATGCCGGCTCGAAGAAGATCAGAGAAATCGAGGCGCACGGTAATGTCGTGGTCCGCAAGGAAGGCAGGGTGGCGCTTTCGAACGACGCTTCGTATTTCAGCAGAGAAGAAAAAATAATCCTTACCGGAGATGCCCGTATTATCGAGAACGAGAACCAGCTCGGCGGAGAGAAAATAACGCTGTTCATGCGCGATGACCGCAGTATCGTCGAAGGAGGAAAAGTCTTGTTCTATCAAAGCAAGGAAAAACCTGCCGACGGCGAAAAAAGGAAGTAGAGGACGACAGACGACATGCAGGCGCTTGAGGCAAAAAAACTGGAGAAGAGCTATCGCGGCAGGAAAATCGTCCGGGGAGTCAGTCTTCACGTGGGGTACGGTGAAGTCGTCGGGCTCCTCGGTCCGAACGGCGCGGGAAAAACCACGACCTTCTACATGGTGGTAGGGCTTGTTCGGCCGGACCAGGGCAGGGTGGTCCTCGACGGCGCTGATATTACAAAAATGCCGATGTATGAGCGGGCGAGGAGCGGCATCGGTTATCTGCCGCAGGAGCCGTCGGTCTTCAGGAAGCTGACCGTCGCGGAAAACCTCATGGCTATTCTTGAAACCATGGAGCTCTCGTTGCCCGAGCGCAACGAACGAAGGGACCAGTTGCTTGCCGAACTGGGGATCGCGCATCTGGCCGACAGCATGGCGTATACGCTCTCGGGGGGAGAACGGAGGCGGGTGGAAATTGCACGGGCCCTTACGCTGTCTCCGAAGTTTATTCTTCTCGATGAGCCTTTCGCCGGCATTGATCCCCTTGCGCTCCAGGATATTCAGGGGATCATCGCGTTTCTCAAGAGCAAGGGGATCGGGATACTGATCACCGATCACAACGTCAGGGAAACTCTTGCTATCACCGATCGGGCATATATCATCAGTGAAGGCAAAATCATCGAAGCAGGGACCGCGGCGGAGATCACGGCGAGCCCGCGGGTGCGTCAATTTTACCTTGGCGAGACTTTTCGCTTATAATAAAAGAGAGAAGCGGAGTCAGCAGCCAGAAGTCAGGAACCGGGAAAAAAGAATATCGTATGCGATTTTTTCCGGCTCCCGTCTCCCGGCCCTTGATTTCAGCATTAAACCATGGAAGCACGGCTCGAATTAAAACTGCAGCAAAAGCTCATTATGACGCCTCAACTCCAGCAGGCGATCAAACTGCTGCAGCTGTCGCGTCTCGAACTGGTCCAGTCGGTTTCGCAGGAACTCATTGAAAATCCGGTCCTGGAGGAAGTGACCCCTGAGTCCGCGGAGGACGTTTCGGAAGAAGAGGAAGAGGCCTCCGCTCAAGAGACGCGTGAGGCCCCCGAGGCGCCAAGCAAAAGCGCTTCCGCGTCCGAAGGGGCCCAAGAGCTCAAAAGCGATCTTGATCTCGGCCCCCAGTGGGATGAATACCTCAATGAAATGGGAGACGGGCGCGATTACGGCTCCGCCGAAGCGGATGCCAAGGACCTGCCTTCCTATGACCAGACGCTGACGCGTCTTCCTTCGCTTTCCGATCACCTGCTGTGGCAACTCCATCTTTCAACCTCGGATCCCCATCTCGTGAAGGGCGGCGAATGGCTCATCGGCAATCTCGACGATGACGGGTATCTCCGGGCCGCGCTCGACGAACTGGCGCAGCAATCCGGGTTGCCCGTCCAGGAAATGGAGCGGGCGCTTGAGCTCGTCCAGAGTTTCGACCCGCTGGGCGTCGGTGCGAGGGACCTCCGGGAATGTCTGCTGATCCAGGCGAGGCAGATGGACCTCCAGGGCACGCTCGTCGAGAAGATCATCCAGGGACACCTGCCGGACCTGGAGAAGAGAAAATTTCAAAACATCGCAAAGGTCCTCACTGTCACGTCCCAGGAAGTGATGGAAGCGTCGCAGGTCATTATCCACGAGCTGGAGCCGAAACCCGGCAGGCCCTATCTCCCCTCCGACACGAACTATGTGGTGCCGGACGTCTATGTGATCAAGGTCGAGGACCGTTACGTCATCCAGCTCAATGATGAAGGCCTCCCGAGGGTGCGCATCAATCCGTACTATCGAAAGCTGCTCGCCCACAAGGAGAGCATCGACCATGTGACCAAGGAATATGTCGAAGAACGGCTGCGGTCCGCTCAGTGGCTTATCAAGGGGATGGAGCAGCGAAACAAAACCATCTACCGGGTGGCCGAAAGCATCGTCAAATTCCAGCTGGAATTCTTCGACCGGGGGATCACTCATCTGAAGCCCATGGTGCTCAAAGACGTGGCGGAAGACATCGGGATGCATGAGTCCACGATCAGCCGCGTGACGACCAATAAGTACATGCACACGCCGCAGGGGATTTTCCCGATGAAGTACTTTTTTACCACCGGTTTCTCGGTCGGCGCCGGTCCCGAAATCTCATCACTCACCGTCAAGGACGTCATTCAGAAAATGATAAAAGAAGAAGACCCCGCTGCGCCGCTCAAGGACCAGCAGATTGTCGACGCCCTCAAGGCGCATGGCATCGATATCGCGAGGAGAACGGTGGCGAAATACCGCGAGGAACTGAGGATACCGCCGACGAGCGTGAGAAAACGGACCGGGTGATTTCTGGGCGCCGAATACAAGCACCAAATATGAACGGCTTGGAATTTGGCTTATTTCGTTTTTTTTGTGTGTAATGTGTGATTTCAAGTCAACAGGGAGGTTTTATGCAGGTTACGGTGATCGGGAGACACATCGAAGTGACGGAGCCGCTCAGGCAGTATGCGACGGAAAAATTCAGCAGACTGGAAAAGTATCTCCCCCAGGGCGTCCAGGTCGTGGTCACCCTTGCGGTCGTTAAAAAGGTCCATCATTTCGCGGAGGCGGTGATAAAGTCGAACGGGCTCTTGATCCAGGCGTCGGTGGAAACCGAAGAGATGTATTCGGCGATCGACCTGTTGGCCGAAAAAATCGAGCGGAGAGCCAGAAAGTACAAGGAAAAACTGGTCGACCACAAGCGTCAAACCGGGAAAGCGGAGGCAGCCGCGGCGGAGACTTCATACGTTCCCGAAGATGCCATTCCGCAGATCATCAAGATCAAACAGTTTGATCTCAAACCCATGTTGCCGGAAGAGGCCGTTATGCAGATGGAGCTTCTGGACAAGGATTTTTTCATCTTTTCGAACGCCGGCAGCGGTCATATCAGCGTCATTTACAAGAGGAAAGACGGCAACGTCGGGCTCATCGAGCCTTCAGTCTGAGGACGGTGTAATGGCAACGATCAGGGACCTGTTGCAGGACGATCTCGTCATCGAAGAGCTCGAGGCTACCGATAAAGGGGGGGTGCTTCGCGAGTTCTCCCTGCTGCTCAAGTCGTCAGGCAGGATTGAGAACGAAGAGGACCTGATTCGGGTGTTGCAAGAGCGAGAATCGCTGGGCAGCACGGGCATCGGAGAAGGCGTGGCCATCCCTCACGGGAAACTTCCCCTTCTTTCTGAAATGATCATTGCGTTCGGCAGAACGAGCAAGGGAGTTGACTTTCAGTCGCTGGATGAAAAACCCGTCTACCTCTTTTTCCTGCTCGTAACGCCCGAGGACAAGCCGGGAGAGCACCTGAAGGCGCTCGCCCGGATATCACGGATACTCAAAAATCCCGTTTTACGGGAAAACCTGAGGCGGGCCCCCGGCCGGCAGGAGCTCCGGAGGCTGATCTGCGAAGAGGACGCAAAATATCCGCAGCCGCAGGCCGTTGGGCGCAAATGAGGGTCACGGTTAAAGACGTAAAAGGAGAAGGCAGGGTCCTTGCGGGACGCTCGGGTTTGGCAAGGAAAATCACGTCGGCGCAGGTGGTCGCGCCGGATCTTTCTTCAATGACGGCAATGACGGCGGACCGGGGGACGGCGTCAAGCGTTGTTCACATTCGACCGCGTCAGGTAGCTTACCTGTGCTCGCTTCCCGGACGGGAGCGGTTGCGGCTTGTCCGGACACTGGCGAAGCAGAAGCCCGCATGCATCATTGTAAGCGGCGGCGCGGTCTGCAGAGAACTCCTCGATACCGCGGAGTCTTCGGGAATTCCGGTCCTGAAAACCGGCAACGTGCCGAAATTGACCCGTCTGTTGATGGAGAAGCTCACCCCCCGCATCAGCCTTCACGGCGTGCTCGTGCAGATTTTCGGGATGGGGACGCTCATTATCGGAGAGAGCGCGGTCGGCAAGAGCGAGGCTGCCCTCGATCTGGTGCTCCGTGGACACAAGTTCGCGGCGGACGATGTGGTGATTCTTGAGAAAATTGACGATGAGATAAGCGGCAGAGCGACGGAGCTGGGGACCGATCTTCTGCAGATTCGGGGGCTCGGGGTCATCAACATCCGCGTTTTGTACGGCGATTCAGCGACGGTCGGTTCGAGCACGGTCGGCCTGGTGGTGGAACTTGAGGAGTGGCAAAAAGGGCACCACTACAGCCTGGTCGGCATGCACGAGCGGCGCTATCGCATCCTGGGGGTCAATCTGCCCTTTCTGAAACTGCCGGTAAAGCCGGGCCGGAATATGGCCACCCTCATCGAGGTCGCCGCCCGAAATCAGATGCTGAAACAACGGGGCATCTTTACCGCAAGGGACCTCGGCAAAAGACTGAGGAAGAGGCTTGTCGGATGAACCATTCGCGCATAGTGGTGGTTACGGGACTTTCGGGCTCCGGCCGGAGCGCGGCGCTGAAAGCTTTTGAGGACATCGGGTTCTATTGCGTGGACAACCTGCCGCTCGTGCTGCTTTCCGCATTTGCGGAGTTTGCGGCGGGATCGGAGGAGGCAACCCGCTCCGCCATCGGCATCGACATCCGGGAGAAGGGGTTCCCTGAGCGGTTTCCCGCATTATACGGAGAGCTGAAGGCGCGCGGCAGCGCGGTCGAGATGCTCTTTCTCGACGCGGCCGACCAGTCCATCGTGCGGCGTTTCAGCGAGACGCGCCGGCCCCACCCGCTGGCACGGGGCGCTGTTCCGCTTCTGGACGGCATCAAAAAAGAGCGTACGGCGCTCGCTGGTGTCAAAAAACTGGCAGACCGCATCATCGATACGTCGGACTATACCGTTCATGATCTTCGACAGGCGATTGAACGTTCCTATTCCGAGGGTGACGCCGGCAGGCCAATGGTGATTACGCTGGTCACCTTCGGGTATAAATACGGGATTCCCTATGATCTGGACCTGCTGTTTGATCTGAGGTTTTTGCCGAACCCGCATTTTGTGCCGGAACTGCGGCCCTTTACGGGCGAAGACCCGAGGGTCCGGGAGTACATCCTGACCCGGCCAGATTCTTCGGAGTTTCTCGAAAGGCTCCTGGGATTTCTCGAATATCTTTTGCCGCGGTACCGGAGCGAGGGAAAGAGCTATCTGACGATCGGGTTCGGGTGTACGGGCGGCAGGCACCGATCGGTCACGGTTTCTCTGGTGGTCGCGGAGCGGTTGAGACAGAGCGGCTACGAGGTGAACGTCAAACACCGGGACGTGGGAGCATAAAGAGTCTATAGAGTTCGTAGACTCTTTGAAAGGAGACGGGGTATGATCGGACTTGTGGTGGTGTGTCACGAGGACATGGGCGCCGAGCTGGTGAAGGCCGCCGAGATGATCGTGGGCAAGATCGACGCGGTGGCGACGGTCAGCGTGAAGCAGGAGAGCGCGCCGGAGCTGCTCAGGGACGAGCTGCAGACCGCCATCAAGAAGGTTGACCGGAAGAAGGGCGTCATGCTCCTTACCGACATGTTCGGCGGGACCCCCTCCAACATCGCCCTTGCCTTTCTCGGGGAGGCGACCGAGGTCGTTACCGGCGTCAACCTCTCGATGCTGATTAAATTTGCAAATCACCGGGACGAGAAGCCGTTGCCCGAACTTGCAAAACTTGTTCAAGAAGCGGCGCAGAAAAGCATCGTGATCGCCAGCCAGATGCTGAAGGGGAAGAAGTAAGTCATGATCGTTTTGAGCCGCATAGACGACCGCTTGATCCACGGGCAGGTCGTGGAAGGCTGGGTGAATTTCCTGAAGGCGACCTGGATCCTCGTCGCCGACGACGCTGTTGCGGCGAATGTCCTCCAGCGCTCCATCATGGAGCTTTCCATACCCCAGGGACTCAACGTCGCCATCGGACGGGTCCTCGACATCGTCGAAAAGGCGCGTTCGTCGTCGCTCGAGGCCGAGCGCGTCATTCTTCTGTTCTCGAAACCGGGCGATGTTCTTCGGGCGCTCACGGCGGGGCTGAAATGCGCGGCCCTCAACATCGGGGGAATGCATTACGCGCCGGGAAAACGGAAGCTTCTCGATGTGCTCGCCGTCGATGACGCCGATTTGGGGGCGCTCAAGGAGATTTCCGCCAGGGGAGTCCACGTCTATGTTCAGACGGTCCCGACCCAGCGGCCTCTGCCGCTCGAAAACGTGTCCACGATCGGCCACGTAGTTGCAAAGCAGTGAAGAGACGGGAGTGAACAACAAGGACCCTTTATGCCGATATTCGATTCACCTATGCTCCTTGCAGTCCTGGGAACAGCAGTCGTCTGCGGGCTCATCGGGCTTGACAGGACCGCGGCCGGACAATTTATGCTGTCGCAGCCCATTGTGGCCGGGCCGCTCACGGGATGGATGCTCGGCGACCCTACGGCCGGCATCGTCATCGGCGCGGTGCTCGAACTGATCTGGGTGGTCGACATGCCGGTCGGCACCTTTGTGCCCGCGAATTCCACAATCAGCGCGGTGTGCGCAACGGCGATTGCTGCGTTGGGAAGCGAGGGGGCCGCATCGCTCGCGGTCATAGGCTTCAGCCTGCTGCTGACGACGGGCATGGTGCCCGTGACGATGGCGGCCGACACCGTTGTACGAAAATGGAACGCCCGGCTTGCGTTTACCGCAGCGGCGGTCACGCGCGAATCTTCCGGGCGCACGCTGGCCAAAGCGCATTTACTTGGGCTCGCGGTATTTTTTTTGAAATCATTCGCGCTGTGCCTGCTGTTTTTGCCCGCGGGGATAGCAGCGGTCGCACTGTTCGGCCAGATGCCCGAAACATTCCACCGGGCGATGTCGTTTTTCGTCAAACTTCTCCCGTTGCTCGGGGCCGCTCTGATCGTTCGCCGGCTGTCGATGAAAAGCGTCGACGCCTTTCTGATTATCGGGTTCATCCTCGCTGCGGTGGCGGGGGCGGTATTTCATGCACCAGCGCTCATCATACTGGTGTTGACCGTAACGGGTGGATGGCTGGGGGCCAGATATGGCGGACTACGACGATAAGAAGATAGGGGCCGCGGATCTGCTCGCCGTATTCTGGAGGTCGCTCCTGATTCAGGCGTCATGGAGCTTCGAGCGGATGCAGTCGCTCGGTTTCGCCTATGCCGTCGAACCGGCCCTCAGAAAACTGTATCCGGACCGGGCGGAATACGAAGCCCGTCTGAGGCTCCACCAGGAGTATTTTAATACGCAGCCTTACCTCGCTTCGTTCATTCTCGGCGCGGTGGTGAGGCTGGAGCAGGACCGGGCTTCCGGTCGAAACACGGCCGCGGACGTTTCGGGCCTCAAGGCCGCCCTCATGTCGCCGCTCGGCGCGCTCGGCGACAGTTTTTTCTGGGGGGCGCTGAAACCGCTCGCCGCGGTGACGGCGACCGCCCTGCTCATGACGGGTTCCTCGTGGGCGCCGCTCTTGTTCCTCTTTCTGTACAATGTCTGGCACCTGGGGATCAGGGCCTCCGCTCTCTTCTTAGGCTATGCGAACAGCGGGGACGCGGTGGATCTTCTGGCCCGATATCGTTTTACCAAGATGGCGAAACTGTTTAAGGTGATTTCGCTTTCCGTGCTCGGCGGCATGTTGGGCATGCTCCCGGCATGGCGGCAGGAGTTCAGGCCGGCGATGAATGTCGGGGACTTGTTCCTGGCGCTGTCGGGTTTGGCGATTACGCTGGTCCTGACCGGGATCGCGCGCAAGGGCGGCTCACCGGTGAAAATTATGCTGGGGCTGGCCGCATGCTGTCTTGCCCTTGCGTACGCAGGAGTTATTTGAATGAAGAAAAAAGAACTGCTGATCGAGAACAAACTCGGTCTCCATGCGCGGGCCGCGGCCCAGATCGTGAAGTCCTCGAACGCGTACGCCTCGAAGATCACGCTCATCAAGGACGACCTCGAAGTGGACGGCAAAAGCATCATGGGCATCATGATGCTTGCCGCGGCCAAGGGGAGCACGGTTACGGCCCTTGCGCTGGGAACTGATGAAGACCAGGCGATAGAAGGGCTTGAAAGACTGTTCAAGGACAAATTCGGGGAGAAGGAATAAGAGGGCGAAGTTGGGAGCCGGCTTCAAGAATATGGAAAACAGGGGCGAGACAAATGAAAGAACTGATCTATAAAGGTATCATTGCTTCGCCGGGCATCGTCATCGGCAGGGCGTATCTCCTTGATCGCCGGAAGGTGGTTGTGGCGGGCCGGAGGATAGAGGAAGTCAACGTCAAGGACGAGGTTGCCCGCTTCAAGAAGGCAGTGGAGCTTTCCAAGGCCCAGCTCGAGGATCTCAGGAAGCGCATCAGCAAGGGACTCGGCAAGTCCCACCTGTATATTCTCGATACGCACATCATGCTGCTCGAAGACAAGAAGCTGGTCGACGGAGCCATCAAGCGAATCAGGGAAACGCACATTAACGCGGAGGGCGCGCTCAAGGAAACGATCAACGCCATCAGCATCAAGTTCGACCTGATCGAGGACGAGTACCTGCGCGAACGCAAACACGACGTCGAGCAGGTGGGCGAGCGGATCCTCCGGAACCTCGTCGGTCACAAACAGGAAAGCCTTGCAGACATCCAGGAAGAGGCCGTGATCATCGCCCACGACCTTGCGCCGACCGACACCCTCATGATGCGGAAGGACAAGATCCTCGGCTTTGCCACCGACGCGGGAAGCCGCACGTCCCATACCGCCATCCTTGCGCGTTCGCTCGGCATTCCCGCCGCGGTCGGCCTCGAAAACATCACGGCGGAGGTCAAGACCGGAGACGTGGTCATCCTCGACGGCATCCACGGCGTGGTGATCGTCCATCCGGAAGAGCAGACGTTCCTCGACTACCTCAAGAAACACCGGAAGTACAAGTATTTCGAGCAGGAACTCGAAAAGCTCAAGGCGCTTCCGGCAGAGACTCTCGACGGCCACGTGGTCCACCTCCAGGGGAACATCGAGTTGCCGGAGGAGGCGGCGACCGTGGAGGACCACGGCGGCGCCGGCATCGGCCTGTATCGGACCGAGTTCCTGTTTATGAACAGACGGGACCTTCCCACCGAAGAGGAGCACTACAACGCCTACCGGCACGTGGCGGAAAAGGCCTCCCCGCACGAGGTCGTGATCCGGACCTTCGATCTGGGCGGCGACAAGGTGGGGCTGCCCGGTGAATTCGAGACGGAAGCGAACCCGGCCCTCGGCCTTCGGGCGATCCGTTTCAGCCTGCATAAACGAGATATTTTCGAGACGCAGCTCCGCGGCATCCTCAGGGCGACCGCGCACGGAAATATCAAGATCCTGCTCCCCATGATCTCCGGTCTTCGGGAGCTGCAGGAAACAAAGAAAATTATCGAAGAAGTAAAGACGAAGCTCAGGTCCGAGGGAAAGGCGTTCAACGAGCAGATGGAGCTCGGGGTGATGATCGAGATCCCGTCGGCCGCGATGGTGGCCGACCTCCTTGCTCCGGAAGTGGACTTTTTCAGCGTCGGCACCAACGACCTCATTCAGTACACGCTTGCGATCGACCGCCTGAACGAACACGTGGCGTACATGTACGAACCGCTCGAACCGGCCGTCCTTCGCCTGCTCCAGCGTGTGTCCGAGGCCGCGCGCCATGAGGAGGTACGGCTTGCGATGTGCGGTGAAATGGCCGGTGACCCGCTCTATGCGGCGCTCCTGATCGGCATGGGGTTCAACCATCTCAGCATGAACGTGGCCGCCATCTCCTGGGTCAAAAGAGTGATCCGGTCGGTGCGCATGGAAGACGCGGTCGAACTCGCGTCGCTCGTGGTGAAGCAGCCCACGGCGGAGCTTGCACGCAAAGCCGCCGAGAACTTCATGGAAGCGCGGTTCCCCGATCTTGCGGCGGAACTGTAAACAAAATGCGGAGTGCGGAATGCGGAATGTAACCCCGTAATACCAGAATTCATATTCGACACTATAAACAACGAGGAGGATAGAATGAACTTGAGACCACTTCACGATTGGGCGGTGATCGTGCCGTCCGAAGCTGAAACAAAGACCGCAGGCGGAATTTATATTCCGGACACGGCCAAAGAGAAGCCGGCAGAAGGCGTCGTGGAGGCGATCGGACCGGGTGCCCTTGAAGAAGAGAAGCACGACAGAAAGAAAACGGAGGAGAAAAAAGAACGTAAGTTCATTCCCACGACCGTGAAGCCCGGCGACCGGGTCCTGTACGAAGAGTACGCCGGCCAGAAGATCACGATCGACAACAAAGAGCGGGTGCTCGTGCGTGAAAAGAACATCCTCGGGACCCTGCCCGCAAAGCCTGTTACGACACGTGCGAGTGAGGAAATCTCCCTTGCCGAACTGAAAAAGAGTGTTCAGCCTTCCGCGGCGCCTGCGAAAAAACCTGTATCGAAGAAGGCCCCGGTGAAGACCGCTGCCAAGGCCGCAAAGAAAGCAGCCAAAAAACCTGCTGCAAAAAAAGCGGCGGCAAAGCCTTCGAAAACTTCGAAGGTCGTCAAGAAGGCCGCTAAAAAGAAAAAGAAATAGAGACGACCCATGCCGTTCCGCGGCGAATCCCGTCCGGGCGGCATGATCCTTCACCTTGGGTGCGGTGAATGAACCAGATCACAGACGAGACCTTTGAGCAGACCCTTCGCCTCTTTCTCCGGTCCGACGTCATCGACTTGAGCGCTGTCGCCTTTATCGACCCCTATGGCATGCTGGGGCTCCTCGAAATCGGCCAACTTTGCATGCAAGAAGATATCAAGAAGTCCATCCTGCTTCCGAAGTCCGCAGAAGTGCTCAAGTATCTCGACCGCATGGACTTTTTCTCGTACGCGAACAGATATTTCCTGCTCGAACCCTCTGCGTCGGACGGTAACGCAAAATATCAGCGGAGCGCGGATTCCGACGTGCTGCTCGAAATTACTCCTATCGAAAAGTCGAATGACATCCATTTCATCGTAGGCAAGGTACGGGACCGCGCACAGGCCATCCTCGCCACCCATTTACACTATGACGAACGGGCAATCAATGGGTTCATTGTGGCGCT
>JBGOTO010000025.1:0-25097 GCA_041476485.1 Nitrospirota bacterium
GGCAACAGAAGGGCCGAACTGGTCGTCCCGCAGGCCGCCGATCAGCAGTTCGAGCCCCGCAGGCATCATCCGTTCTACCAGGAGCCAACGGACCACGGCGTTGGGCGCGCGCTGGGACATCGAGATGCTGATATGTTTCGCGGCCAACGCGAGTTCCTTGTCGTTCTTGATGTCCAGCACAACTGCCCCGGCCTCCGTCTTGTGCAGGACCTCGGCGGACTCGGCCTTGAGCGCAAGCGGGAACCCAAGCCTCTCCCCGGCGGCAAGGAGTTCTTTCTCGTTCTTCGGGTCAACGACCTCCCCTTTCGGCACGATGATGCCGGCAGCGCGAAGAAATTCCTTTGCCTCGTGCTCGAAGAGGGCCTTGCGGCCCTCGCTCAAAGCGGTCTGGATGATTTCTGCTGGAGTCTTCATGCTTTTATTGTACCCATGACCCTTCAGGCCTTTCTGCACGCCTTCCGCACGGTTGCGAGCGCCCGTACGGCGCGTTCGGGCGACGTATACACGGGGATGCCGAGCTTCAAGAGAGTGGTCATCGCCTCCTGCGTATACCCCAGTCCCTGGAGCATACAGCACGCGACCGGCTTCTTCGCCTCGCGGGCCGCCCTGGCCACCATTTCCGGGACCGCTTCGGTCACCGTGGTCGTGCCCATGAGAAGTACCACCACGGCCGCATCGTAGTGCGGCAGCGCTTCCGTGAGCGCCGTGTAATAGTCCGCGTCCTTGCCGCTCCCGGTGATGTCGATGGGGTTGTTTATCACATAAAAAGGCGGGAACGCTTGCCGGAGCCGCGCCCGCGCCTCTTCCGGCATGGGGGGCATGACGAACCCTTCCTGCTCTGCCTGATCGGACGCCGCGACTGCCATGCCCCCGCCGTTCGTCACGATCAAAAGCCTGTTTCCGGCGCAGGGCCGGTCGATGAGCGCCACCGCCTTTGCCGCGTCGATCATGTCCTCGAAACCAAAGGTCTCCACAGCGCCGGCCTGCCGGAAGGCCGCCTGGTACAGCCCGTATGTTCCCGCGAGCGTGGCCGTATGAGACTTCACGGCCGAAGCGCCCAGCTCGTACTTTCCCGCTTTCCAGATGACGAGCGGTTTTTTTTCGGCAAATGCTTTTGCCGCCCGAAGAAACTTCCTGCCGTCGGCCGTTGATTCCAGGTACACTGCCGCCGCGCCGGTTTGCGGGTCGCCCGCAAGGTAGTCGAGCGCGTCTGCTTCGTCCACGTCGAGCCGGTTGCCGTAATTGATCGCCTTCGCGATCCCGATGCCGTCGCGCGACAGCGCTTCCATCAGGATGACGGTAATCGCCCCGCTCTGCGAAATGATCGAGAGCCGTCCAGGGCCCGGCCGCGATACCCGTTCGCGGGAAACGAAGAAACTGTCGAGCCCGTTTTCGGTATTGTACACGCCGAGGGCATTCGGCCCGATCACCCTCATGCCGTACTGCTTTGTTTTCTCAACGAGCCGCTTCTGCATGCGCAGGCCTTCTTCGCCCGCTTCGGCGAACCCGGAGCTGATGAGGATGATCCGGCGGACGCCTTTTTCGCGAAGGCGGTCGAGCTCCTGCTCGACGAGCGGGGCCGGGAGCGCCACGATGGCGAGCTCGACCTCCCCGGGGACCGCGGTGACGGACGGGTAGCAGCGGCGGCCGAGCAGCGTTTCATGCTTCGGGTTCACGGGCCAGGCCGTCCCTTTAAAATGAGAGAGGTTGTCGAGGATCGCCCTGGCCGGCTTGTCAGGCTTGTCCGTTGCGCCGATCAGGGCCACGCTCTTGGGGTAAAAGAAATCGTGGAGGTCGTGGGACATAGTAAAAAATAGCACACCCTCAGGGGGATTGTAAAGGTCGATGTTTGGCAACCCCACGCTCTTCAGAGTCAAGCCGGGCAGTTCCTGAACGACAGCCGCGCTGAAGCGCGCCCCTTTGCGGCAACAAACACCTCGTACATTCTCTGGATTGTCGAGATATACCGAATGTTACGGTGATCTTTCGGTGCGCTGCGCGGCAGAGCGAAGGAACTGCCCGGCGCCTGTCGCCCCGACAACTGAGGGATTACACTGTTTATTCATCAAGCAATAAGTCGGGGGCCGTCCCGCGAAAAGATATTGACTTCCTGCGCGAGCGAAGCGTATAGTGTCCTTCGCCTCCAAGTGCCTGAAGAAGCAGCGTCTCTGATGCGAATCGTACCGCTTCACGCACGGGCGGCTTACTATACGTTCATGAAATTGCCTCGGACATACCTCCGCTTCCTCCTGTACGGCGTCCAGTTCGGATTTCTCCTGCTCACGCTTTTGATCGGCTGGCAATTCCATCACTTCGTCCAGCACTTCGAATCGGCCGGCCGGCCTTTTGTCGAGCGGCCTTCTTCGGTAGATGCTTTTCTTCCCATCGGCGGGCTGATGGCCTTCAAGTTTTTTCTCCTGACCGGTTCCGTCGAGCCCGTGCATCCTGCGGGCTTTGTCCTGTTCGCCGCAATCCTCGGCGTTTCGCTCGCGATGAAAAAGGGTTTCTGCGGATGGATCTGCCCCGTCGGCACGCTGTCCCAGTATGCCTGGATGGCCGGAGAGAAGATCTTCGGCAAGAACTTTCGCATGGCCGGATACGCGGACGTCCCGCTCCGTTCGCTCAAGTATGTCCTGCTCGGTTTCTTTCTCCTCTTCATAGGCGTGCTCATGACGCCGACCATGATGTTCCTCTTCTTCATCACCGACTATTACAAAATCGTGGACGTGCGGATGCTGAAGTTTTTTACCGAGATGTCGGCGCTCACGGGGTGCGTCCTCATCGCGCTCGTCGCGCTTTCCTTCCTGTATAAGAATTTCTGGTGCCGGTATCTGTGCCCCTACGGCGCCCTGCTCGGCCTGCTCTCCCGCCTGAGCCCCGCGAAAGTCCGGCGCACGGAAGAGCGCTGCGTCCACTGCCACGCCTGCACCAGGCACTGCCCCTCCGGGATAGATGTTGAGAACAAAACGGCGGTCGCGTCGGAGGAGTGTTTCGGCTGTCTCACCTGCGTCTCCCGCTGCCCCGCGGAAGGCGCGCTCGATCTGACCGTGAAGCTCGGCAAAAAGAGCCGTATCGTCAAACCCTATTTCTATCCCGTGGTCCTGCTTGTTCTTTTTTATCTCGCGATCGGCATCGGCATGGCGACGGACAACTGGAAGTCGAAGGTCCCGTACGAGGAATACCAGCGGCTCATCCCGGAAGTGCAAAAGGAATAGGTGAAACACTGATGAACCCTTCACCCACCACTTGGTGAATCGCGAGGGCGCAACGCCAGCGTTGCTTTTTTCACCGCGTTCAACGTATAATATAACAACGTATATGGCGGCGTTTCCTATGGAATCGGTAAACACTCTGTGTCCTTATTGCGGTGAGCCTATCGAGCTCCTCGTCGATTGCTCGGTGAAAAAGCAGAACTATATTGAAGACTGTCAAGTTTGCTGCAAGCCGATTACCGTTCACGTAATCGTCGATGAAGATGGGTTTCCATCCGTCCAAGTTTCAGCGGAAGACGAAGTGTAACGAGTGCCGGGTCTCGGTTGAAATGTATTGTAGTGAATCCTTCCTGAAGTTGTTGTAAGTGCTATTTGCTGAAACAATAAGAATCACTTTGATTTTATTGAAATCCGCCCTTTAAAAAATCGCCCAATTCACCCAACGCCGTTGACATCTCCCCGATTGAGATATATATTTAAGACAAACAGTACTAATTTCCTTATCTCTGACTTGGATACTGTTTAGGCGTCGAGTTACCGTGTTTCTCGACAAATACGCTCAACTCGCTCACCCATAGAAAGGAGCCTTCCAATGAAACTACCTAATAATCTCGGCATGCTCTTGTTGGGTATCTGGCTGATCTTAACGGGGCTGATACCGTTGCTGCATCTCAGTTATTCGGGACTCGGTACGATCATGGCCATCCTCGCAATCGCTGCAGGCGCTTTGATCGCACTGGGGCGATAGGCCGGAAGGATAATGTGCAGGGACTGGTCGGCGTAGTCCCACCAGCTTCCTTCTGAATAAGGCGTTTAAGAAAGAAGCCTAACCAGTAGGCTAAAGGAGGAGCATATGCTGTGGACAATCGCTGTGGTGCTGATAATTCTGTGGCTGCTGGGGTTTGTGAGCAGTTACACGATGGGTGGATTTATCCATATTTTGCTGGTGATCGCAATTGTAGTGATCTTGGTCAGAATCATTCAGGGGCGAAGAATTGTATAGTCGATGCGGGCCGCCTCATGCTGATAAAAAAGGCAGGAAACCATCAGGTTCCCGCCCCTTTTCGTTGTAAGCCTGGAAGATATCGCCTACGATAGATCCGCCGGAGCGAAGGTGATTTCATCCCGGAACGTCTTGATCAGGTACACCGTCTTCATCAGCTCCGCGTCCTTCACGTTGATCATCGCCGCGTGCAGGCCCGCGCCCGCAAGGTAGCTGAGGTAGGCCGAAGCCACGACGTGCTTCAGGTTCTTCGGCAGTCCCGCCGTCACGTTCGATAGCCACACCGTCGTATTGAGCGGCGGGTCCACCATCTCGTTCAGAATGACGACGCTCTCGTGCGCGTTCAAAATATGCTCCTGCCCCATGCCCTTGGAGATGTGCACCACCGACGGGTCGGCAAAGAGCCGTTCGTTCGGGATGTCGGCCGCGTTCGCCTTCTCGACGAGGTCTTCGATCAGCATCAGCTTGGCCTCGAGCGTGGCGGGCACGGTCCCTTTCAGGGCGCGGATCACGAGGCTCGATTTGGTCTCCCGGACGAGCGACAGGATCTCGTCGGGGTTTTTTTCGTCCGCGGAAAGGTAGTTGATGATCGGCGGCTCCTTGCAGAGCGGGACCGCCTTCTTGAGCGCCTTCACGTTCCTCGAATCCAGGCAGAGCGGCACCCCCCCACCCTGCTGAACGGCCTCCACGACGAACGGCAGGACATTTTCATCCCCCGAGCCGTCCGTCGAGACCTGGACGTTGATCACGTCGGCCCCGAGGGACGCCAGCTCCTTTGCCATAGCCTCGATCGCCTTCTTGTCCTTTTTCTTCACTGATTCCATATAGGCCGCATTCCGTGTGTTCAAATTGTCCGCAATTACGAGCATACTATCCTCCCTATTAAATTTCAGTTTATGTAAGTGACAAAAAACACGCAAAAAATGGTCTTGTTTGGTTTTAGTATAGCATAAAATATCTGGAGGCCCCAAGAGAAAATCATCGGCCCATTCTTCTTGCCAGGTACTTTCTTCCTTCTTCCGCCAGAAGCAGGAACAGCGCGAAGGGGATGAGCAGGAGCCACACGTCGGGCGAAACGGGAGCGGTCGAGAATATCCGGTTGCCGAGGGGATGATAGACGATGAAGACGGTCAGCAGCATCTCGAGCGCGATGCCGGCGAAGATCAGCCGATTTGAGAAAAACTTGCGGGTAAAAACCGTGTCCCGAGAAGACCGGCAGGCGAAAACGTTGCCGACCTGCATGATGACGATGCCGAGAAACGTGGCGGTCGATGCCTGGCGCACGAGCGGATGGTCCAGGGGCAGCGTCATGCCCCAGCTCCATCCTCCCTGATAGAGCACGTAAAAATAGGCAAAGAGCGCGCCCGCGGTGCTGAGCAGGCCGAGAAAAATATAACTTCTCACCAGGAGGGCCGTATTAATAAGGCTGCTCTGCTTCGGCCGCGGCGGGCGGTCCATCACGTCGGCCTCCGGGGGCTCGACGCCGAGGGCGAGGGCGGGTACGGTCTCGGTGCCGAGGTCGATGGCCAGGATCTGGGCCACGGTGATCGGAAGCGGTATCCTGAAGAGGGCAAACAGAATATAGGGCACTGCTTCGGGCGTCAGGTGTGCGAAGATATACGTGATGAATTTTTTTATGTTATCGAAAATGGACCGCCCCTCCTCGATGGCGCTTACGATGGTAGCGAAGTTGTCATCGAGGAGGACCATGTCCGCGGCCTCCTTGGCCACGTCCGTGCCGGACAACCCCATGGCGATCCCGATGTCCGCCCGTTTGAGCGCCGGCGCGTCGTTCACGCCGTCTCCGGTTACGGCCACCCGCTCTCCCTCTTCCTTCAGGATGTTCACGACGCGCAGCTTGTGTTTCGGCGTCATGCGCGTGAAGAGGACCTCGGACCGCGCGAGCACGACGCGGAGTTCCTGATCGGACATACTCATGAAAGCCTCGCCCTCGACGATGGTCGGGTCCCCCGATACCAGGCCGATCTCTCGCGCGATGGCGAGCGCGGTCCTCGACGCGTCGCCGGTGATCATGATGATGCGAATGCCGGCCTTCCGGCAGGTGGCAATCGCCGTCGCCACCTCGGGACGCGGGGGATCTTCGAGGCCGATGAGGCCCGCGAAAATCAGCCCTTGTTCGGCATCTTCCTTGCGTGCGACTTCCTCTCCCGGCCGGACCTCGCGGTAGGCGAAGGCGAGCACGCGAAGCCCCTGGTCCATGAACGACTGATAGAGCGCGGTCGCTTCGCGCCTGAGGGAGTCGTCGAGCGCAATCACCATCCCATTCTTCAAACAGCGCGTGCAGGCCGAAAGCACGCTTTCGGGCGCGCCCTTGGTCATGACGGAGACGCCGCCCACGGCATTCACCGTGCTCATTCGCTTGCGCTCGCTGTCGAAGGCGAACTCCCTGAGGCGCACCGGTCGTCCGCCCGTAACGCGCTCCCGCGCCGCGCGGTAGAGCGCGACCTCGGTGGGGTCGCCTTTAAGTTCCCCGTTCACGTCCCTCGTGTTGTTGCATGCCAGCGCAGCCAGGAACAGCCGCTGATCGCTCTCCGCGGTTTCTCTGGACAGCGTCCCCGTCCGCTTCACCGTCATTTCGTTTCTGGTCAGCGTGCCCGTCTTGTCGGTGCAGATCACTGAGACGGACCCCAGCGTCTCGACCGCGGTGAGGGTCTTGATCAAGGCGTTCCTTTTTGCCATGCGCTGGCTTCCCATGGCGAGGGCGAGCGTCACTGTCGGGAGCAGGCCTTCGGGCACATTGGCCACGATGATGCCGACGGCGAAGAGAAAGTTTTCCCAGAAGGTCCTGCCGCTTGCCCAGCCGACAACGAAAAAAATCACTCCCGTGACAACGGCAATGGCCGCCACGATCCTCGTGACCCGCACGATCTCTTTCTGGAGCGGAGAGAGGCCCGGCGTCACGGTCCCCGTCAAATGGGCTATTCTGCCGAACTCGGTCCGCATGCCCGTCGCAAAAACAACGCCCCTGCCGGACCCGCTCACCGCCGTTGTGCCGGCAAAAGCGAGGTTCGAACTTTGGACGACATCGCCTTCCACGGGTCCCGCGGTCCTGATGCTCGGCTCAGATTCTCCCGTCAGCGCGGCATTGTTCACCTTGAGGTCGTTCACCTCGATAAGCCGGACATCGGCCGGCACCTTGTCGCCTTCGTTGATCAGCACGAGATCTCCGGGGACCACGCCTGACGCCTCAATCTCGGTTTCGTTTGCGTCCCGCAGGACCCGCACTCGGAACGGAAGGAGTGTTTTCATGGCAGCAAGCGCCTTTTCGGCGCGGTACTCCTGGATAAAGGTAAAGACGGCGTTGATGAAGATCACGGCGACGATGGCAAGGCCGAGAGTGAGCATGCTCTCGCCGGGGTGGAGGTACTCGGAAAGGAACGACAGAAAGGCGGCGAGCCAGAGGAGGACCGCGAGAAAGTGGGTGAATTGGGCAACGAACCTGAGGATGAGGGGCTTGCCCTTTACTTCCTCGATCCGGTTCGGGCCGAACTCTGAAAGCCGGCGCTCCGCCTCGCGCCGCGAGAGGCCCTGCTGCGTGGTGACGAGACTGCGGAAGACTTCCTCAGTTGTCATATTGTTGATCTTCATGGATTAGGATAGTGAAAGCAAGATGGTAACCACGGTGATATTCCGTGCGTTACTTACGTGGTTTCAAAATAATAAGGTTGCAGGTCGTGTCCCGGAGCACCTGCTCGACCGGGTTTCCCCTGAGCAGCGAACTCAACAGGCCCCGCACGCTTGAGCCCATAATGATGAGGTCGTGCCGTTTCGCCGCCGCTTCCATGGTTATACTTTTCCCCGCGATGCCGGGTGCGAGCCTTTTTTCAAGGGACACGTCGTAGCGGTCGAGCTGTTCGATAAAACGCGAGATGTCCCTGGGTGTTCTCTCTTCCCACTCCGGGGGCGTCAGGTGGACCTCTCCGAGAAAGAAGCGAGTCTGGGGCCTCGCGGCATGGAACAGGGAGATGCGCGCGTCGAACGCAGCCGCCATGAACGCGGTGAACGCGGCCCTCTCGGGGACATGGTCTATCCGCGCCTTGAGCGGCACGAGGATGGTCTTCGGATGCGCGCGGCCCAGGTGCACGACCCGGACGAGGGCCACGGAACACGGGAGGCCGAGCGAAAGTCGCCGGGCGACCGTGCGCGCGTAAAAACGTTTCTGAACGTCTTCACGGCGGGTCGCCGCGAAGACCAGGTCTATCTCCTCCGCCCGGACGATCTTCCGGATCTTTTCGAGCGGGTCTCCGGACTCGATGATGGTCTCCGCCTTTATCCCCAGCTCCCGCGCGCGATGGAGGAGCCGCTTGAGCGCTTCCTCGGCCGCGCTGAAGCCCCGGTCGTCGATCCCGTTCTCCGCAATGGAGCAGAAATAGACCGTGGCCCCGGCTTTCCCCGCAAGCTGCAGGGCGTAGCGCGCAGACACCTCGGAGTTCACGTGTTCGTTGACCGCGGCGAGGATTTTTTTGTACATGTATAAAGAATAGCACGGGAGAATGGGATTCTCAAGAAACGACTTTGCCTATAAAAACAATCGCATAGCGTTCGGCTATGAAATCCGGCATACCCGAAAAATACCCGGCGCCGGGTATTTACTTTTATTTCCTTTTCAGGCATACTTCTGAAACTGCGGCAACAGGCAGCGTGTTTTTCAGCATGATGGGAGATAGTTCCTTGTTAGAATAGCGGGCCAGGGAAATCGAAGCCGGAACTTCCGGTTTCCCCTATTGCGCTCCGGCCGGGGATGACTTACCCTCGGGTGTACAACGAAGGACTGATTACCTTCTTATAT
Organism: Nitrospirota bacterium; assembly: GCA_041476485.1. Lineage (GTDB taxonomy): Bacteria > Nitrospirota > UBA9217 > UBA9217 > UBA9217 > JBAZLV01. The sequence continues at coordinate 9,026 of JBGOTO010000025.1, forward strand.
CCGAACAGGAGGACCCATCATGCCGAAGAAAAAAATCGGGAAAGCCGCTCCGCTGAAAAAAACAAAAATGGCGCCGAATTATTACGGGTGGATGCCGGACCTGCCCGATCGCCGCGATTATCTTTACAGCGCCGTGCGGCCCGTCCCCGCCGCTCTCCCTCCCCGCATCAATCTAACACAGTTCTGTTCCAACGTGGAAAATCAGGGGAACCTCGGAAGCTGCACCGCGAATGCGCTTGCGGGCGCGCTGGAGTACCTGGAGAAAAAGGACAAGGCGCCCTGCACCAACCTCTCCAGGCTCTTCATCTATTACAACGAGCGGGTTATCGAGCATTCCGTTCGCTCCGATTCCGGCGCAATGATCCGCGACGGGATCAAGACGCTGGCGAAGCAGGGGGTCTGCCCGGAGAAGATGTGGCCGTATGTTATTTCCAAATTCGCGGCCAAACCGCCCGCTTCCTGCTACAAGGAAGCAAGCGGTCACCAGATCACTTCTTATCATAGGATACTGACGCTCGATGAAATGCGCGCCTGCCTCGCCGAAGGGTTCCCCTTTGTCTTCGGCTTCACGGTGTACGAAAGCTTCGAGTCTCAGAGCGTGGCAAAGACCGGGGTCGTGAACATGCCGCAGCCCGGCGAGCGCACGGTGGGCGGGCACGCGGTCCTCGCAGTGGGCTACGACGACAACGAGAAGCGGTTCATCGTCCGCAACTCCTGGGGCCCCAAGTGGGGCATGAAAGGCTACTTCACCATGCCCTATGCCTACGTCGCGGACCGAAACCTGTCCGACGATTTCTGGACGATCAGGAGAGGGGAGAAGATGTAGAAATCAGGTTCACGGATCGGACCTATAGTAAGGAAGTCGAAATTTCATTTATCGAGAAAAAGGAATATTCAAAAAAGCTGCTAAAAAATTTGTAATACGAAGTTCATCACGAGGAGGTGTGATATGAAAGGCAAAAGGCTTGGTGACGGAACATTTCAGATTTGGACATGGTGCGAGTCCATGATCGCAACCGGGTTCCGAAGAACAGATCGCGGCAGGATTGCCCGCGTCTTCGCGACCCTGCTCATGCTGGGAGCGATGATGTGCGGCACGGTGTACGCGCAGGATGATTTGGCGCAAACGCTCGCAGAGCGGTCTGCAATTGTCGTCCGCGGGAAGGTGGTACGGACCAACGCGAGCGAAGAACCGCTTCAGGCGGCATCCGACAGGACCGTGGTGATAAAAATTTCGAAAATGTTTGCAGGCTCCGAGATTGCCGGAGACCAGACCGGACGGAATGCGACGGTGATCCTGAGCCGGCCGGGAACTCTTAAGGCCGGGGCGGAGGCGCTTTTCTTCGGCAACCCGCGCTTCGCGGGGAAGTCGCTGACCATTGCCGACGAAGGAGAGATCCTTTCCGAAGCCGCCCGTGCATCGATGGTTTCCAGCCTGGAGCGCGGCGTCCAGGCGCGGCGCGACAGGCCGGTCCGCGAGCGCCTCGCCACGGCCAGCATGGTGTTCCGGGGCAAGGTCGGGAGCGTACGGCCGCTCGACTCCGAGAGGGAGCGGAATAAAACAGCGGCCGAACCGCGAAGCGAACACGACCCGGAATGGCACGTGGCCGCGGTGCAAGTCACCACGCCGGTACGCGGCGGCGAAAAAGGCGTATTAATAATGGTGCTCTTTCCCGCCAGCCGCGACATCATGTGGTTCAATTCGCCCAAGCTGAGACAGGGCCAGGAAGCTATTTTCATTACGCATAAGCCGGCAACAGAAGACGCCCTGCTGTTGCGTTCGTCCGGTATCGAAGAGTTTCTCAAGAAACAACCCGCAGAACTGCTGACCCAGCCGTTCGATCTGCTGCCTTTATCGGACGAGGCCCGCGTCCGCGGCCTTCTCCAGAACATGAAGGAGGTGCAATAATGAATACGTCGATTTTTCGCTCACTTTTCGCGGCAGTGCTCATTCTCGGCTCTCTTATACTCCCGGCCGTCGCCAAGAACCGGCTGGTCGACATGGTGCCCCAGAGCCGGAGCGGCGAGACCAACCAGGACGCCGAGCCGACTATCACGGTCGATCCCAATGACTTTAGCCGGATGGCCGGTTCGGCCTTCACCTGGGACAATCTTACCATGTCTCCCATGGTAACCGCGACCGCGCCGATCTACGTCTCCACGGACCGCGGCAATACGTGGGCCCTCGCATACATCGTCCCGAGCAAGATCGGCGCGGGCCCTCCCACCGGCGACATCACCCTCAGCTTCAGCTCGACGCTCAGCAGCGCATTGACGCACACGACGAGCTGGCTGTATGCGGGGACGCTCAGCGCTGCAGGAGTTGGATACCCCGTGACGGTGCTGCGCGCGCAGGACCCCTTCACCGCCGCTACCATGACCACGCTCGACACTCGGGCGGCCCAGGTCGATCAGCCGCACACGGTGGTGCTTACTTCTACGGCCGGTCAGGACAAGCTCTATGTAGGCTTTAATGACCTCAAGAAATTTTTTACAACCGGCCGTACCTCGACGCTCGACATCTCCCAGGACGCCGCTATTTCGGCGCCCACCTTCACGCTCGCGGTAATCGAGGCCCGCAACACGAGCATACCCGGCCAGGACGGCTTTGCCCAGGTTCCCGCAGTGCATCGGGACGGGACGGTCTATGCCGCGTTCATTCACGACTTCTCTAATTCACCGCGGCTGGTCGTGGTGCGGGACGACAACTGGGGCGCCGGCGCGGCCCCATTCAGCGCTCTCACCGCTACCACCGACGGAGTCCCCGGCAGTTACGTTACGACCACTCTTACGCTGCCCTCCGGCGTCATGGGACAGAACCGCCTGGGTGCGAGCAACGTTTCCATCGCCGTGGACCCGGGCAACAGCGATCGCGTCTACGTTGCCTGGGGTGACGGCGGCTTTAATACCGAAACCATCCATGTCCGACGCTCCGTTAATCGCGGCGTGGACTGGTCGGACGACCTTCTTACCGTCACCAACGCGTTGAATCCCGAGGTTGCGATCAATTCCATCGGCACGGTCGGGGTGCTGTATCAGCGTCTTGTCTCCGGCAAATGGGAGACGCACCTGGTCCGCACCACGGACACGGACGCAACAGCTTTCAACACCCCCGGCATCCTGCTTGCGAACCAGCTCGCAACCAGCCCGACCTCGACGAACAATCCCCTCGTGGCGTCGAACGTGTACCTCGGCGACTACGCCTCGCTGGTCAGCGTCGGCAGAAATTTTGTCGGCATGTTCTCCGCCAGCAACTATCCCGACAAGGGAAATTTCATGACCGGCGTAAAATTCCAGCGTGAGGTCGACTGGACGGCGCACAAGCTGTACGCGGAGGCCGCCCATACAACGGAGATCGCCCCGTCCATCGATCCCTTCTTTTTCGAAGTTGAAGCAACGCTCTGCGACATATCCCCGGTGTTCTGCAATATCTGCAAGCGGTATCCGGAGGCCTGCTATCCGATTTACGATCCCTGGTGGCGGTTCAAATGCCCGATGTGTTCTCTGGAGGTCCTCCTCAGGCCGGGCGATGAAGTCGAACGGATAACCATGTTCGACAACAAGGGGCGCGAGGTCGGGATGTTCAGGCGTCTGAAAGATCCGGTTGTCATAAAAGGGATGAAGTACACGCACGGCCTGACCGTGAAAGCCGCGAAAGGCGTTTCTTACGTGTTGAGAGCGGAGGTCGCGAAAGGGAAGAAGCTCAAGGGCGATTTCAATCCGGAGTACGCCATACGGCAACTGGAAGCCGGCGCCCAGGGCAAATGATAACGGGCCGGTCCCTGTCTCGAGCGACAGGGACCGGTATTTTAAACAAGGAGGTTCGATATGGTACAGGTTGACATCCCCGGCGCTTTTGCGGCCGGACAGATTTTCGCCGTTCTGAGCAGGGAATACCTCAAGCAGGAAGAGAGCAGGCTGACCCACCGGCTCGGCGGCCCCATCGTAACGTATTTTTCCCTGATGTTCGCTCCCGTCGGTCTTTTCCTTCTCATCTGCTGGCCCGCATGGGAGAGCATGTACTGGTGGGAATGGGTCCAGCGGCCCGCCACGGACCCGCTCGTCTCGTTTTTCTACATCGGATTTTACTTCGGCATGATCGTGATCGGCGTGGCAAGCTACGCCCTCGCCCATACGCTCTACCGGCAGGGCAGGGAACGGACCGTACTGGTCCTGGCCACGGCCGGCGTGGTCGCCACCCTTCTGCCTTTCATTCTCTGGCCTTTTACGTGGTATCACGTCGGCACCTATGCGGACTATCATGCCGTACCGAAGCGGACGACCGTGATGTTCCATACGCCGGCGTTTTTCAATTCCTGGCTCGTGATTATGGGATACTTCTTCGCGGCATCAATCGCGTTCGGTGTCTGGATCAAGCGATTTTCGAAAGGGACCGCCGCGCGCAGCGTAGAGCATACTTAAGGAGGGAACATGGGACTTGTTACACTCAAGGACATCAGGCTCAAAGAATACGGTCTCGGCGATCGGGAGCTGCTGAAGGGGCTCCGGGACTCGGCGGTGCGGGCCAAGCCGGAGGTCTGCATCGAACGCGCACGGTACATCACCAGGTACTACAAAGACAATCCGGAAGGCGGCGAACCGGCCATCGTCCGGTATGCAAAGGCCGTCAATCATTTTCTTTCCAACAAGGAACCCCTCTTCTTCGACGGCAACCTGCTCGCGGGCACGACGACCTCGAAATATTTCGGCGCGCCGGTCTATCCGGAATTCACGGGCATGACCATCTGGCCCGAGCTCGATACGATCAGCGCGCGCGACAAGAACCCGCTCAAGCTGTCCGAGGAGGACGCGCAGATGTTGAACCTCGACATCTACCCGTACTGGATGGAGATGAACGTCCTGGAGAAGACAAGGGAGAAATACAAGAACCCGGCGCCCATGAAGCTCTTCGAGCGCATCGTCTTTTTTCTTGCGAGCAAGGCGGGCTGCATCTCGCACACCGTGCCCTGTTACCGGGCCGTGCTCGAAAAAGGACTGGACGGCCTCCTTGCGGAAGCCTCAAAAAAAGAAAAGGCCGTCCGCGGCAAGGGAACGCTTTCAAATGAAGAGCAGAGCAGCCTCGCCTTTTACCAGGCAGCCAGGATCGCCCTGGAGGGAATAAAGAATTATGCGTGGAGCCTGAGTAAAAAGGCCGCGGAGCTGGCGAGCAAGGAGCGCGACCCCGGGAAAAAGGCGAATTACGAGGCCATGGCCGCGGTCTGCGCCAGGGTCCCCGCCAGGCCGGCGCGGTCGTTCCGGGAAGCGGTCAACGCCCTCTGGATCGCCCAGGTGGCGGTCCACGCCGAGAACATCAACATGGCGATCAGCCCCGGGAGGCTCGACCAGATCCTGTACCCCTATTATAAAAAAGACATCGACAACGGGACGCTGACCGTGAAGGAGGCGATCGATCTCGTCGGGTGCCTCTGGCTGAAGCTCAACGACAACACGAACCTCGTGCCGGAGACCGCGGAAGAGCTGTTCGGCGGCGCGGGCACCGTGCCCGCGGTCACCGTCGGGGGCGTGGACGTGAACGGCAAGGATGCGGTGAACGATCTCACCTACGTCATGCTTCGGGTCACGGAACTGTTCAAGACGAGGGACCCGAGCATGAACGCCCGCTATCATTATGAAGAAAACAGCCGTGAATACCGCGACCGCGTGGCCGAGGTGATCGTGAACACGAAATCCGTACCCGCGTTCCACAACGACGTCGTGGACATCGACGTGCTGGGCAAACACGGGGCAACGCTGGAGCATGCCAGGGACTACGCGGTGATCGGCTGCGTCGAGCTGGCGTCGGCCGGCCGCAGCTACGACGCGTCGAGCTCCATCATGCTGAACCTGGTGTCGGTGCTCGAGCTGGCCCTGTACAACGGGAGGCGGCCCGTGACCGGCGACGAGGTCATCAGCTTCGAATCAGGCGACCCCGCCTCGTTCACCGGTTTCGAGATGTTCCGGGACGCGTTCCAGAAACAGCTTGCCTGGGTGATCGACAAGGCCGTGGACCTGAACAACATGTTCGGCACGGTCTACCAGGAGATATTGCCCACGCCGCTTCTGTCCGCTCTCTTCGAGGGACCGATGGAGAGCGGGAAAGACCTGATCTTCGGCGGCGCGCTCTACAACGCCTCGGGCGCCACCCATATCGGCTTCGCGGATACGGTTGATTCGTTGAACGCGGTGGAAAAGGCCGTGTTCATCGACAAGATATGCACCTTTGCCGAGCTCCAGCAGGCGCTGAAGGCCGATTTCAAGGGCCATGAAAAGCTGCACGCCTGGCTTGTCAACAAGGCGCCCAAATACGGGACCGCTGATCCGGTCGCGGTCAGGAACTCCCAGGCCCTCGTCGCCTATCTCCACCAGTTGTACCAGGGCCGCGAGAACTATCGGGGCGGGAAATACCGGCCCGGGTTCTGGTCCATGACAAACCATGCCGGCCAGGGCAAGCTCTCGGGCGCGCTGCCGAACGGCAGGATGGCGTCCCGCGTGTTCGCGAGCGGCATCACCCCCGCGTCGCAGGCGGCCGCGGAAGTGGACGCCTGCCTGAAGGCCGTGGGAGGGCTGCCGAACGACTGCATCCCGGGCGGCGAGGCGCTCAACCTCAAATATCCGCGCGTGGACGCCGGAGACCCCGAGGACATAAAAAAGTTCGGCTCCGCCGTCGAGGCCTACTTCCAGTCGGGCGGCCTGCATGTGCAGTTCAATATCATGTCCTACGACATGCTCATCGACGCGAAGAAGAACCCCGATAAATACCCGGAACTCCTGGTGAGGGTATCGGGCTATTCCGCCTATTTCAAAGACCTGAACGATGCCATGAAGGACGAGATCATCACGAGGACCGCCTACGACGTGCGGACGGGAAAGCGGGAGGAGTTCCCCGAGGAACACCGGGACATGCTGCCGTTCGAGCCCGCATAAGCCGGGGTTCAATTGATAAATTTCAGGATTAAGCATTAAGGAGGACCGTATGCTGGAAAAAATTTGGCATTTCATGCTTTTTCGTTTCATGAGGGCGCGGAAGGCCCTGGAAAAGATCGCGGACCTTCTGGGGCCCGCGCACTTCACCGAAGACATGCTCCTGCTGCTGCTTGACGGCATGGGCCTCATGTTCCTCATCAGCCGCCGTTACCGGAAGAACATCGAAGGCTTTGAAGGGAAATACGTCTTCCGGAGCGTGGACGGCTCCTTCGCCGTCTCGGCGACATTCAGGAACGGAAAAATGAAAGTGAAGCGGGGTGAGCTCGACGGCCCGAACATCACGGTGAATTTCAAAAATTCGCACGCGCTCATGAACTTCCTCTTCTCGCCGAAGCCGGACGTGCTCGGCGCCATGCTGAACCAGGACGTGGTCCTTGACGGGAACCTGAACTATTTGTACAAGTTCGCGTATATGGCCAACCACGTGCGGTTGAAAGGGCCGGAACTTCTTGAAGGATGACGCGGCATATCCGCTCGTCTTCGACGTGCGCGGTTTCTCCCTTGACGACGGGCCGGGCATACGGACCACGGTCTTCCTGAAGGGCTGTCCCCTGTCGTGCGCCTGGTGCCACAACCCCGAATCGTGGAAGGCGGAAAAAGAGGTCGCTTTTTATCCCCGCCTCTGCGTCGGCTGCGGCGACTGCGTCCGCGCCTGCCCAGCAGGCGCGGCAAGCATGGACCTGCCGGGGCGGATACACCGGGACCGGTGCACGGCCTGCGGGGCCTGCGTCGACGCCTGTCCGTCCACGGCATTGAAAGCCGTCGGCGCGCATTATGATGCCGATGAGCTTGTCGCCCTGCTCCTGAACAACCGCGTGTTTTACGAGATCTCCGGCGGCGGGGTCACCTTTTCGGGCGGCGAGCCGACACTCCATATGGATTATCTCGGCCAGGTGATGCAGCGTCTCAAGCAGCAGGGAGTCCATATCGCCCTCCAGACGTCGGGCATGTTCGAACTCCGCGAATTCAGGGAGAAGGTGCTCCCCTTTACGGACCTGATCTATTACGACATCAAGTTCCTGGACAGCGGACTTCACAAAAAATACACCGGCGCGGGCAATGAGCGGATCCTGGAAAACTTCCGCGCGCTGCGAAAAGAGGCGGCCGTCGAGCTCGTCCCGAGGACCCCGCTCGTCCCCGGCATCACGGCCGGAGAAAAAAACATCGACGCGATAGCGCGGTTCGTGAAAGCCGAAGGCTGCGAACGGTACGAGCTGCTCCCCTATAACCCGGGAGGAATCGGGAAGCGGCCGGCAATCGGGAAAACCAACGGCCGCCTTCCCATGGTGATGATGGGCGCTGAAGAGGAAAACGCGTGGAAGAGCTTCGCACAGGATAGGTTTGTCAAAAAGTAAGCGTTCAGGAACCACTCAGGTGGATAGACCGAAGGTGGAAGGTTTTTAGGAGCAAATCGTGCGTGATCATACAAACAAAAGGAGGAAATACCTATGCTTGCCATGGATGTGCCGATCGCGGTGATGGCTGGCCTCGTGCTGTCCGAGGCGGGGAGTAAAATGATCGAGAAGAAGGACGATCAGAAGACGTTGTTCCTGAGGGTGCTGGTCTGCATGTTCGCGGCGATCTTCATCACGCCGACAGCCGTTTTACTACCTGCTCGGGTGGCCCGCGTGGGAAACGAACTTCCTCTGGAAATGGGTGGACGGGATCGCGGACCATCCCTTGCGGGCGTCCTTCGCCTATGCGCTGTTCGCCCTCGCGATCATTCCCACGGTCATCGGCTTCGAGGCCGGCAGGCGCCTCATCCTGCGCGGAAAGCACAAGTGGGTGCGGATAAGCTACATTGCCATGCTCGTTCTGGTCGGCGTCATCATCTTCCTCATGCGCGATACGACGTTCAACATCGCAAGCAGCTACGCAAAATACGAGGCGAAGGAGATGTATTCCTTCTGGACGCACCCGTTCATGACCGGCTGGGCGATCACCTCGCTCTATTTCTGGGGAGCGCTGGCGGTCTTTTACGGGTGGCTCAGGAAGAAGAGTTGACGTCCATATACTAACCAGGAGGAAACCATGAACGCCAAATTGAAGATCTTCCTCGCGGGCGGTTTGGGATGTATAGCGCCGAACATCATTAACTACGCCTCGCAGGTCATGAGCGGCGGACCGATTCCGAGCAATATCGCCGGCCTAGCCGTCGGAGGAACGCTCTTCTTCGCCATCGCGGGCTTTCTCGTCGTCTATATTTTGAGCGCCAGGGACATACGGGACGCCTTTTATAAAGGCGTTGCCGTTCCCGCGCTCATCATATCCCTTGCAAACGGCGTGACCGCCGAAAAGACCAACGTTCCCGTTGTGCCGGCCCAGTCGCTGAATACCGGTTCCAGCAACCTGCCTGCGGATGACGCTAAAAAGCTCTTCACGGCATTCTGGTCTCCCTCGCCGGCCTATGCGCAGACGCCGGCAACGCAGGGGACGGCGGTGTTCGATATTTCCCCAAAAAAGACAAGGAACATAACCATAACCCTATTGAACAAGGACGGCAGCGTCGCTGCGCGCTCCCGCTCCGACAGCCCTGACTTCAAAATAAAACTTCCCGCAGGGGAATATATCGCGGCAATAGAAACAGATGATTACTACAAGGAAGAATTCATACGGATAACGGGCAACCAGACCGCGAAAGTGACCGTTGCCCTCGAAGAAAAAGGGATCGGCAAGAAGTTCTCCGGCGGGGTGAAAAGCCTGATGCAGCGGTGATGATTTCCAGGCGATGGACCGGGGAGAGAGGATGCAAATAGTCCGGTAGGCGCACCGATAATTTCTTTTTCACGAAGGGGGACACGATGCAGAAAGACATGCATTTTTACGGGGTGTACGCGCTCGCCCGCGCGGCGGGAGTAAAGGACGCCACGGCGCTGACCCTCGCCCGCGCGTCGCAGTTCGTCGACGACGCAACCGACGACGACGTGGTAAACATCAAGGACAAGACGGTCCTCTCGACCATGACCAGCCACAAGCTGTTGGACGTCAAAAATGCGATACCGGGCGACCAGTGGCGGGTCTGGGTGCCCTTCCATTTCCTGCCCGGCAATGAGCCGAAGGACAGCGGCTTCGACCAACGCATGGTCTGCCGCAAGAACAGCGGGCCCGCGCAAGAACTGAAAGCGTTTGCGCTCGCTCCGGAAAACGCCGAATACCGGCCCCATCTGATCGGCATCGCGGCCCATGTCTACGCCGACACTTTTTCGCATTTCGGGTTCACCGGGTTTTCCTGCGAGGGCAACAAGGTGAAGGAATACACCGTCCGCGTGACCGGGGAACACGCCAGGAACATCGCGCGCTTTGCGGGCAAGGTGGTCCAGAGGGCCTGGACCATGATCAGGGGCATTTTCGCCGAGGCGGTGCCTGTCGGCCACGGCGCGGTCGGCATTTTCCCGGACCACCCGTCGATCTCCTGGACATTTGAATACGAAGACGGCTCCCGGTGCGACAAGACAAACACCGATCGCAACAACAAGGCCGGCTATATCGAAGGGTGCAAGTGCCTGTACGATTTTTTCCAGCAGTTCCTGGCGCAGAGCCCGAACGACCGGGACAGCGGCATGGGAAAGATCTGGGAGTCCATATCCCCCGCGGTGGCCAACCTCCTGCAGGGAAAGTCGACCACGGGCGTGGACGAGCGGATAGAGCGCTGGAAAAAAGCCATACAGGCCGGCAAATTCTGCGCTCCCACGGAGCAGGACCGAAGCGTGCATTACGATGAGAAGTGCTGGGACCTGGAGGACTGCGGAAAACAGGCGAGCGATCCCCGGACGATCGAAGACGCGCGTTGCTTCATCCGGGCCGCGTACCGGCACCGTGATTACGTGCTGCACGAATTGCTGCCGAAACTGGGGTTGATCACGTACTGAGGGCGAAAAAGTACCGGAGGCCGGGCCGATGAAAGTGTCCGAAATGATAAAAAAGGCGCTGAAGGAAAAGGGCTTTCGCAACCTGAAGGACGCGGCGAAGTTCCTGGGGGTAAGCCAGGAGTCGTTGCGGGTCACGGTCAATGAAGGACATCTCCCGAAAGACCAGACGCTCGGCATCCTTGCGGACAAGCTCGGCCTGGACAGGACGATGGTGATCCTGACCGCGCACCAGGAGAGGGTCCCCCTGGACGTGAAAGGGTATTTTCTTTGTCCCGCGCCGGAAATCTCGTGGCGGAAGAAGCGGGTGTGGCCGCTGTCCGAGGAGCAGTGCTGCCATCTTGAGAAGATCATGAACGCGGAGGAGATACAGGTCGTGAGAAAGCTCCGGCAGGTCCCCCGGGAGGTGCAGTTGCAGATCATCGGCTATATCGATTATATGTTTATGTCAAAGAGGATAACGGCGAATGGAAGCCCGGCCAAACAGGAAAATAAAAAAGACGAAGAATAGGAGAAAATCATGTTCGGTTCAACATTTCTTGACATCGCGATCGGCATAACGTTTATTTACCTTTTTTTGAGCCTTATCGGCACTGCCATTACGGAAGCGATAGCGTCCTTCATGAACATGCGCGCGAAAAATCTTGAGGACGGCATCCGCAGTCTTCTGAGCGATCCGGACGGCAGCGGGCTCGCCAAGCAATTTTACGATCATCCCTTGATCAAAGCTCTCGCCAAAGGCAAGCGCAAACCTTCCTATATCCCGGGAGGGACCTTTGCGCGCGCCTTGCTGGACACCCTTGTTCCGGCCTCGAACGGCGTAAAGCCGGCCGCGTTCAGCGCTGTTCTGGGCGGCATAGACAAGCTCCCGGATAGTGAATTAAAAAAGACGCTGCTGCTCCATATCGGCGGCGCGGGGAACAGCCTCGATGCGGCCCGCGAGAACATAGAGAAGTGGTTCGATGAAGGCATGGACAGGATCGGCGGATGGTACAAGAGGAAGTCGCAGCTGATCGTTTATATTTTTGCCGGCCTAATCACGCTCGCCCTGAATGTGGACACCATCCATCTCACCGCTGCGCTCTACCGCGACGCCGGGATGCGGGCCGGACTGGTGGCCGCCGCCGAAGTGGCGGCGAGGCAGGGGAAAGACGACCCCGCAGGGTTCCAGACGATCCAGGCGGGAATCGAACCGCTCAAACTGCCGATGGGTTGGTCTGTTTTCTCGAAAACCGAGAATATCGGTTTGTGGGACGCGGCCAAGAGCGTTTGGAACGAGTTGCCCCGCACCGCGCTCCAGTGGCTCGTCAAGCTGTGCGGATGGCTGATTACCCTGCTCGCCATATCGCTCGGCGCGCCGTTCTGGTTCGACACCTTGTCCAAGTTCGTTAATGTCCGGGCCACCGGGCAAAAGCCGAAGACAAACTGATAATGGAAACTTCACTCTTCAAACTTCTAACTTTTGATTGACTTTCTTGCCGGTAATACCTAGAATATAGGTAATACCAATTTGGAGGTAAGGAATGTCAACGATAACGAAAAAAGGCCAGGTCACGATTCCCAAGCCGTTCCGGGACCAGCTCCATATCAAGGAGGGCGACAGCCTTCATTTCGAAGTGCGGGACAACGTGCTTATCCTCAAGCGAAAAGAACGGAAGTCGCTCCTCAGTCTCGGCGGGATAGCCAGCGGAAGAAAAGTGGGGACCGGGAGCGAGCGGGAATATACGAAAAAAGCAGTCGCCCGGAAGATCGCGAAGGAAGGCCGCTGACATGGACGATACGGTTTTCGTCGACACCAACGTGTTCCTGCGGTTCCTCGTGAAGGACGCGGCGGCCCTGTATGAAAAGGCGCGCGCGCTGTTCGAAAAGGCCGAGGAGGGGAAGATAAAGCTTGAAACAAGCGAACTCGTCATTGCCGAGATCGTCTGGGTGCTTGAGTCGTTCTACGGGTTCACTAGAAAAGAAGTCACGGAAGTGCTCACCACCCTCCTTGCCTCCCGGAACCTCAAGATCGCCGGCCACGCGCGGATCAGCGAGGCCGTTCAGCTCTATGCCTCGGGGAACATGGACTTTATCGATGCCTATAATATCGCCTACATAAAGTCAAAAGAGTACACGAAGATCGCCACATTTGACAGCAAGCATTTCAAGAAGGTCGAGGGGCTCAGCATAGTCTGAAAGTTGCAGGCATTGCAAACTTCACCCTTCAAACTTCTAAATTCTACTCGTTCCAGGAAAGGAGTCTTCCCATGAAACTAAACAAGAATCTCGGCATGCTCTTGGTGGGTATCTGGTTCATCTTGACGGGGCTGATACCGCTGCTGGATCTCGGTTTTTCGGGACTCAGCACGATCATGGACATCCTCGCAATCGCAGGGGGCGCTTTGATCGTAACGGGGCGTTAGGCGGGAAGGGATGAACTTCACTTTTCAAACTTTTAACTTTTTATGATTCTGGCGGATGTGCCAATACAACAAAATTGTTGTTTATTTCGAATGGAATTTACAGTAGAATTCTATGAAACGGAAACAGGGTCGTGTCCCGTGCGGGAGTTTCTGAACGAGCTGAAAGTCAGCGATCCCGATGACTTCGCCGCCGTGGTCGCCGGCCTGGCGAAACTGCGGAACCGGCAGTACCATCGGGAGCCGTTGTCCAAGGCGCTCGATAGCGAGTTATTTGAATTGCGCCATGTGGGAAAACTCAACACCCGCGTGCTCTGGTTCTTTGTAAAGAGCCGCCGGATCGTTGCGGTGCATGCAATCCGCAACAAAGGCAGGGCCATTCCGGACCGTGACATGGCGACCGCGCGGGAACGGATGCGCGACTGGTGGAAAAGAGCAGAGCGATGAAGAAAACGAATTTTGACCGCTATCTGAATGAACAACTGAAGAACCCGGCGTTTGCTGCCCGGTTCGAGCGCGCAGGCGAGGCCTGGGACGTGGCGCTCCAGATCGCCGCCCTCCGCCAACAGGCGGGGCTTTCCCAGAAGGACCTCGCGAAGCTTCTCAAGATAACCCAGCAGCAGATCAGCCGGCTGGAATCACCCGGCTACGAAGGACATTCTCTCAGTACTCTGCGGCGCGTTGCCAAGGTCCTGCACGCCCGGGTGCGCGTAGTATTCGAGCCTGAGAAAAAAAGTGCCGGGACCCGCGTGGCGGAAACCGCCGCTACGTATCGCGCGAAGCCGACTCTTAGCGGACCTCGAAGAAGAGCGAAGGGGGAAGTTTGAAATTTGAACTAAGAAGAGTGAAGTAAACAAATCGCTTCAAACTTCCAAATTCAACTTGTTCCAAGAAAGGAGTCTTCCCATGAAAAAAAGTTTTTCCATAAAACTACCCAAGAACCTCGGCATGCTCCTGACCGGTATCTGGCTCATCGTAACGGGGCTGATACCGCTGCTGGATCTCAGTTTTTCGGGACTCGGCACGATCATGGACCTCCTCGCAATCGCCGCGGGCGCTTTGATTGTATTGAAGCGATAGGCAGGAAGGGACGAACTTCACTCTTCAAACTTCTAACTTTTTATAGATGGACCTGACCCCGGCGGATTCGCGCGAATATGTCAAGGATCAAGAAGCGACCACAATCAATGCCAGAGATATATTCAAGGAGATGAACCATGATTCATAAAGCATTAGCTATACGGCTATTCGAGTCATCGTATATTCAGCGATGGAACGACATGGTGCGTCCTATTGAACTGACGGAATTAGATAAACATGCACATAAAATGATGATCGCTTATTGCCTGGGCAAGTATGAAGAAGAGAAAGGCAATACAGTCAAATGGCATTCGATAATTAAAGGCGGAATCTTTGAATTATTGCGCAGAGTAGTTCTTTCGGATATCAAATCACCTGTTTATAGAAAAATAAAAAATCAGTATAAAACAGAATTCGACGAGCTTAACAAATGGGTTTTTGGAGAACTCGAAAGTGATGTCTCAGACTTAGCACAATCAAATATAAAAGATGAATTGAAAGAATATCTGGCTAAAGAGGAGTGCTTTGACTCCTTAACTAATAATATACTCAAAGCAGCCCATATATATGCAAGCTACTGGGAATTTAAGATAATACGGCAGATTAGCCCTTATAGCGTTAAAATGGCTCAAATTAATAAACGCGAATTCAATCTCGAAGTGCAACGCTTGAGGCGGCGACCTCCAATGGCGTTTTATAACCGAGGCACTTTCTTGGTCTGCTGTTAAGCAAGTATTCGATCCGAGCTATTTGCTCTGGAGTAATCTTACTGAAGTCGGTACCCTTTGGCAAGTACCATCGGATGAGACCGTTGATGTTCTCATTCGTGCCCCGCTCCCATGATGAATAGGGGTAGGCAAAATAGCATTTAATGCCGAGCCTGGCAGAGAGTTGCTCATGCTTGGCATTCTCGGTGCCATTGTCCAGCGTGAGGGTCTGACGACCGTTTGCCGGCAGTTTCTTGAGGCGGCTGATGATCGCCCTATTCGTCTCGGCAGCTCCTTTTCGGGGGAGCTTGGTGATCAAGGCAAGCCGACTCTTGCGCTCAGCCAATGTGTTTAAAGCTGCTTTGCTCTTCCGGGAGATCAGGCTATCGCCCTCCCAGTGGCCATAGCGGTGACGATTCTCAATGGACTTCGGTCTGGCATCGATCGGAATCCTGTTGGGAATCTTGGTTTTTCGCTCTTTTCTGCCGATGCCCTTGGTTCTCCGCTTCTTGTAGGCACGGCGTAACAGGTTGATCATCTCCAGACGGTGCGGGTTCCGGGGATGATAGATATACTGATAGATGGCCTCGTGGTTAATGGAGTACCCAGGATAGTCGATCCGTATTCGACCGGAGATTTGCTCCGGGGACCATCCTTTTTCGAGGCCGTCCCTTACATACTGCCGGATGAAGTCATTCTTCAGCCGCTCATGCGTATTGGTTGTGGTCTTTCGCTCACAAGCCCGAGCATGAGCCCGGCAGGGTGTATAGCAGTGATGCTGAGGCGCTGAGTTTCGAGCAAGCTCACGGGATATTGTGCTCTTGTTCCTACCGAGCGCTTTTGCAATGTCACCGAGGCTCTTTCCTTCTGAGAGCAGGTTGGCAATATGCTCTCTCTCGGATTGAGACAACTGCTTATATAGTTTTGGCATAGACACTTAGGATAGCATGGCTACCCCAAGTGTTGCACTTCGCTATAGAACTCGCGTTGGCAAATCCAACAGTACTCGGTTTTCTTATTAAACAGCGGAGAA
>JBGOTO010000026.1:0-24478 GCA_041476485.1 Nitrospirota bacterium
CGTCAGCCTGGCACGCCCTGCGACGACGCGGAGTGGGCCGGTTCTGCCGAAGGCGCAAGGGGAGGCAGGCTTTTTTTGAGTACGTGCTTGAGAAAAAAGAATAATAGGGGAATTTGCTAAAGAAGTTTTGACATTACGAAAATGTGCGCAAGGAGGAGCAATGAAACCGTCGCTCAAGCCCGGGATAGAATCTTCATTTACGTTCCGCGTTACGAAATCGAAAACCGTCCCTGTGCTCTACCCGGAAGCGCCCGAGTTCCAGCAAATGCCGGAAGTCTTCGCCACGGGGTTCATGGTGGGCTTCTTCGAGTGGGCCTGCATCAGAGCGGTCAATCCGCACCTCGACTGGCCTGAGGAGCAAACCGTCGGGACCCATATCAATGTCAGCCATCTGGCGGCGACGCCTCCCGGACTGGAAGTTACGGCAAAAGTGAGAATCGTCGCGGTTGACGGCCGCCGCCTGACGTTCGAGATAGAGGCCAGCGATGGCGTGGACCTTATCAGCAAAGGCACCCACGAACGGTTTATCATTAACAGCGCGAAGTTCAACGAAAAGATTAAACAAAAGGCAAAAGCCTGACAACACGTCAACCGTGGTATTCCTGAAAGAACGAAGATGAGCGATTATGAAGCTCGCCGACGAATGTCTTGACGGTCATACAATCATCTGTTATTATTATACCAAGTAAAGCCTATGGAGGGCTGCTTCTATGGCACCGAAAACTATAGCCAAACCGCATACCAATCCGAGACTTCTCAGTTATATAAAAAGACAGCCTCGTCCGCACGGATCTCTTCAAGATGTTCAGAATAGTCTGTCTGCTATCGGCATATCGTTATCAAAAAGAGTCACCGAGGACAGAGAGAAACGATAACCAATGCCCTTCTTTGTCGATACCAGCGCGCTGTTTAAACGATACCAGGTAGAAGCGGGAACCGCGAAAGTCAACGAGCTTTGGAAAACGCACTCGGCGACTTGTTTATATCATCTCTCACCCTCACCGAAGTTATATCCAACCTCAAAAGACTTTTCGAGATCGATCATCTTACGAATGAAGAACACTTCCGGGAGCAGAGGCTGTTCTTCTATCACGACATCGAAAATCTCGGAGTTACGGTGCTCGATATAACGGCGGAAGACATCACAAGAGCCGACGAGCTTATTCTGAAGCGCTATATGAAGCCGGTTGATGCGGTGCAACTGGCTGTTAGCATAAACAATTTTTCAGACAGGCCGACGTTTGTCTCTGCAGATCAGAAATTGTGTGATATTGCGAAAAGTGAAGGCATCCCGGTAATAAACCCCGCCGCATAGAACTACCACCGCATATTACGGCAATGAATCTGACTGTGACAGCCTAACTTTAAACTTCTTATCCGGATTTTCCGGGAAGGCATACGGAACGGCGAGATCAAAAAAGTCGACCCGGCCTTTGCCGTGGCATCGCTTATCGGGGTGATTATTCATAACTTTATCATGCAGCCCATCGCCGAGCGCGTGCAGGGAAAACACCTGGACCGTTCACCCGGGAAGTTCGGCGCGTTCGTTACCGGTCTTTTCTTCGACGGCCTGGGTGGAACGGCACGATCACGGGCAATCACGAAATAACAGAAAGGCGTCATGAGAGTAAAATCGACTCTTGCCATAGTCGTATTCCTGCTGACGTCCCTGACGGGCGCCTCTGCCGAGAGCATGCTCTACACTCTCCAGGGAGCCTATGATGCCGCGCTCGCGGAGAGCGAAACCATAAAACTTTCCGAAGAGAATGCGCTCCAGGCCGAGAGCAGGGTGGACCAGGCGTTATCGAATATATATCCGCGGCTGACGGCCGGCGCCGCATATACGCGGTTTAACGAAATGCTGCCTCCCGGCGGGGGCTCATTTCTTTTTCAACCTCTCGAACAGGTGAATGCGTCGCTGATTCTGAAACAGCCTCTCTACACCGGCGGCAGGACCCTGGCGGCCTGGCGGGCAGCAAAAACCTTTCGGGAAATAAGCAAAAAGGATTTCTCGGTCGCAAAACAGACCGTCATGCTGGGCGTTGCTGAAGCCTATTACGCCGTGGTCAAGGCGAAGAAACAAGCAGAGGTGGGCAGGAAAGCTCTGGAGCGGATGGAGCGTCATAAAAAAGTCACGGAGCGGGAAGCAGCCACGCGAAAAAACAAAGCGAACCTGTCCGCGCTCCTGCGGGCGAACACGCTGGTAAACCAGGCCAGGATAGCGCTCGTGCGCGCGGAAGACGGGCTTACCCTGGCGAAGAATAAACTAAGCCTGGTCGCCAAACTGCCCAAAGATATCGATATCGCAGAACCGGACGAGTTTCCCGCGCCGCAGGGGACCATGGCCTCCTTGGAAGAAGCCGCGCTCATAAACCGGGACGACTATACAAGCTCACAGATGAATCAGAAGGTCGCTGAGGAGTTCGTGGCCATCACCAAAGGGGCCCATCATCCCCAGATATACGCCGAGGGAGGGGTGACGTACCAGGATTCACACCCTGCAACCGCATTGGATGCGACCGTGTACTATGGCGGCATCAGGCTCCAGATCCCCATCTTCGAAGGCGGGCTTATGAAGGCCGAAGTAGCAGAGGCCAAGTCGAAGCAGCGGCAGGCAGAATTTTCCACGGTGCTGCTCAAACGGCAGATCGAGAGCGAAGTCCAGGAAGCATATAGTACGTATCAGACCGCAAGTTCGGTCCTTGAAACCGCGAAGCTCCTGCTCGATGATGCCCGAAAAAATTTCGATACCGTGGAAGGACTTTTTTCCGAGGGTCTCGTGCAGAGCCTTTCGCTCATCGATGCTGAAACGGCGCTGTCTTCGGCGGAAAAAGAGCTGATCTCGACCACCTGGGACCGGCAGCTCGCAATCCTGAGACTGGAGAAGAGCATCGGACTCTTGGGGAAAAACGAGAAGGCAGCAAAGACGAAAATCGAGGAAATGCGATAAAATGAAACTCCCTGAAGTGTCCATACGGCGTCCGATCTTCATTACCATGGTGGGAGTCGCCCTGATCGTATTCGGCGTGATCGCGTACCGGCAATTGGCAATCGATCTTTTTCCGAAAGTCGATTTCCCGGTGGTCAACATCACGACAAAACTCGTGGGCGCCAGCCCGGAGATCATGGAGGTTGATGTTACCGACCTCATCGAAGAAGCGGCCAATACGATCAATGGCGTGAAGTCGATCATTTCGCGCAGTATGGAGGAGTATTCCATTGTTACGGTGGAGTTCTACCTCGAGCGGAACATCGAACAGGCGGCACAGGACGTGCGAGACAAGGTGGCGGCGATCCGCAACCAGCTTCCCAAGGACGCGGACCCTCCGGTGATCGAAAAGATCAGCCCGGATGACCAGCCGATCATCTGGATCGCCGTGTGGGGAGACCGGTCGATCAAAGAGATGACCCACTACGCGGACAAGGTTCTAAAACGGGACATCGAGAAGATCCCGGGAGTGGGATCGGTCACGATCAACGGCGGAAGAGCGCGCCAGGTCCGCTTCTGGCTGGACCCAAAGAAGATGAATGATTTGTCGCTTACGTCGGAAGATGTAAAGCTTGTATTGGGCCGGGAGCACAAGGAGGTCCCCGGCGGCCGCATTGAAAATGCGCAAACCGAGTTTACCGTAAAGACCAAGGGTGAATACGAAACACCCGAGGCTTTCAATAACATGGTGATAACCTACCGGCACGGCAGGCTTATCAAACTCCGCGATATCGGTCGTGCAGAGGACGGCCTCGAAGATGAACGCTCGATCTCACGCTTTAACGGCAAGACCTCAGTGGGTCTTGCCGTAAAACGCCAGACAGGGGAGAATACCGTTGCGGTCGCGGAGCGCATCAAGGCCGCTGTTGCCAAAACCACGCCTCCCCAGGGGATGAAGCTGGACATCACGTTCGACCAGTCCAAGTTCATTCGCCGTTCGATTGAGGATGTTCAGGTCTCTCTCTGGCTAGGCGCAATCCTTGCCGTCCTGATCATCTTTGTGTTTCTCAGAAGCGTCAGGAGCACGTTGATCAGCGCAGTTGCTCTCCCGCTTTCCGTCATTGCGTCTTTTGCATTCATTAATCTCTTCGGATTTACGATGAATGTAATGACCATGCTCGGGCTGTCGCTCTCCATCGGCATCTTGATAGACGATGCCATCGTGGTGCTCGAGAATATCTACCGAAGGATGGAGGAAGGAGAGGTGCCCGAAACCGCGGCGCGTGAAGGCGCGTCGGAAATCGGTCTTGCCGTGATGGCGACAACCTTTTCCATTGTCGCTGTTTTCATCCCGGTTGCGTTCATGAAAGGGATCGTGGGCAAGTTTTTCTTTGAGTTCGGTATCACCGTTACCGTGGCCGTGCTCATCTCTCTCTTTGTGTCTTTGACCTTCACACCCATGCTGTCGTCCCAGTTTTTAAGCTATCGACAAAAGCACGGGAAAGCGTATCTGTTCCTTGAACGAGGGTTTGATAAAATATACACAATTTATCGTCCGCTTCTTGCCTTTGCTTTAAACAATCGCTGGATAGTCATGCTCGCTGCCGGCGCGAGTATGATAGCGGGCCTCGTGCTTTTCTCGCTCTTGGGAAAAGAATTTATGCCTGCCGAAGATCAGGGCAGATATATGGTCAGACTGGAAACGCCTATTGATTATTCTCTGCCTCGGGCCGACGCTTTTATGAGAAGTATTGATGTTCAATTGCAGAAACGTTCCGAAGTGCAGAGCACTTTCTACGTTACGGGAACAGAACTGGGCCAGGACATCAACAAGAGCAGGATCTATGTGAACTTAAAAGAACGGAAGGACAGAACCGTTATCCAGATCGATTCCATGAAACAAGTCCGCGACGAGCTCAACAAGGTCCCGGATTTAAAATCGTCCGTGGAAATGGTTGCCATGGTAGGCGGCGGCATGCGGTCGGTTCCCATTCAAATGATGGTGCAGGGAAGAGACATCGATGAACTGAATAAAAGAACGCTGGCGATCAAGGACGCCTTTTCAAAAATACCCGGAATTGTGGATGCGGACACGGATATCCAGATTGGCAAGCCCGAGGTGCGCATTACCATCAACCGCGACAAAGCAGCGAACCTCGGCGTGACGGCATCCAGCATCGGGAGCACGGTCAACACCATGATCGGCGGTGAGAATATCGGCAAGTATAAAGACGAGAAAGAAGGAGAGCGGTACGATATCAATGCCCGTTTGATCGCTGCTGAACGCATTCACCCGTCCGACCTTGATAAACTCCGGGTACGTTCAACGACCGGCGAGGTGATACGACTGCAGGATGTGACCGAATTCCGTACCGGCGCCGGACCGACTGTTATTACCCACCTCAACCGTCAGCGCGCTGCAACGGTCTTTGCAAGCACGGAAAAAACAAAGCCTGCCGGGGAAGCCATTTCCGATCTGGAACAGATCACGAAAAAGAACCTGACGCCTGAAATGGCATTCCGCCACATGGGCATGAGCGACGCCATGCTGGATTCCTTCAAAAATATAGCTTTCGCCCTTTTTATTGCGGTTATTATGGTGTATATGATTCTTGCGGCCCAGTTCGAGAGCTTTGTGCATCCATTTACGATCATGTTCTCGCTGCCGGTGAGTCTTATCGGCGCCATGGGGCTGCTCATGCTCACCGGAGAGCGAGTCAGCATTTTCAGCCTTATCGGCGTTATTCTGTTGATGGGTTTGGTGACCAAGAACGCGATCCTGCTCGTGGACTATACCATCACCCTGCGTCACCGGGGCATGGAGCGAAACGAAGCCCTCCTGAAAGCAGGGCCGATCAGGCTTCGTCCGATCCTTATGACCACGGCTGCCATGGTCTTCGGCATGCTGCCTACGGCGCTGAAACTGGGCGAGGGGTCGGAGTCACGCGCCCCCATGGCCATCGCGGTGATCGGCGGCCTGATTACCTCTACGCTGCTTACGCTCGTGGTCGTGCCGGTGGTGTATACGCTCGTGGACGATTTCGAGAACTTTTTCAAAAAGAAAAGAAAGGACGGCTGAATCGTTTCATGCTCAAACTCGGCCACATCGTCTATTCAAACTGTATCCCGCCCCACGCCGGGATCGTAGCGCGGAAGAGCGATTTTCCGTTCCAACTGGTGGAGGGAATCCCCACGGTGTTGAACCGCCTGCTGTATGAGGGCAAGGTTGACGTGTCGCCGTCTTCATCCATTGAGTATGCCATGAACCCGGGCAGGTATCTGCTCCTGCCGGACCTGTCCATCACGTCGCGGAACAAGGTGATGAGCATTATCCTTGAGAGCAAAGTGCCGATTTCCGGCCTGGACAAAAAGGTCGTGGCGCTTACCACGGCCTCGGCCACCTCGGTCGTCCTGCTCCGGATATTGCTTGAACTTCGGTACGGGGTCAATCCCGGCTACCAGATGTATGAGCAGGGAGTCGAAGACGCTTCGGCGCGGGCAGACGCCTTTTTGACCATAGGGGACCTTGCCCTCACCAACGCCGCCGCGAGGGATTTCGCCTACCGGTATGACCTCGGCGAGCTATGGCACGAGTTCACGGGGCTGCCTTTTGTATTTGCGCTCTGGCAGGTCAACTACAAAAAAAACATTGAGAAAGAACTCGCATCCCTGTATGATATATTGATAGAATCAAAGTCTTACGGGTTGTCACATCTGCAACAGCTTGCTTACGAATACGAGGCCCGCTTCAACATCCCGGCGCAGTCGCTTGTGACTTACTGGAACTCATTCAGTTATGACTTCGGCGCCGAGGAACAGAAAGGCCTTGCCGCATTCTACGGCTACGCCGCGGAGATCGGCGCAATCAAGGCGGTGACTGGTTTGCGATTCTGGACGAAAGGATAAGAGGATATTCCATCAATATGTCTTCCGTGTACACACAGAGAGACGAGCATGACCACGACCATAATCATGATCACGGCCATGATCATGCCATGAAGCGGGTCCCCTCCGGGGAGAGGAAAGATATCCTGATCGCCCTCTCGATCACGTTCGTCATGATGATTGCCGAGGTGATCGGCGGACTCTTGTCGAACAGCCTTGCGCTCCTCTCCGACGCGGGCCACATGCTGACTGATAACATCGCACTCCTGCTCTCGTTCTTTGCGATGAAATTCGCGACCCTGCCGCCGACGGAGAGGAAAACGTTCGGCTTCTACCGGATCGAGATCCTTGCGGCATTAGTAAACGGCGTCGTCCTCGTGCTCATCTCGGCGTTCATCCTGTATGAGGCCTATCTGCGCATCAAGCACCCGGAGCCCGTGGCGGGAACGCTCATGCTCGTCGTGGCCCTGATCGGACTGGTCGTCAATATCGCCGGGGCAATCGTCTTGAAAAAACACAGTCACGGCAGCCTGAACATCCGGGGGGCCTACCTGCACATCGTGGGAGACGCCCTTTCGTCGGTCGGCGTCGTGATCGGCGGCGCCGTCATCCTCTTCACGGGTTGGTATTTGATAGACCCGATCCTGAGCGTTCTGATCTCGCTGGTGATCATCTTCGGCGCATGGTCGCTCGTCAAGGAATCCGTGAACATTCTGCTCGAATCGACGCCCACCCACATCAATATCGATGCCGTTTCCGCGGAGATCGCGAAGGTCAAAGGCGTGCGGGAGGCGTACCACATCCACGTGTGGACCATCACTTCCGGGGTCTATGCCTTGAGCGCCCACGTGCTCATCGACGACCAGCCCGTCAGCGGGAGCAAAGAGCTTATCGATGAAATCACCTCGCTCCTTTCCAAAAAGTTCAACGTGCTCCACAGCACGATCCAGCTCGAGTGCGAGCGGTGCGGTCTTGGCACGGTATGCAGTCTGCCGTATGATGTTCAAAAATCGCGGTGAACCGTCGGTCCCGCCGTGAAAGGCCGGAAGTGAGAACGCAGGGTAAGAGAAGGACCCGCATGAAAAGAGTTTTGGTCACGGGCGGCACCGGCCTTGTGGGCAGCCATCTCGTGGAACTGCTCCTCCATAAAGGTTACGCGGTCACCTGTCTCGTCCGGGACCCGCGGAAACTCCAATGGCTGACCGGGCTGGAGGTGGACGTGGCGATCGGCGACTGCTTGCAGCCGGAAACGCTCGATGCCGCGATGCAAAATGTTTCAACCGTTTTCCACGTCGCGGGGCTCACGAAAGCGCGAAAAGTTCGGGATTACTACGAGGTCAACCAGATCGGGACCAGAAACGTTTTACAGGCCTGCGCGCGAAGCAACGCGAAGCTCGAAAAATTCGTGCTGGTCTCGAGTCTCGCGGCCGCGGGCCCGGGCAGGGACGGGAAGCCGGTCAAAACAACCGATACTCCGCAGCCGGTATCTGATTACGGCAGGAGCAAGCTGCTGGCTGAACAAGAAACGCTTGCGTATAAGGACAGGTTCCCCGTGGTCATTCTCCGTCCGTCGGCGGTGTACGGCCCGCGGGACCGGGACATGTACGAACTGTTCCGGTGGGCCGCACGCGGCGTAACGCTCGAAATCAGCGGCGGGCAGCGGTTCCTTCATTTCTGCTATGTCGGAGACCTGGCGAGGGCCCTTCTTCTCGCCGCAGAGCGCAAGACCCAAAGCGGTAGTATTTATTTTGTTGCCGAAGACAGGCCCTATTCCTGGTCTGAATTCAGGCAGACGTTGCTGACGACCGGAGGCGTGACTTCCTTTAATATAAAAATACCGTATTTCCTGGCGTATCTGATCGGCATTGCTTCGGAATTCGGGAGTCTCTTCATCTCCCGGCCGGCGCTTACGAACAGGCAAAAGGTACGGGAGGCTTCGCAACGGTACTGGACCGGCGATCTCGCTCCGATCGAGAAAGAACTCGGATTCAAGGCATTGTACCCTTTGGAACAGGGTTTAAAAATAACGTGGGGGTGGTATCGTGATCACAACTGGTTACCGGAAAAAGACGGACGACATTCGAGCGGCAGGGGAGGGAGAAGCAGTGGATCTCTTTGAAAAATGCAAAAACTACACGGCCGCAAAAGAAGTGATGGCCGCGGGATTTTATCCCTATTTCCGCGTCGTGGAATCCGAACAGAACCCCGAAGTGATCGTCGAGGGCAAGAAGATGATCATGCTCGGGTCGAACAACTATCTTGGGCTTACGAGCCACCCGAAGGTGAAAGAAGCGGCCATACAAGCGGTAAAAAAATACGGCAGCGGCTGCGCGGGCTCCCGGTTCCTGAACGGCACTCTCGATATTCACGTCAAGCTTGAAGAGAAGCTTGCGTCGTTCTTTCGGAAAGACGGTGCGCTCACCTTTTCCACGGGATACCAGTCCAATCTTGGCATCATCTCTTCGCTCGCGGGCAAGGACGACGTGGTCGTGATCGATAAACTCGACCATGCCAGCATCATTGACGCCTGCAGGCTTTCCTTCGCGGAAGTCAAAAAGTTCAAGCATAACGACATGGGCAGCCTCGATTTCGTCCTCAAGGGATGCGGCAACCGCGGCACGCTCGTGATCGTAGACGGCGTATACAGCATGGAAGGGGACATCGCTCCGCTTCCGGACATCGTAACGGTCTG
Source organism: Nitrospirota bacterium (assembly GCA_041476485.1). Taxonomy (GTDB): domain Bacteria; phylum Nitrospirota; class UBA9217; order UBA9217; family UBA9217; genus JBAZLV01. Next base: position 9,507 of record JBGOTO010000026.1, read on the forward strand.
CAAGAAGTACGGCGCGCGGCTCATGGTCGACGACGCCCACGGCGTCGGCGTGCTGGGGAAGACCGGCCGCGGCACGGCCGAGCACTTCGGGCTCGAAAAAGAAGTGGACATCATCATGGGCACCTACAGCAAGTCCCTGGCGTCCATCGGCGGGTTCGTTGTGGCCGATGAGGACGTGATCCACTACATGAAACATACCTCGCGGCCGCTCATCTTTTCCGCAAGCCCGCCTCCGGCGTCAGTCGCCTCAGTCATCGCCGCGCTCGATGTCATCGACCAGGAGCCGGAGCTCAGAGAGCGCCTCTGGCACAACACGGCCAAGATGATGAAGGCGTTCCAGCAGATGGGCTACGACACCGGCACTTCCGAGACGCCGATCATTCCGCTGCTCATGGGCGAAATGGAGAAAGCATTCATGATGTGGAAAATGCTGAGTGAAGAAGGCGTGTTCGTGAATCCCGTGGTCCCGCCGGCAACGCAGCCGGGCCGCTGCCTGATCAGAACGAGCTACATGGCGACCCATACCGACGAAATGCTCGACCGGGCGCTCGGCGTGATAGAGAAAACCGGGAAAAAACTCGGCGTGATCTGATAGGAGAGGGACTGCATGGGCATCGAGCGCGTCACTGATAAAGCAGGCATGGACCGGTTCATCCGTTTTCCCTGGAAGGTCTATCAGGGAAAGCCGAACTGGGTGCCGCCGCTTCTGGGCGAAATGAAGTTCATCCTCGGCGACAAAAATCCCTTCTTCCATCATGCTGACGCGGCCTATTTTCTGGCAACACAGGACGGTAAGGTCGTCGGCAGGATCGCGGCGATTGTCGACCGAAACCACATCAATATTCATAACGAACAAGCCGGCTTCTTTGGATTTTTCGAATGCCTCCCGGATGTTGCCGCTGCCCGCGACCTGATGAACGCGGCAGCAACCTGGCTGAAAGAGCGAGACATTGAGATCATGCGCGGCCCCATGAACCCCTCGGCGAACGACGAGTGCGGCTTTCTCCTCGAAGGTTTCGATGCGCCGCCCATGGTCATGATGACCTATACTCCCGAATATTACCTCGATTACATGGAGCAGTGCGGCCTCGCCAAGTCAAAAGACCTGTACGCCTACCTATCGATCATAAAGGACGTGTCGAGCGCCGGAAGGCTTGAAAGGCTGGCATCGGTCATGAAGGCGAAAATACCCGGCCTCGTCGTACGGCCGGCAAACATGAAGAACTTCAAGAAGGAGCTTGAGGCGGTCAAGGACATCTACAACTCCGCCTGGAGCCACAACTGGGGTTTTGTTCCGATGACGGACGAAGAGATCGAGTCCATGGCCAAGAGATTGAAGCCCCTGATCGTGCCCGAGCTGCTCATCATGATCGAAGTGAACGGCGACCCGGCCGGGTTTTTCATGGCCGTGCCGGACTATAACCAGGTATTCCATAAAATCAACGGAAGGCTGGGACCGGCAGGAATCATAAAGTTCCTGTGGTATTCAAGAAAGATCAGCGACATACGCGTTTTGACGATGGGAGTGAAGGAAAAATACCGGAAAAAGGGCATCGAGGGCCTGCTGTACCTCGAATCGTTCAAGGCCGCGATGAAGAAAGGCTATGAGCGGGCGGAGATGTCGTGGGTCCTGGAAGACAATGTCCTCATGCAGCGCGGCTGCGAACTCATGGGGGGGAAGTTATACAAGAAATACAGAATATACGAGAAACAAATCTCATGAAACATCTCGGTCGGAAAGTATATCACCTCGTGGGCGGGATAGGGCTCCTCTCGCTTTACTATATCCTGGGCAGGAAACAGGCGCTTCTGTTCTATGCAATGCTTTTTGTCGTCGTGCTCTCACTCGACGCAGCGCGGTTGACGCTCCCGGCCTGGAACCGCTTTGTCTTGGCCCGGTTCAGCAGCTTCATCCGTACGAGCGAGGAACATAAACTCACCGGCACGGCGCCTTACGTCCTCGGCGTCGGATTATCGCTGTACGTCTATTCCTCCGGGATTGCGGCTGCCGCGATCTGTTTTCTCGCCCTCGGCGACGTGGCGGCAACAACGGTTGGGGAACGCTACGGAAAGACGAAGATAGGGGACAAAAGCCTGGAGGGAACAACGGCCTTTGTCGTCGCTGCTCTGGCAGCGGGGATATTCCTGTCGCTTGCGGGGCTTTCCGTACCTCTCTGGGTCATTACCATCGGCGCCCTGGTTGCCGCCGGTGTCGAACTTCTTTCGCTCCCCGTGAATGATAACCTTGTGATCCCGATCGTTTCCGGCGGTGTGATGGAATTAGCCCTGTTGTGGGCCAGGTGAGAAGAAACGGTACAGCAGGCGTGAAAGAAAGACAGTCAGTAGGGTGAGCGCTACGCCTGCGATCACATCGATCACGTAGTGATACCTGAGATAGACCGTCGAGAATATCAGCAGCGACACCACCGGGACTAATATCCGATAGAGCGTCTTCTCGCGGAACTTCCCCGCATAAAAAAGAGTCATAAGCGCTACGGCCGTGTGGCCGCTCGGAAACGCATCGGTCTTATTATGTTCCAATCCGTTCAGGATGTTCTGGAGCGCTCCGGTTGCCGGCCCGGCCTGAAGACCCGAGGTCTGAAGATGGTCGAGCGTAAAACGGGGGCCGACGGCCGGGACAAGCAGGTAGCCGATATAGGAGAGATAGAAACAGAGCACAATGCCGAAAAGGGCCTCATCGAATTCCTGGCCCCTCCTTTTGATTATAAGGAGCGCGCCGAGCGAGAGGGGAATGAAATAGTAGCTGATATAGGCAAGCTGGAGCAGCGCCGTGAGCCACGGGTTGATCATCTTTTCCATCCACACCGTCGGGTGGCCGTTGAATAAAAAGAAGTCTATTCGGATCAGAACGTCGTCGAAGGTGCGGCGCCGGAGGGCGGGGATAAGATCGCCGAGGCTGTTGAAGATGAGAAGAATGACGACGACATAGACAATCGGGTACACCGCGGCCGAACGCTTTCCGGTATCGTGCCGTTTTCGATACCACGCCAACGCAACGATTGCGAGGGCGAGCAGAACATAGAGCAGGAGAAGCTTGCCCCCTGTTGCATCAGCAGGCATGAAGAGCATGGCAAGTGCGCCGAGAAACGCGATGAAATACAACGAGAGAATATCGACCGGCTTGAACAAGGTCCGCATAAAAGACTTATACAATACCCGCTCTTGAAATGCAAGCGGAATGCCGTCTCGGTCAATTTTACTTTTTCTATTGTAACTATTCAGGTCAGCCGCTTCGCTTTGTCGCAGGGCGCGCCAATTTGCTTTGTGTCGGTTATGCAGCTCGCGCACGGTTCCCACAACGCTTTCGCTCCACACGCGTTGTCTTGGTTGACGTGTCATTTGTTCGCGGCATTGCAGCGCGCTTTCTGCTCTCGTGCTCAGCGGTTGACCTGCTGGATAGTTACTTTCCATTTTAAATTTGAACTCCGAAGGAGCTTGTCGTGCCGTCCAAAGAAATTGTTTTTACGGTAATGCTGCCCATCGACCTCGCCTGGTCCTTGATGGCCGACCGAAACGAGGTGGGCTGCCTGTTCCCGGGGTGCAGGGGCGTAAAAATCCTGAACGAGCTGGAATCCGCCTGGACGGTCACGTTTTCGCTCGGTCCCTTCAGCCGCACGATCGAGCTTGCCGCGCGCACGACCGAGTTGATAAAGAACGAACGGATATCGTGGACCGCTGCGCACGAAAACCTCGTTACATCCGGGACCGTCTCGTTCTATAAAATTTCAGATGATGAAACGGAGATCACCTACCGTCTCGAGGGGCACGTAATCGGCCATTTTTCCTTCCTCCAGGACATCGTGGTTTCCGAGAAACTGGGAGAGCTGGCCCGGAGCTTCGTAAAGAAAATCAAAGAACATCTCGAGGGGAAGCCGGGAAAGAAGGACCGGGACCGGTGAAACGGGAGCTGCTTTCGACTTCTCAGTTGACACTGTTCGGTAAATGCTGTAATTTTAAGCATGACAGGCATCGTGCTTTCCGGTGGTGAAAACCGGCGCATGGGCAGAGACAAGGCGTTCCTTGCAATCGGCGGCGTGCCCCTGATCGAGCGCGTCCTGAAAGCCCTTCAAAGCGTTGTAGACCGCATCATCATCGTGACCAACTCGCCGCAGGCGTATACGTCCTATGACGCCGCGGTGGTGGCCGACGCGTCGAGCAAACGCGGGCCCCTTACCGGGATTTATACGGGACTCCTGCATTCAGCGGACGAATACAACGTTGTTGTCGCCTGCGACATGCCGTTTCTGAATCCCCGCCTGCTTTCCTACATGACCGGCGTGGCGGGAGAACACGATCTCGTTCTTCCGAAGATCGGAAAATTCGTCGAGCCGCTCCACGCGGTATATCGCAGGGGGCTGCTCCCAATCATCGAGGAACATTTGGACCGCGATGAGCGAAGGATCAGGGCGCTGTTCCCCCGGATTCGCGTACGATACGTAACGGAAACAGAGATCGACCGGTTCGATCCCGAACGGCGGTCATTCAAGAACCTTAATACACCCGAGGAATATAAGAAGGAGGAAGCATGTTTGGACTTGGAATGCCGGAACTGTTAGTCATTTTGGTGATCGTACTGGTCATCTTCGGGGCGAGCCGTCTGCCGCAGCTCGGCGAAGGTCTCGGGAAGGCCATCAAGGGTTTCAAGAAAGGCATCTCCGATTCCGACGAGAGCCCAAAGGACTCGGGGAAAAAAGAAGGCAAATCCTGATCGGACCACGGACCGGCAACGCATGAAATGGGTCCTTGCAGAGTCTGAAAAGGGTGTTGCGGCCGCGTTTGCGGACCGCGCGGGACTGCACCCCCTCATCGCCACGCTGATGGTCAACCGTGGTATTATCGACTCGTCTGAGGCGCAGACCTTTCTCTCCTGCGACCTCGCAACCCTGTCCGGGCCCGACATCTTCCGCCACATGGAAAAGGCCGTGGACCGCATCCGCGCGGCGATTGCGGTCGGCGAAAAAATTACAGTCTTCGGCGACTACGACGTTGACGGCGTGACCGGCGCCTCGCTCTTGTACCTGACGCTCAGGACTTTAGGCGCGGTTGTGGACTGCTACATCCCCGACAGGATGACCGAGGGGTATGGGCTGAATGCGTACGCTTTGGAGGCGATCAAAGCTTCAGGCGCATCGCTCGTCATCTCGGTGGACTGCGGTATTACCGCCGCTCGCGAGGCAGGGACGGCCCGTTCGATCGGGCTCGATCTTATTATTACCGATCATCACGAGTTTAATCGTTCTAACAGTTCTAACGAGGTAATGCTCCCGGACGCTTATGCCGTCCTGCATCCGTTGCTTCTCAAGGAGAACGTTGCCGCCGGGATCCAGGAACGGGTGAGCGGCCTCACGGGCGTTGGCATGGCCTTTAAACTGGCGCAGGCCCTGCTGGACACGGATGTACGAGATGAACGCCTGATGCCTTATCTCGACCTCGTGACCCTCGGAACAGTAGCGGACGTCGGCAGGCTCACGGGGGAAAACCGGGTCCTGGTAAAGCACGGTCTTGATATGCTGTCGACTGATTCCGACAAGCAGAGGCCGGGGATCGCGGCCCTCAAGCAGGTTTCAGGCCTCTCCGGTAAAAGAATCGGCGTCGGGAACGTCGGCTTCACGCTCGCGCCGAGGATCAACGCGAGCGGCAGGCTTGAGAGGGCGGACACCGCGTTTCGGATGCTGACCACGGACTCGCGCGAAGAGGCGGGAGAACTTGCCGCAACGCTCGATAGCGTGAACCGGGAGCGGCAGTCCGTTGAAGAAACGATATTGGGCGAGGCCCGGAGAATCTGCGGCGCGATGGACACGAAAGTCGCGGGGGCGCTCGTCCTTTCATCGGACAGTTGGCACCCCGGGGTCATCGGGATCGTCGCTTCCAGGATCGTTGATGAGTTTTACCGGCCCACGGCTCTTATATGCGTCCGGGACGGCGTCGGCAAGGGATCGGCGAGGAGCATCCCCGGCTTTGACCTCTACGAGGGCCTTTCGGAGTGCAAAGACCTGCTGGAGGGGTTCGGCGGGCATAAGTATGCCGCCGGTTTTACCATAGCCGCGGACCGTATCCCGCAGTTTCGTGAGCGGCTGAGTACGATCGTCCGGGAGCGCGTCGGACCGGATGGCTTTGTCCGGACGCTTTTCGTGGACGGCGCCGTTTCCCTCGACGAGCTTACGACCGGCCTGCTGCAGGACATGGAAAGGCTGGCGCCCTTCGGCCAGGGTAATCCCGAACCGAGGCTTGGGGCGCGATGCCTCGAGGTGGTTTCGTCCAGGATCGTGGGCAACAACCACCTAAAGCTGCGGCTCCGGCAACAGAGCGGCGTTTCTCTTGACGCCATAGCGTTCAACCGCGGCAATCTGCTGGGGAAGCAGGTGAGGAACGGCGTCCGGCTCGCCGCGGTTTTCACGCCTCGGCTCAATGCCTGGAACGGGAAAACAACCGTGGAGCTGGAGATAAGGGACATAAAAACTGAAAAATAAAATTTCAAATCCCAAACTCCAAATATGAAATCACAAACGTTTTTAAATTGGAATTTTGAATTTGGATATTGTTTGTAATTTGATGTTTGTTATTTAGTGCTTGATGTATCAGTTTGGTGTAAATTATGCCTGTTGTTCGCCTTGAAGACATCGTGGAGCGGGTTCAGGACTGTCATCCGGAAGCGGATGTAGACCTGCTGCGCCGCGCCTATATCTTTTCGGCCAAGCTCCATCAGGGCCAAACGCGCCTCTCGGGAGAAGCATACCTCAACCATCCGATCGAAACGGCGGCAATCCTCGCGGGCCTCAAGCTGGACGCGGCCACGGTCGCGGCGGGCATGCTCCATGACACGATCGAGGACACCACGGCCACGCCGGAAGAGATCAAGGGCCTGTTCGGCGACGAGGTCGCCCGGCTCGTGGACGGCATGACCAAGCTCAGCCGCATGGAGCTCCAGAGCCGCGAGCAGCGAGAGGCCGATAACTTTCGCAAGATGATCGTGGCCATGGCCAACGACATTCGGGTGATCCTCATCAAGCTCGCCGATCGGCTCCACAACATGCGCACGCTCTCGTATCTCCCGCCCGAAAAACAGAAACGCATCGCCCAGGAAACGCTCGATATTTACGCTCCCCTCGCCAACCGTCTCGGCATCTCGAAGATCAAGATCGAACTCGAGGATCTCTCGTTCAAGTATCTCCACCCCGAGGCGTATGACGAAATCGTCCAAAAGGTCGCTCAGCGCAGCATCGAGCGGGAGACGTACGTCAACGACCTTATCGAGATCGTAAAACGCCGGCTCGCGGAGCACGGGTACAAGGGCGAGGTCAAGGGCAGGCCGAAGCACTTCTACAGCATCTACCAGAAGATGCAGAAACAGGACATATCCTTCGAGGACGTCTACGACCTGATCGCCATCCGCATCATCACCGACACTAAGGTCAACTGCTACGCCATCCTCGGCCTTGTCCATTCGCTCTGGACGCCGGTGCCGGGCCGTTTTAAGGATTTTATCGGCGTGCCGAAATCGAACCTCTACCAGTCGCTCCACACCACGGTCATCGGCCCGAAGGGGGAGCGCGTTGAATTCCAGATACGCACTGAAGAGATGCACCGCCTGGCCGAGGAAGGCATTGCCGCGCACTGGCGGTACAAGGAGCGGTCGGCCATCAGCCAGCGCGACGAGCAGCAGTTCGCGTGGCTCAGGCAGCTTTTGGAATGGCAGCGCGACCTGCCGGACGCCAAAGAGTTCATGGAGACCGTGAAGGGCGACCTGTTCCCGGACGTGGTCTATGTCTTCACGCCAAAAGGGGACGTCAAGGAGCTTCCGCAGGGTTCGACCCCCGTGGATTTCGCCTACAGCGTGCACACGGACATCGGCCACCAGTGCGTGGGCGCCAAAGTGAACGGCAAGATCGTGCCGCTCAAGCACGTCCTCCTGAACGGCGATAAGATCGAGGTCACCACGCAGACCGGCCACACCCCGAGCCGCGACTGGCTCAAGTTCGTCAAGACGTCGAAAGCACGCACCAGGATCAAGGCGTGGCTCAAGGCGGAAGAGCGCAGGCGAAGCATCATCCTTGGCCGGGAACTGCTGGAAAAGGACCTCCGCAAGCACGACCTCAATCCCACGAAAATTTTCAAGTCCGACCACCTCGTCGAAATTGCCAACGAGATGTCTCATAACGGGCTCGATGATCTGCTTGCGGCCATCGGCTACGGCAAGGTGTCGGCGCACATGGTGGCGAACAAGCTTGCGCCCGCCACTCCGCACGCAGAGCCCGTCCTTCGGAAGGCGGCGCCGAAGCACGCAAAACCTTCCAGCGGAAGTATGATGATCAGCGGCATGGACAATATGCTGATTTATCTTTCCAAGTGCTGTAATCCCGTTCCCGGAGATACGGTCATCGGGTTCATCACGCGGGGCAGGGGAGTGTCCATCCACACGAGCGATTGTCCGAATGTGGCTGAGCTTACGTTCGATAAGGAACGGCTCGTCGACGTTTCGTGGGGAGATTTCAAGCCCTCGGCCCATGCGGTGAAGATATCGGTAAAGACCCTGGATAAGCCGGGGCTTCTTGCGAGCGTATCGTCGACGATCAGCACATTGGAGGCGAATATTACCCATGCTGAGGTCACGGTCGACACAAACAAGGAAGCTCTGTTCTCCTTTACCATAGACGTCAAAGACGTAGAGCATCTCAACAAAGTCATCAAAAACATCGGGGCAATAAACGGTGTCATGGACGTTAAGCGGGTAAAAACAGGGTAGGAAATACAGGGGCAAGGGACTTCAGTCGCCATAAACATATCATGGTTTACTTTAATAGTATAATACGCTATTTAATCAACAGACTGTAGCCATTCTCTTAATGCTTAGTGGAGGCTTTTGTGCCGAAGAAAATCATCAAAACTACCGATGCGCCCCAGGCAATAGGGCCTTATTCCCAAGCTGTCGAGGCCGGAGGGCTCGTGTTCGTCTCGGGCCAGATACCGATAGACCCAAAGACCGGGAATGTGGTCCAATCGGACATCAAGGCCCAGACCAAACTGATCATGGACAATGCCAAAGCCATCCTTTTCGCAGCGGGTTGCACCCTGTCATCGGTGGTTAAGACCACGATCTACCTCAAGAGCATGAACGATTTCGCTGCCGTGAACGAGGTTTACGGCGGATACTTCCCGTCCGATCCGCCGGCCCGCTCCACGGTCGAGGTCTCCCGTCTTCCTAAGGATGTTGCAATAGAGATGGATTTTACAGCGTGGAAAGGATGATAAGGCTAGCAGAAATTCTGCGTAATGTAAACCTTGTCGTCAGGCGAGACAAACACGCCGATGCCCTCGGATTTGAAATAGGGAGTGAGGATGTTCTTCCGGTGTCCGGGGCTTTTCATCCAGCCGTCGACGGTTGTTTCGGCGATCTTTTCCTGTGAATTCCAATCGTGGGACGCTACAACTCCATTCACCGTGGTGTACGAATTGTATAAATGATTCAGTGCGATGTTCTCGGCACCCTGGTAAATAGTATTCCCAACGCGGACGCCGCACGTATAGCCTTCCTCTTTGTACCGGTAAAAAAAGTCATGCCCCTCAGGTGAATAGTGGCTGAAATAATTCCTTTTTGCCATGTCCCGGCTGTGTTTTTTCGCGATGCCGGCGAGCGCATCATCCCATGCAAGGACCGGCAGCCCTTGCTTCCGGCGTTCTTTGTTGATGAGAACATGTATCTGCCTTTCCAGTTCGGCAATGACGATCTTCGGTTTTTGTTTCTCTTTGGTCCCGGAAATGCTTGTCTCATGGCCCGGCTGGGCGCCCATGCAGGAGAACAGAAAGACGGTCGCGAACAGGACGACGACCAGTGAGAGAATGTTTTTATAAGCCCTTGCCGCAGGTTTCATGACGGGGACCCATGCCTTTCCCGGTACAAGATATTTTCTTTAATTGTAAGCTTTCCCTGATTCCCTGTCAATTCATCTCGCCCGACAATTTAGATTTGCATTTTCCCGTGAATTCGTTTATTATCCCGGTCATATGATTACGAAACCGGCTTATCTCATCACCCTGGTCCTTCTTACCGCGATATTCGTTCTGGGCTGCGGACATCCAGCGCCGTCTCTCGGCGAAAACAACGACCGTAACCTTGGAACGGCCTCTGTGCTGTCCCCGGACGGCAAGAACGGTCATGCAAAAAACGAGGTCATTGATCCGAATCAGGCGCTTCTGGATGAAGCTTTGGAACTCACGGAATCCGCGCAGGAGTCCTGGAGCGACGGCGATGTGGAGGAATCCATAGACAGTCTGGACGAGGCTTATGCGCTCGTCCTGAAAGTCGATCACGGCAATAATCCGAAGCTGGTCCAGCAGAAGGAAGACCTCAGGTTCGTGATTTCCAAACGGATCGTGGAAATCTACGCTTCGCGGGTCGCAACGGTTAACGGCAGCCACAAGGCCATTCCGCTGACTCTCAATAAGCATGTGGAACGCGAGATCGAGCTGTTCCAGAACGGTGACCGGGACTTCTTCCTGGAATCGTTTAAGCGCTCCGGCAGGTATCGCGACGAGATGGTAAAAGCGCTCAAGGACGCGGGTCTCCCGGAAGAGCTTTCCTGGCTCCCGCTTATCGAAAGCGGTTTCAAGGTGCGGGCGCTCTCACGCGCGCGCGCGCTTGGGCTCTGGCAGTTCATCCCGTCCACGGGGTATAAGTTCGGGCTCAAGAGGAACGAGTGGATAGACGAACGGCTGGACCCCGCTAAAGCCACGGCAGCGGCCATCGCCTATTTCAAGGAATTGCATCAGATTTTCGGGGACTGGGCGACTGTTCTCGCGGCCTATAATTGCGGAGAGGGCTCCGTTCTACGGGTCATCCGCGGCCAGAAGGTCAATTACCTGGACAATTTCTGGGACCTCTACGAGAGGCTGCCGAGCGAGACGGCGCGTTATTATCCGCGCTTCCTGGCCGTGCTGACGATTCTGAAGGACCCTGCGAAATACGGCTTTACGTTAGAGGACCCCGACAAGCCGCTCGCTTGTGAACTCGTGACCATTGAAAAGCCCGTTCTGCTGAAAGCACTCGCGGACAAACTCGGCGTCTCTTCGGAAGACCTTGCGGATTTGAACCCGGAACTCCGGCGGCAGGCGACACCGAATGTTCCTTATGCGCTCAAGGTCACTCCAGGCGCGGCAGAGATGGTACTGGCCACTATCGGGAAAATGCCCACGTGGTCGCCGCCGAAGCTGGAATACGTGGTCCATCGTGTGCGCCAGGGCGAGACCCTGTCCCGCATCGCGATGCGTTACCGGACCAGTATGCAGAAGATCCTCGACGCGAACAATCTTCGTCGCGGAAACTATCTCAGGGTCGGTCAGAGGTTGAAGATCCCCTTGAGAAATACCACCTAAGGCCGGGGACCATTCCCCTGCCTTTTTCTTTTCCCCGGATGCATCCTCATACGTTCCTCATGTCCCATCCCTGCGCCTTGAGCGTGCAAGGTCATCATTTTATTGTGCTACACTACTAGTATAATCGTCATCGAAACCTGAACCAGAACTTGCCACAAAGTCACAAAGACACGAAGAATGAGGGTCGTCTTAAGGTTTAATAACTTGCTGATTTCAAGCCTTTCTTAGTGCCTTAGAGCCTTCGTGGCAATAGTTTTATTTCCATTTTGAGAACGTGAAAAAGGAGGGGTTATGAAATCCGCAAGATATATGATCGCGGTTCCGGTCCTGTTTTTGGGGCTCTGCTTTGGCGCAGTCGGCCAGGAAACCAAGCTGGAAACCGGAGTGACGGAGACAAAACAGGAAGCCAAACCCGAGGCGAAGCAGGGGACGGATGAAGGTCCCCAAACGAAAGAGAAGCGTGTAGTTGCAGCAATCGGAAGCGACGGGGTGCAGCGGGTGGAGATTATCGGCGACTCGTACTCTTTCGACCCGAAGTATATCGTGCTGAAGGTGAATGTGCCGGTGGAGCTCGCTGTCAAAAAAGCGCCGGGAATTGCGCCTCATGACATCGTTGCGAAGGCCCCCGAGGCGGGGATCGATTTTAAAACGGATTTAAACGATAAAAAACCGGAACTCATTAAATTCACGCCCACGAAAGTCGGCAAGTATCCCTTCTCCTGCGATAAAAAACTCCTCTGGTTCAAGAGCCATCGGGAGCGGGGAATGGAAGGCGTGATCGAAGTAGTGGAGTAAGATACCGTATGCACTATCCGTTGATAAGCAGGGAGCTTCTTTCTTCCTTGAGGCTGGTGCACGCTGTTTTCAACACCAGCGTAATGCTGCTCTTCTTTTATCACGGGTGGCTCGGGTTCACCATCAGGCGTGCCCGCCGGGCAAAGGCGCCCTTGCCTTTTCCCCTGATCAAACGTCACCGCAAGACAGGGCCGGTCTTTAGCATCCTGGGTGTGATCGGCTTTTTTATCGGGTTCACCGTTGTCCTGCTGCATACGGGCAACGTTCTGGAGTACCCGGCACATTTTTTCACCGGGCTGGTCATCGTCGCATTGCTCGTCACGACCTTCATCATGTCCCGGCAGATCAAGGGACCCGATTCTCCCTATCGCACGCCCCATTTCCTCATAGGCGTTGCCATCCTCTTTTCCTATCTCATGCAGTTCCTTCTCGGGATAGGCCTCCTGTTATGATTTCCGGCCCTCCAGGGCAAGGATCCGCTGCCGTATTTCATCCGGCATGGCTGTTTTTCTTCCCTCTCGATAATTGTATATCACGATTACGCCTTCGCTTTCGGCCGCAATTTTCTGGTGCCGGTGGCTCACCACCGCGCACTGCATCGTAAAACGGTCTTCCTCGATAGTGATGATTTTTGCCCCCACGGAAACGGTATCGGGATAGGTGAGCGGCAGTTTATATCGGCAGTTTATCGACGCAAGAATGGGGCCGATGCCGGTCCGGTCCTTGTATTCATGCAGCCCCATCTTCTCCGAATAGGCGATGCGCGCGCCTTCGATATAGCGGAAATAGTAGACGTTATTCACGTGCTGAAACGCGTCCATCTCCCCCCAGGCAACGGGCAGTTCAATAACGACGGGATAGCCTTCTAACAGCGGATGCATGGGTTGTCTCCGAAAAAAATAATAGGGATCATTTATTGCTTAGATGGCCTTCTCCATCTGGTCCGAATACTTGCCGTACCGCGCCGCGCCATTGCACTTTGCCCGGTGAGAAAATTGCTTCTGCGCCGCGGCAACATTGGAAACTGATCCTTTCCAAGCCTTGAGCGCCGGGTCTTGCAGCGCGCGCCCATAGGAGAAGCTGATCTGCCACGGGTGCGTTCCCATGGCATTCATGGCATTCAGATGCCGGGTGGCCAGTTCGGCGCTTTGTCCTCCGGAAAGAAAAACAATGCCCGGAACGGCAGCAGGGACCGTTCGGCGCAGACAGCGAATGGTGGCTTCCGCTACTTCGTCAATGCCTGCCTGTTTCGGCGATGCCTTGCCGGAAAGGACCATGTTGGGCTTGAGCAGCATGCCTTCGAGCAACACCCGATACTCGTGCAGTTTGGCAAACACGCTTTTAAGCGCGGCATACGTCGCTTCCTTGCAGCGTTCGATGTCGTGGTCTCCGTCCATCAACACTTCGGGCTCGACTATGGGGACCAGTCCTGCTTCCTGTGAAAGGGCCGCATAGAGCGCAAGAGTATGCGCGTTGGCATTGATGCATGCTTTCGTGGGAATGCCGGGTCCGATGGCGATCACGGCCCGCCACTTGGCAAACCGCGCTCCCAACGCGCGATACTCCTTCAGGCGTTCGCTTAAACCGTCGAGTCCCAAGGTGATTTTTTCATTCGGAAAGCTGGGCATGCCGATGGTCCCCTTATCAACCTTGATTCCGGGGATGATGCCTTTGCGTTTCAGCACATCAACGAACAACGCACCGTCGCTCGCCTTCTGACGGATGGTCTCGTCGAACATGATCACACCGCTGATAAATTCTTCCGCTCCCGGTGTCGAGAACAGCATATCCCTGTAGGCGCGGCGGTTTTCCTCGCTCGATTCAACGCCGATGGCCGTGAAACGCTTCTGTATGGTGGGCTGGCTCTCGTCAGCCGCCAGAATACCCTTGCCTTTGGCCACCAGGGCGCGCGCGGTCGCTTCTAGTTCGGTGGATTTCATTGTTCAATGCCTCCTCGTGAATGTGATATGAATACTCTATCAAAATTTTAGCAATATATCTGTATAATCGCAATAAAACTTATTTCGTAGATTAGATTCTCTTCTGGAAGAGAGAGGGCAGGGTGAGTGGGGATCAATTCACGGCTGATTAAAGAAGGGGTTTTCTGAGTGCGGGAGCATGTTTCGACAAGTCGGGATGTCTTTGCCGTAAAAAAAGTTTCTACGTCAGCGACACCGCACCGTCGCCGAGCACGGATTCTATCTCGCTGATAAGCTTTTCGTTCGGGTTCACGCGGATCTCGCGGCCAACGGAGATGAGGGAGTCCTTGCGCGTGGGGTTCCGGAGGCGAAGATAGACGGGAATATCGCCTTTGTACCGGAGAAGAATGTCCTTCACCTTCAGGAGATCGTCCTGGGTCAGGCCCGTGGCATTCAGCCTGATGTCCATACGCGTAGTGCCTTTTTTCTTGACGTCCGTGAGCAGATGGATGCGCACGGCCTTGATCTTGTTTCCCTGCTCGCTCTTGTCGAGCTGGCCGGAAACGATAAGCGGCGTGTCGGTCAGGAGCAGGCTGTGCGCGGACTTGTACAGGTCGGGGAACACGATGACCTCCACGGCGCCCAAGAGGTCCTCGAGGTTCATGATCGCCATCTTGTCGCCCCTTTTCGTTACCTTTTGTTTTAAGCCCGCAATGATGCCGCAGATGGTCACATCTTTGCCGTCCGGGACGTGCTCCAGCGTTTCCGTTGTCGACGTGGCGTAACGCTTCATATCGTCCTGGAACGCGGCCAGCGGATGCCCCGAGATGTAGAAACCCATGCTTTCTTTCTCGTAGGCCAAAAGCC
>JBGOTO010000027.1:0-24224 GCA_041476485.1 Nitrospirota bacterium
AGCAAGGTGGTCTTCTTCGACGGGAACTATTCCGAGTACGAGGCGGACCGCCACGCGCGCCTCGGCGCGGAGGCGGACCAGCCGCACAGGATCAAGTATAGGCATCTTACAAGATAATTGCGGAATGCGGATTTCGGAATGCGGAATAAAAACCTTCATTCCCGCACAGGCGGGTCATCGGGCAAGTAGCAAGTAGCAAGTAGCAAGGTTTGAGGTTTCCTTGCCGCTTGACCCTTGTAACTTGCCCCTTGTATGGTGCTGTTCGTTTTTCTTTCACCGCTCTCTTGGCGTCACCTCGATTTTTAAACACCGCTCCTCCTCATTCCACGAATCAGCGCGCCGGCGGCAGGAGATGCCGCGCAAACCACGCAGTCGCCAGCCGCGCCGCTTCCTCGAGCGTACCCGGTTCCTCAAACAGATGGGTAGCGCCCGGAACTATTTCCAAACGTTTCTCCGCGTTGATGCGGCTGTACGCCCGCTGATTGAGCTCGATGACGAGATGGTCGTGGCCCCCGACGATGAGGAGCACCGGGGACGCTACGCGCTCGAGCGCCTGCTCGGCCAGGTCCGGGCGGCCGCCGCGCGAAACGACGGCGTTTATGATCGTCCCCAGGTCCGATGCCGCGCGCAGGGCAGAGGCCGTTCCCGTGCTTGCTCCGAAGTAGCCGAACCGGAGGTTTGTTGCCTCGGGCAGGTCCCTGAGCCAGAGGGTGGCGGCCTTCAGCCGGTCCGTCAAGAGATCGATGTTGAAACGGGTTTGGTAGACGGCATCTTCTTTTTGCGTGAGCAGGTCGAAGAGAAGCGTCTTGATTCCCGCGTTCTGTACCACGCTTGCCACGTACCGGTTCCTCGGGCTCTGTCTGCTGCTGCCGCTGCCGTGGGCGAAAATGACCGCTGCCCTGGTTGCCTGAGGTAGAATGAGGTCTCCTTCAAGCGTAACGGACCCCGCGGGGATGCCGACGTGTTGTTTGGATAAGGTGTCGATCATATTTTTTACCTCCCTCACGCCGCTTTCGCGGAGGACCTCTTCAAAAGGTCCACCACTTCCTGGTCCGAGGTCTGGGTGAAATCCTGATAATGGACGCCAACGGCAATGAAGGTGAGCGGGGTCTCGATGCAGACGAGTTCGTCCACCATCGTTCGCAAAACATCCATTGTCTCGGGCGGGCCCACGGGGAGCGCGACAACCAGCTTCGCCGGCCTCTCCTGCTTCAGGGTCTCAATCGCCGCTTTTATCGTGGCGCCGGTCGCCACTCCGTCGTCGACGAGGAGCACGGTCTTGCCTTCGAGACGAGGAAGGGCCGCACCCGCGCGATAGATGGCCGTTCGTCGGGCGATCTCCTCCTTGTGCGCCTTGATCTCGGCCTCGATGTACGTTTTCGGAAGACCTCCCGAGGACACGATCGACTGGTTCAGGACCACGGTCCCGGTTTCCGAGACCGCGCCGATAGCCAGTTCCTGCTGCCCGGGGAAGCCGATCTTCCGGACGATCAGCACATCGAGCGGGACGTTGAGCGCCCGCGCGACCTCGTACCCGGTGACCACGCCGCCTCGCGGCAGGGCCAGGACGAGCACGTCGTTGCGGCCCTTGTATTGATCGAGCCTCGCGGCAAGCTGTATGCCGGCATCTCTTCTATCGCGAAACATTGCCCACCCCTTCCTTCTCCAATTAATACTTTTTTATGACGTTTTGTCTTGTTCCTCAGTTTTAAAATGGAACCCGCCGGTTCTTTTCCGATACATCTGACTCTACTTAAAATTTAATTCCAGCGCCGCTGATTGTCAAGGAACGGAAGGGGGAAACGATGAACTATTGGTTGACATTGTAGGGCAATACAGTGTACAAAATACATTACGTTTCAGCGGGACTACGAAATTTGCAGGGTGGAGAAACAAAAGGGGGAGGCATGCCATGTCGGAATTCAAAAACGTAACGGTGATAAAGGAAGCGAACCTCTATTTCGACGGGAAGGTGACGAGCAGGACCGTGCTGTTCCCCGATGGGGCCAAAAAGACCCTCGGCGTGATGCTCCCGGGCGAGTATGAGTTCGGCACGGGAGACAAGGAGCTGATGGAGATACTGTCAGGAGAACTCGACGTCCTGCTGCCCGGCGAGGCCGCGTGGAAGCCCTTCAAGGGCGGCCAGTCCTTCGAAGTTGCGCCGAACGCGAAGTTTAAGCTCAAGGTGAAAAAACTGACGGATTACTGCTGCTCGTTCATCAAGGCATAAACGGAGACAAGAAGAAGCTATTTTTAAAAGTCGCAGAGAGAGGAAAACGGAGAAGGCTTGTACGGTTTGTTATGCAAGATTTTCTCCGCGTCCTCTGCGGTGAAAAGATTCAACAATACTTTATTTTCTGCAAGGAGGAAGCATGAAAAAGATCGCAAGCATGATAATCGTACTGGCCGTTGCACTGGGAACGGCCGCCTGCAAACAACAGGAGCAGAAAAATCCGGTCACGTATGCGCCCGCCGCCCCTTCGCCTTTGGCAATCGAGCAACTGCAGAATGCGGCCCGGATTGCGCCGAAGAACCCCCGGTCCTGGACCGAGCTCGGCGATGGGCTGATGGATTCGCAGCGTTACAACGAGGCAATCGAGGCCTATCAGAAGGCGCTGGCCCTTGACCCGAAAAACGTGGACGTACGAGTGGACCTGGGGACCTGTTACCGGGGGACCAAGCAGTTCGACAAGGCCGTTGCGGAATACCGCAACGCCCTCAAGATCAATCCGAACCACCCGAACGGACATCGCAACCTTGGCGTGGTGCTCGTCAACGATCTGCATAAGACTGAAGAGGGAGTGAAGGAGTTCAAAAAATATCTCGAACTGGCGCCGAACGCGCCTGATGCGGGCCAGATGAGACAGACGGTGCAGGAGCTGTCGGCAGGGAAATAAGGCGTCGTTGACGAGCCTTACAATTTCGAGCCCTGCCTTACGCGCCACCATCCGATGCCGTACACGCGGTCGAACTGCGCTTTCAGCTCTTTGACGTCCGGCAGATCTTTCGGCAGCGTCTTTTCGGGAAGCGGGTGGAATTGCGGCGGGCCTGATAAATCCAGGATAAAGTCCTTCCCGATGACGCGGAACAGGCCGATGCCCAGGAACTCCTTCCGCGGCGCGAGGAGGTCCTGCCCCACGGAATAATACGCAAAGCCCTTTGGCGCCGCGAGCTCGATAAGCGTCGGCCCGATGTCGAGGTGGGCGCCCGCGGCGTTTTTCGGCGCCTTAATTCCCCGGAGGACCTCTTTCCCGTACAGGATGAAAGGCACGCCCGACCGTTCAAAAAATTCCGGTTTTGCATTGATGAACTTCCGCCCGAAATGATCTCCGGTGAAGGCGAAGAGCGGGCGCGAGAGCTTGCCCTCGGCCTTCTTCACGAAATCCCCGAGACATTT
The DNA here is from genome assembly GCA_041476485.1 of Nitrospirota bacterium. Taxonomy (GTDB): domain Bacteria; phylum Nitrospirota; class UBA9217; order UBA9217; family UBA9217; genus JBAZLV01. Next base: position 3,398 of record JBGOTO010000027.1, read on the forward strand.
ATCGGCATACCAGAGGTGGCCGAGGATCCTGAGGCTCGTGGTGTCCCCGAACACCGGCGCAAGGTCCTGCGGGATTTCTTTTAAGGGAAATCCCTTGGCCCGGACGTCGACGTTGTAGGGCGGGTGATAGCTCGTCGTCATGATCAGGTTGAAGCTCGGGCGGCTGTCGTCCACGGTGTTTGCGATAAAGTCCATGAGGTACTCGTCGTCCACCCCCCATTCATGCGTGGCCAACCCCTTGCTCATATGCGGCGCGCCGTAGATCTCTTCCACGCCCTGGTCGCGGGCAAAGTCTCCGAACCGCTGCCAGCTCAAGTATCCCCCATAAAAAAGCCGGGTCCGGTAGCCGAGACGCTTGAAGGTCTCGAAGATCGACGACGGGTAGGGCTTTCGCGCCGTGGCCTGGTAGTTGATCTCCACGGCGGCATACGGAAGGTCGGTGATGACCACGCTCAGGGTCTCCATGGTGCCGTCCGAGGACGGCAGAAAATTCTCAAAATGGATTCCCTTGCGTCCCAGCTCGGACAGGCTGTGCGTCAGCCCGAGAGAAGCGTATTTTTTGAGGAACGGCCAGGCGTCGTAGCTTTCCATGACGAACAGGAAAACGTGGCGCGGCGGCGCGCCTTTCGGCCCTTTCGCGCGCTTTAGCAGATACGCGTCGAGGTCGTCGTAGGACCGGGGATTCTGAAACAGTTCCTGGGCCGCTTTCCGGACGTTTCGGTCCGGCAGAAACGCTTCAAGCCCGGTGGAACCGGTCTGCAACCGGTGGTCCTGCACGGCGAAGAGCAGCGAAAAGTACGGGTTTACGACCGCCTTGTTCAGGAACGGGTCCACCGTGATCGCCACGTCCTTGCGCTGCGCGGGCCTGCGCCCGAAGGAACCCCGTGAACCGGCGACGAGCAGCAACAGGATGAGCAGGACGATCAGTACCTTCGCCGGAAGACTGAAGCGGCGCTCAGCGAGCGGTTCCGCAAAAAAGGGACCGGTTGCGAGGAAGCGCTTCTGCAGCGCGAGCGTTCCCCAGGAGAGCAGGCCGATACCGAGCAGGATGGGAATGGGGTGATAGTCGGCCCAGATGGTCTGGAAGATTGCTTTCGTATCGTCATAATAGAGGTTGAAGATGACGTGGTTGAACTGGTCGTTGTATTCCTTGAAATAGCCGAAGGTGACGACCCAGGCGGCCGAGGTAACGGCAAGAAACAGAGCGCCGATAGCGTTTCTCACGCGGCCCGCGAACCGGTCGACGCCGGCAAAGCCCGAGGGGACGCTTGCCGCGAGGAACACGATCAGGACGCAGTTGGTCGCGACCATTGCGTCGTACCGGAGACCGCTCAGCATTGTCAGGACGACGTCCGAGAACGGGCTGGCGGCGTCGATGTTGTTTCTGAAGAACAGGAGAAAAGCGGTCCGCAGAAGCAGCAGGTACAGCATGAAAAAGAGCCATTGCTTCAGGTCTTTCTGGAACTGGAGGAGAAAGCGGTTGAAACCCTGCATGCGATACCTTTCCCTTCTTCCCGTCAGGACGCCTGGATTCCGGTCAACTGCTGCTCGAACTCCCGCGCCTTTGCGTCGTGCTCGTTCGTTGCGGCCTCAAGCTCCGCGAAGAGCGCGTCGATCCGGGCCTTGGCGTCGCCAACGGCCTGCGACAGCTGCTTGATGGAAAGGGCCTTGCCTTTTAGCGATGCTTCAAGGAGCCGTTGCGTGTCCTGCTCCACGTCGAATTCAAGCTTCGTGATTTTTTCCTCAAGCTCCGCGATTTTTTTCTTGAGCCCGGCGAGGACTTTCGATTTGTCTGAAACGATCTCGGAACGCTGCTTTTTGGCGTCCTTCCTGTTCACGCTCCCGTTGTTCTGCTTTTTCCCTTTTTTCACCCGCACCCCGCCCTCGTCGCTCCATCCCACGCGCTCGAGGAAGTCAAGGTAGGTCCCTTCGAAGATAGACACCGTATCATTATCGTAGACGATCAGTTTGGTTGCCACGGCCTCGAGGATCAGCTCGCTGTGCGTTACGATGATGACCGCGCCGTCGAAGGCCTCTATGGCCTCGATCAGCGAGTCGATGGATTCCATGTCCAGATGGTTCGTGGGCTCGTCGAGCATAAGGAGGTTGGCCGGCGAGACCAGAAGCTTGCCCAAAAGCACGCGGCTCCTCTCTCCGCCCGAGAGCACGCTCACTTTCTTGAGCGCGTTGTCGCCCTCGAACATCATGAGTCCGCAGATGGCGCGGGACTCACCCTGGGCGCAGTCGGGGTGCGCGTCCATGACCTCCTGGAGCGCGGTCTTCTGAGGGCGCAAACGGTCGATATTCGTCTGGCCGAAGTAGGCGATCTTTGTGTTCGGGTGGAGCTTCACTTCGCCGCTCGTTGGAGACATCTCCCCGGCCAGCAGGTTCAGGAGCGTGGTTTTGCCCTTGCCGTTCTTGCCGATTACGGCGATGCGGTCTTTTTTGCTCACGCCAAGAGAGAGCCCTTCGATCAGCTTCGGACCGTTCTCGGAGAATGAAAAGGAAAGGTCTTCCACGGTCATCAGCCACTTGGCTTCGAACGGCGCGGCCCGGAACTTGAAGTCGAGCGACTTGATTTCTTCGAGCTTGTCGAGCTTCTCGTGCCGTGCAAGCGCCTTGACCCGAGACTGGACCGCGCTGGCCTTGGTGGCCTGGGCGCGGAAGCGATTGATGAACTGCTCCACCTCTTTGCGTTTTTTGTCGTCGTTCTGGCGCGTCTTTTCGTGGATTTCCTCTTCCATCAGGATCTGGCCATAAAGCTTCTGCGTGTTGCCCGCGACCTTGCGCATCTTGCAGCGGTGGATGATCATGGTATGCGTCGTGACGCTGTCCATGAACTCGCGGTCGTGGGTGATGATGATCATCTCGTTCCTCCACGCGCGCAGGAACTGCGTGAGCCAGCGGACCGAAATGATGTCCAGGTAGTTCGTGGGCTCGTCGAGCAGCAGGAGGTTTGGTTCGGACACGAGGACCTTGGCGAGGTTCAAGCGCACCTGATACCCGCCGGACAGCGACGACGGCGGAGAATCGAAGTCCTCATTCGTGAACCCGAGGCCGTGGAGTATGGCTTCAGCCTTGTATGTTTCATCGATGTGGTCCTCATTCACGGGAAGGGCAAGGCAGGCTTCCTTGAGGACCGTGTCCTCGGTGAAATGGATGTGCTGGGACAGGTGGCCGATGGTGTATCCCGAAGGCACCGTGATGGTGCCGGAGTCCTGGTGCTCCTCGCCGAGGATCATGCGGAAGAGCGTGGATTTGCCGTGGCCGTTCCGGCCCACAAGCCCCACGCGTTCGCGCGGGTTCACGGTGAAGCCGACGCCGTCGAACAGCACCTGCTTGCCATAGGATTTTTCGAGATTCGTGACCTGAAGCATTCGTTATCCTTTATCCCCACGAAGGCGGTTGTAACCCATGTGAAGAGTCCTTATAAGTTACGGGGAACACGGTTTAAAACAACGGGTGATTACTCAGGTCAGCTACTTCGCTTTGCGCAAGGCGCACCGGATAAGTAAGGGAATTTAGCAGTCGACCACAAGCCCCGCCTTGCTTGATGTCCGTGTATCGGTCGCCGCGCGCTTTATTGCGCCTGCGCTCCGCAGCAGACCTGAGTAGTTACAACAACGGTGTATAAGAAAAGCGGACGCAAAAACAAAGTTTTATATAATAACGCAGAAAAGCGGCCATGGCAACTGGTTTTTTCAAGCCCGCGCCGCTTCAGGGATTGAGAAGTAAGGTATCAGGGAAACTCCGATTGACCCGCCCCCCTGTGCGCGGTATTAAAGTAGTATGTCAAAGAACGTCAAAAGCGGAGGGGATATGTACGAAGGTAACAAAAAACAGAAAGTCCTCGTCGTAGACGACGAGGTGAACAACCTCAAACTCATTTGCGCGCTCCTCGGCACGTGCGACTATGCCTTCGAGACGGCGAACAACGGAGTGGAGGCGCTGGAAAAAACGCCGGTATTTCAGCCGGACCTTATCCTTCTCGACATCATGATGCCCGGCATGGACGGATACGAGGTTTGCAAACGGCTGAAGGAGCGTGCGGAAACAGGACACATCCCGGTTGTCATGGTCACGGCGCTCGCAGACCGGGAAGCCAGGATCAAAGGGCTCGAGGCGGGAGCAAACGATTTTCTTTCGAAACCCCTCGACGGCGTCGAACTCCTGGTCAGGACGAAGAACCTCCTGAAGGTGAAAAAATTTGAAGACCTCATCCAAATGTATAACTCCCGCCTTGAGGACGAGGTCAGGGGAAAAACGTACGAGCTCAGGGACGCCCTGGAGGAAGTCGTCGCGTCCGAGACCCGGCTGAAGGCAAGCTATCTCGACACCATCCACCGGCTTACCATCGTTTCCGAATACAAGGACGAGGACACGGCGACCCACATTCGCAGGGTGGGCCTGTATTGCGCCCATATCGCGCAGGAGCTCAACTGGTCCGAGGACGACGCGATGACCATCAAGTATGCGGCGCCCATGCATGACATCGGCAAGGTCGGCATTCCCGACGAAATTCTTTTGAAACCGGGGCGGCTTACCGTCGAGGAGTTCTCGGTCATGAAGACCCATACGCAGATCGGCGCTAAAATCCTGCGCGAATCTTCCTCGTCGTTCCTCAAGATGGCGGAGCGGATCGCGCGTGCGCACCACGAACGGTGGGACGGTTCGGGATATCCGGGGGGCCTCAAGGGCGAAGGGATACCCATCGAGGGCCGGATCATGAACATCGCGGACCAGTACGATGCGTTACGGAGCTGGAGACCGTATAAGGCGGCGCTCGATCATGAAGCCGTGTGCGGCATCATCCTCAAAGGAGACGGAAGGACGCAGCCAGGCCACTTCGACCCCGCTCTCCTTGAAATATTCAAAAAGACTCACAATCGGTTCTGCGATATATACGAAGGTCCGGAATAAGCCTTCTCCCTCGCGTTAGTCACATTTCACCTTCCCACCAGCGCCTCCTTATTCTTGAGCGAGGGTTATTACTCAGGTCAGCTACTTCGCTTTGCGCAAGGCGCGCCGGATAATTAAGGGAATTTCGAAGTCGATCACAAGCCCCCACCTGCTTGAGGTCCGTGCATCGGCGGCCGCGCGCTTTATTGCGCCCGCGCTCCGCAGCAGACCTGAGTAGTTACGAACGAGGATGCATCCAATCGTACTGAAAGCCCCCCTCCCTGTCAGCAGCTTCGTCGCTCTCGATTATTACCGCACGGGATTGATTTCCGATGCAACTTCGGATAGACTATAAACATTAAAGGAAGTGGATCGTGAACCGAGATAAACCGCAAAAACAATTGAAAAACAAGACGGAAAAGCTGCCTCAGGGCATCGCCGAAAGCGAGCGCGCCGCCGTTGACCATCAGAAAGCGGACGCAGACCTCAAAGACAGCGAACTGCGCTACCGCCGGCTGTTCGAAACTGCCTGGGACGGCATCGTGCTTATGTCGGCGAAGACCGGCAACGTCATCGACCTCAACGCGGCGTTTATCAAAATGTCGGGCATGGGTCCCGAAGAACTTTTGGGGAAGAAGCTCTGGGAAACCAGGCCGCTCGCGGACACCGACGCCGGACAGGTCATATTCAAGGAACTCCAGACCCGGGACCATATCTATTACGACGACCTGCCTTTCCACGCGCGGGACGGAAGCCACATCACCGTGGAGATCATCGGGAGCGCCCACGTGGTCGGTGGCGAGCGGATTCTGCAATGCACCGTGCGGGACATTACCAGACGGAAAGCGATGGAGGAAGAGCTGCGAAGGTCTGAGTCGCGGTTCCGGGCGCTCTTCAATAAAGCGCCCATCGGCATCGCCATTGTCGACGCAGCCGGGCGCATTACCGAATCCAATCAGTCGCTCGAGAAGATGCTCGGCTACGACGAAAAGGAGATGCTCGGCAGGGCGTTTACCGATTTCACTCATCCCGAAGATATGGCGTCCGACGCGGACCGATACCAATACCGGGAACTGCTCGAACAAAAGCGCGACTCTTACCAGATGGCGGTCCGGTGCGTAAGGAAGGACGGCAGCATCGTCTGGGGGCTCCTTGCGGTGTCGGTCATGCGCAACCAGATGGGCGATCCCTTTTACGCCATCCGGATGATCGAGGACATCACGGAACGCAAGCGGGCCGAGGACTCCTTTATCAAATCCCGCAATTTCTACCTGTCGCTTATGGACGAATTGCCGAACCCCATCCGGCGGACCGACGCGGACGGGAAGAGCGATTATTTCAACAGGGCCTGGTTCGCCTTCACCGGGCGGACCATGGCCCAGGAGATCGGCGACGCGTGGTCCCAGGGCGTGCACGCCGAAGACCTCGACCGGATCAGGAAGCTCCAGGCCGGTTCGCGCAAGGCCCGCACGCCGTACGTGACGGAATACCGGCTCAGGAACTACAGCGGGGAGTACCGCTGGGTGGTGGAGTTCGGGAGGCCGTTCGAGGACATTGACGGGAGTTTCGGCGGCTACATCAGCTCGTGCTACGACGTGCAGGAGCGCAAGACCTTCGAGAAGACGCTCCAATCCCTCTCCACGACCGACGACCTCACCGGCATCCTGAACCGGCGCGGTTTTATCTCCCTCGCGCAGCAGCAGATCAAAGTCGCGAACAGGGCCAAGAAGGGGTTCCTTCTCTTTTACGTGGACCTCGACGGGCTGAAAAAGATCAATGACACGCTGGGACACCCCGAAGGCGACCAGGCGCTGGTCCAAACCGCTTCGGTCCTGAAGGAGATATTTCGCGAGTCGGACATCATCGGTCGCCTGGGCGGGGACGAGTTCGCGGTGCTGATGCTCGAACATACAGGGAGCAGCGAGGAAGACCGGGCCGTCCTCGCGCGCATGCGCGAGAGCGTCAAGGCCCGGAACGCGCAGCCGGGACGACGGTTCGAGCTGTCCATCAGCACGGGGATGAAATACTACGACCCGAAAAAACCCTGTTCCCTCGACGAACTCATTTCGCGCGCGGATTCCCTGATGTACAAGGAAAAGGAATTGAAACACCGGGAGCGGAGATCCGGGCCGTGAGCCCTCATATGGTCCCTGAAAACCTGCAAACCCTGCAAGACTGGTTTTCCGCCTACAGTGACTCTTTTTCCACGCCCGTTGTTGAAGATCAGCGAAACATCGCCGTCAAACAGAAGCATACGCGCGAAGTGCGACTGAACGCCGTGCGGATCGCGGGGGACCTGTGCTGGGGCCGCGAAGAGACCCTGCTGGCGGAAGCGGTGGCCCTGTTTCATGACGTCGGCAGATTCCCCCAGTACGGGCGGTACCGTACCTTCGACGACAGCATATCGGTAAATCACGGCGCCCTCGGTGCGAAAGTGCTGTTGGAAAACAACGTGCTCCGGAACCTGCCGAAACGCGACCGGGACGTCATCATCCGCTCCGTGACCCTGCACAACGTCTTCACGCTCCCCGCCGGGCTCGACGACGAAATCCTGCTGTTCGCAAAACTGGTCCGCGATGCGGACAAGCTCGACATTCTGCGCGTCGTCATAGACTATTTCGATCAGGACCACGGGAGCAGAGCGGAGGCGGTTGCGCTCGGGCTGCCGGACTCGCCGGAGTATTCGCAGGAGGTCCTGTCCTGCCTGTCGCGGGGGGAGTTGGTCCAAAAGTCCATGCTCAGGACCGGAAACGATTTCAAGCTCCTGCAACTCGCCTGGCTCTACGACCTCAATTTCACGAGCTCCTTCCGGATGGTCGTTGAACGGGACTATGTCCGCAAGCTCTCGGACAAGCTGCCCCGGACCGATGAGATCGCGCGGGCGATCGACATGGTGCGCCGCTATGTAGACGGGAAATTGCGGGACCGCTGACGTTTCCCGTCTGTCCCGCGTCCGTAAACCATCAGTTACAAGGGAGAGACGCGCCGTGCAGCTCCCTCGCTTGTCGCGCAGCGTGCCGGAAAGTGGCAGCACATCCGGCGGCTCTTGACAACCGGAAAAATGTCCGGGGTGTTCGTTTATCGCAAAGAGGCACGCCCGAGCGCGGCCGTCGCTCAGGAGTTGCCCGGCTTGGCGCCGAACACCAAGTGGCTGCACCATCCGCACTATTTTCTTTACTCCGCGCCCCATTTTTTGTAAGATAAAAAACGTTTTTTTACGAGTCCGGCAGAGGGAGTCTCATGAGAAATAACATTGTTTCAATCGGCGCAGACGAGCTCAAGTACGAGATCCGCGAGATCGTCGCGGTTGCCCAGGAGTTCGGCAAACTCGGGGTCGAGATCATCTGGGAAAACATCGGCGATCCGGTCCAGAAAGGGGAAATAATCCCGGACTGGATCAAGGAAATCGTGATTAATGCGTCGAGGGAAAACCTCTCCTACGCCTATTCCCCCACCAAGGGCCTCGACGCCACGCGGGATTTTCTGGCGCGAGAAGCGAACAAAAACGGCAATGTCAGGATCACGGGCGAGGACATCATCTTCTTCAACGGTCTCGGCGACGCGATCAGCAAGATCTACGGCCAGCTCAGGAAGGAATACCGGGTGATCGGGCCGAGCCCGGCCTACAGCACCCATTCGTCCGCCGAGGCCGCGCATGCGGGCGCCGAGTACCTCGTGTACAACCTCGACCCCCGGAACCTGTGGTATCCCGACATCGACGATCTGCGGAAGAAGGTGCAGTACAACCCGGCGATCTCGGGCATCCTCGTGATCAACCCCGACAACCCCACGGGCGCGGTCTACCCCAAAAGCATTCTGCAGGAGATCGTTGCCATCGCGAAGGAGTACGACCTGTTCATCGTATGCGACGAGATTTACATCAACATGGCCTACAACGGGACGAGGGCCGTGCCGCTCGCGGAGGTGATCGACGGCGTCTGCGGCATCTCCATGAAGGGCATTTCGAAAGAGCTTCCCTGGCCGGGCGCCCGGTGCGGCTGGATCGAGGTGTATAACCAGGCGAGCGACCCCGTATTCGCCAAGTATGTAAAAAGCATCCTGGACGACAAGATGCTCGAAGTCTGCTCCACGACGCTTCCGCAAAAAGTCATCCCGCAGATTTACGGCGACAAACGTTTCAAGGGCCACGTGGAGCAAAGGAACAAACGGTATGAACGGCGGTCGAACATCGCCTATGAGCTGCTCAAGGGCCTCGACGGGACCGTCGTAAACAGGACGAACGGAGCGTTCTACATGACCGTGATGTTCGAGGAGGGGGTCTTGAACGAACGGCAGCATCTCCCGGTGGCGGACCCGAAGGTCCGGGCGTACGTCGAACGGATCACGAGCGGTGTTTCCCTCGACAAACGGTTTGTCTATTACCTTCTCGCCGCGACCGGGATCTGCGTCGTGCCCCTGACGGGTTTCAACTGCGACCTCAAGGGGTTCCGCATCACCCTGCTCGAATCCGATGATGCCCGTTTCGACCGAATTTTCAGGACCGTGAGAGACAGCATCAAGAAGTACCTCAAGAGCGCGTAAGCCGGACGGCAACGCGCTCCGCACGCAGCCCCCGCGCTCTGTCGCGCAAGCGCGCATGTAGCCATGTGAGAATAAAATGTTCCAAGCGGCTATCAGCAAAATCAAGAGGTTTCAATCAACTGCCTTCGAGCACGCTTGTGCGCGTCCATCGCTCAAGGGCTGCGTGCTGTGAGCATTACATTTTGGGAAAGTCGGAAAGTCCTGCGATTAAGGACTTGACAGGGGTATGTTCATAATTTATAGTTGACTCACTTGCACAACAATAGACATCACCGCATGAATGGAAAGAGGGGGGCATCATGGGCGCTGTAGAGATCAAGCCCGGCATCCACTGGGTAGGGGCGATTGACTGGGCGGTGCGCGATTTTCACGGCTATATCACGCCGAATGGGACAACCTACAACAATTACCTGGTCCTCGACAAGCATGTGACGCTTGTGGACACGGTCAAGCACGATTTCGTCGACTACACCCTGGAGAACATCAAGGGCCTCGTCGATCCCGCGAAGATCGAGAACGTGGTGGTCAACCATATCGAGAACGACCACGTATCCAGCCTCGACCGGATCATGGAACTCGCGCCGAACGCCCTGATCCACATCACGGACCGAGGAAAGAAAGGGCTGGACCGCTTCTTCGACACGTCCAAATGGAAGTTTCGGATCGTCAAGAGCGGCGACACGCTCAACACCGGCACGAAGACCATCACCTTCCTCGAAACGCCCATGATCCACTGGCCCGACTCCATGATGAGCTACGTGAAGGAAGACAAGCTCCTGATCAGCCAGGACGCCTTCGGCCAGCACCTGGCCACGTCCGCGCGGTTCGACGACGAATACTGCGACCAGTACTCGGTCACGATGCTCGAACACGCGGTCCGGGACTATTACGCAAACATCCTCATGCCTTTCGGCGCGCTCATCAAATCGAAGATCGCCGAAGTGCGGAAACTCGGCCTCGCCATAGACATGATCGCGCCTGACCACGGCATCATCTGGAGAAAGAGCCCGGACAAGATTCTCCAGATGTATCTCGACATGACGAACGACAAGGCGGACCTCCGCGTCGTGATCGTCTACGACACCATGTGGCACGGCACGGAACACATGACGATCCCCCTGGCGGAGGGCGTCAGGGCCGCGGGCGTCGAGGCGGAAGTGATCAAGCTCCGGGCCACGCCCATGAGCGTGGCGATCAAGAGGGTCTGGGAGTCGCGTGCGATGCTCGTGGGAACGCCGACGCTCAACAACGTCATGTTCCCGTCGGTCGCCGAATTCCTGACGCACCTCCGGGGGCTCCGTCCCAAGAACAGGCTTGCCGGGGCGTTCGGGAGCTATGGCTGGGGCGGCGGCGCGGTGAGGGAAGCGTACGAGATTTTCAAGAAGATGGGGCTCGAAACAGTCGAGCCCGGCGTTGAGATCAACTACCGGATGGGCCCCGACGATTACCGGAAATGCTTTGAGTTCGGCAAGCAGTTTGCTGAAAGAACGCTCGAATACCAGAAGCCGTTCGACGGCGGCCTGTCGGGCGAGTGCCGGCGCCCCGGAGGCGCGACGCTGGGATAGCAGTGCAAGTGTCAATTGGTCATTTTGAATTTTGAAATCAGGAGGGTCTGATGTGGAGATGCACCATCTGTGGATATGTGTATGACGATGCCAAAGAGGGGACGAAGTTCGAGGACCTGCCCGAGGACTGGCTCTGCCCGGTTTGCAACGCGCCCAAAGAGGTGTTTGAAGCAATGTGATTTTCCCGCACGAGCGCCGTTCCTTTGTTGATTATTGATGAGGTGATTATGAAAACAAACGATGCAGTTTTTTCGATGAATGAGACGCTCAAGACCATTAAAGAACGGCGGAGCATCAGGAGTTTCTCAAAGGACGATATCCCCGACGAGCGGATAGGCATACTCCTGCAGGCGGCCAACGAGGCGCCGTCCGCCCACAATCAGCAGTCCTGGCGGTTCATCGTCCTCACGGGCGAAAAGAAGCAGGCGTTCGCCGAGCTGGTCGCCGAAGGGTCGAACCGGTTTCCCAAGCCGGCATCGGCGCTCCTTCGCATGGCGGCCCGGAGCATAGCGAGCGCGCCGGTCGTCATAGCCGTGGCAAATTCCGGAGACCTGATCGATCACGGCACCGAGCTCTTCAAAGTGGAAAAAGAGATGGCCCACGACTTTTTCCGGACCATGGAGATCCAGAGTTCCGCGGCGGCTGTGCAGAACCTTCTGCTGGCGGCAACGTCCCTCGGGCTTGCGGCCGTCTGGCTCGGAATACTGTTCCTGATGAAGGACGAGGTGCTGAATTTCCTGGGAGAGCCCGCCGGCGAGTTCATGGCGGTGATCCCCGTGGGGTACGCTTCCCGGGAGGCCGGCAGCGGCCCGAAAAAACAGCCTTTCGACATGAAGGTAAAATATGTGGCCTGATTCAAATCCCTCTGTGCAATGCACGCAAGCCGTGTGAGCCCTCAGTTACCGGGGAGCCGGACGACTGGCAGCCCTTCGCTCTGCCGCGCAGCGTGCCGAAAAGTCGTAGTATCCCGGCATCTCTCGACAATCCTGAGAATGTCCTGCGATGTTGTTGCCTCGGTGAGGCACGCCCGAGCGCGGCTGTTGCTCAGGAGCTGCCGGGCTTGGGCCGAAGACAGAGGGACCATCCTGCCGTCGTTTTTCGTTTGACAGACCCTGCCGGAGTTCCTATAATCAGACCAGTTTGCGCAGATCGACCTATGCGCCTACGCACACAAACCCATGACCAAGGAACGGGGAAAGAGCCTGAAGCACTGGCCCGAAGACGAGCGTCCCCGGGAACGGCTGACGGCGCACGGCCCGTCCGCTCTCTCGGACGCCCAGCTCCTGGCCATCATCATCCGGAACGGCAGGGCGGGACGCACCGCCGTGGACCTGGGCCGAGACCTGTTGGAGCGCTTCGGAAGCCTGTGCGGCGTCGAGCAGGCGTCGATCACGGAAATCTGCGAGGTGAAGGGCATCGGCCCGGCCAAGGCCGCCGAGATCAAAGCGGCGATCGAGCTCGGGAGAAGGTACCAGAAGCCGAACCTTGCGGGCGCATCGTTCTGCTCGAGCGAGGACGTTGCCTCCTACTACCGTCCCCGGATGAAGGACCTCAAAAAGGAGACGTTCCGGTGCGCCCTGCTCGATACCAAGAACAGGATCGTCAGGGAGGAAATCGTCTCGGTCGGCAGTCTCTCCACGTCCATCGTCCATCCGCGAGATACCTTCAAGGCCGCGATCCGTGAGTCGGCCGCGGCAATCATCTTCATCCACAACCATCCGAGCGGCGATGTCAAGCCGAGCCAGGAGGACATCCTGCTCACCAGGCGGCTGGTCCAGGCGGGCGACGTGCTCGGCATCCGGGTGCTCGACCATATCATCATCGGCGACGGCGGTCACTTCAGCTTCCGTGACAACGGGATGATTTCTCCCTGACGGGGCCGCACGGGGCGGACCAAGACCGCATCCCGAACGCTTAAGAGCGAATGCGCAATACGATCATAATCATATTTATCCTGGGGATCACCACGGCCCTCATGCTGCTCTCCGGCGGCCTCTTGGTGGCGAGCATTGTCCGGAGGGTCTTTCACGACAGGAAATATCGAAAACTCGACCTGCTGCGGGAGATCTTCAAGGGTAAAATCCTCGGGATGCTGGAGTCGGGAGACCTGTCGAAAGCCGGGCAAGAGCTGAGCTCTGCTCCCCGATCGACGGCATGGCCGGCGATCGAGGATGTTCTCCTGAGATTGCGTTCCGAGGAAAAGCACCAGATGGGGGCCACAATACTCTTATCAACGCTCGGCTACCCGTCATTCTACAAAGATCAGCTTGCCGCCAGAAGTGTTCAAACACGGGCGATGAGCATCGACAAGCTGGGCAAGATGAGGAGCAGGTCGTCCGTTCCAAAGCTCGTTTCTCTCCTGGACGAAGAGGAACCGGAAATCGTTTCAGTCACCATACGGGCCCTCAGCAAGATAGGAGGGCAGACCGGGCTCAAGGCCATCATTGACCGGTTGCCGGTATTGCTCGGGAAAGGCCTGGTGACAAGCAAGGCGCTTGAAACCAGCCTCCTGGCTTTCGGCGCCAATGGCATCCCCTTCCTGGCCGAGCAGCGAGACGCATACGGCGACCCCCGCGTCGCGTCGATCGTTCTCGGGACGCTTGCCCGCCTGCCCGCGGACCCCCGGTCGGCGCGGTTGGCGACCGACTATCTCTCGCATGAAAACGCTGAAGTGCGGAGCAGGGCGCTTCAAGCGCTTGGTCGGGCGGAAAACAACCACGAATGCTCCGGCGAGCGCGAGCGCATCATTCTCCTCCTGCGCGACCCCGTCTGGTACGTTCGCCTCCAGGCAATACGCTCCCTTCGGATGCTCGCGTGCGAACCTGCCGTCGACGCCCTGGGAAAGCTCATTTTTGACGGGCAATGGCAGGTCCGCAATGAAGCGGCGCGGACGCTCATCATGCTCGGAGACCGCTCTCTGGATGTTCTTCTCGAAGTGCTTGCCGGCGGCGACCGGTATGCGAAGGACAGCGTGTGCGAAGAGGCGGAGATTACGGAGTTCACCACGCGGCTGATGGAAAATCTTGGAGGGGACGACGCGACACTCCGGGAAAAATCCCGCCGTATTCTGGAAATCATGCATGCCCTGGGTTTTTCGACCCCTCTCTTGACGTACGCGGCATCGGGAGACAACGAGGCCGTAAAACAGCAGGTGTGGGCCATAGTAAAGCAACGGGTCGGCGCATGATGAGACTGCTCTCCGTAACCGTTCTCTGGTTTAATGTTTTTGTCGGCGTCTACTTCGGGATTGTAAATACCATTTACTCGCTCCTGCTGGCGCTCGCGCTCCTGGTGATTTTCAGGCACATCAGGCGCATAAAATATTCCGCCTTTACCGAGTTCCAGGCCTCGCCGGAGACCCCGCCGGTCGCCATTCTGATCCCGGTCTATAACGAGGAAGACGTCGTTCTCATGAGCATCCGGTCCGCCCTTGCGGCAGACTACCCGTTCTTCGAGGTGGTCGTCATCAACGACGGTTCGAGCGACGGGACGCTGAAAAGGGTGATCGATGAATTCCGGCTCCGCAAGATCGACCGGGTCTACCGTAAATTTCTTCCCTCGCAGCCGGTGAAGCGGTTCTACTACAATATCGAGACGCCGAACCTGATCGTGGTCGATAAAGAGCGCGGCGGCAAGGCTGACGCGCTGAACTGCGGGATCAATGTCTCCCGCTCCCCGTACTTTTGCTCGGTGGACGCTGATTCGCTGCTCGAAAAAAACGCGCTGATCAGGGTCATGACCCCCTTGCTCGAGAGCAGCGTGCCGGTTGTTGCGAGCGGCGGCGTGGTGCGCGTTCTGAACGGGCTCCGCGTCCGCGACTGGACCACGATCCAGGAAATCGACCTTCCGAAAAATCCGCTCCTGCTCTTCCAGATCGTCGAGTACATACGGGGTTTCCTGTTCGGGCGCGTCGGGTGGGACGTCCTGAATTCGCTGCTCATTCTCTCAGGCACGTTCTCCCTCTTTCACAAAGCAACGGTCGTGGAGACGGGCGGCTTCAGAACGGGAAACGTGTCGGAAGACATGGACATGATCGTGCGGCTGCACAAGCACCTGCTGAAGGCGGGGAAACCGTACCGGATACGGTTCGTGTCCGACCCGATTTGCTGGACGGAGGTGCCGGGCACCCTGGCCATGCTCGCGCGCCAGCGGAGGAGATGGCACCTCGGACTGATCCAGAGCATCTGGCAAAACCGGGAAATGGTCCTGAACCCCCGCTTTGGGCGGATCGGCATGGTGGTCATTCCCTATTATATCCTGTTCGAAATCATGGGTCCGGTGATCGAGGTGCTGGGATATTTCTTCGTCGTTCTTTCCTATGCCGCCGGGATCCTCGACATGGATTTCCTCCAGCTGTTCTTCATCCTGGCAATATTCTACGGGGTGTTTCTTTCGACTGCCGCCATCTTTCTCGAAGAATTGACCTTCAGGCGGTACCCGAAATGGCGGCATCTGTTCAAACTTCTCCTGTATGGGGTGTTCGAAAACTTCGGATACCGCCAACTCAACTCTTTCTGGAGGCTCCAGGCCCTCCTCCGGTATTTGACGGGCAGCCATGAGTGGGAGCATGTCGAGAACAAAGGGAAGGACGACCGCGTGAAGGCGCAAACAAAATGAATGACGTGCAGCTCGGGTTCCTGGCCGTCGAGAAGAGGGATTACCAGGAAGCAATCAATATTTTCAGGCGGGCTCTGGACCATAAACAAGAGAGCAAGGCCTTTCTCGGTCTGGGAATCGCCCACTACCATCTCGGCGATTTTCCCACGGCCCGCTGGGCCTTGTCGAAAGTCCTGGAACTGGACCACGCGAACGTCACAGCGAAAAAATATATCGAGATGATCTCGGGGACAAGGGAGACGAAGTCCGTTGCCCGGAGAGCGTCCCTGTTCAGGGCGGGGAAGGGATGCCTGGAGCGCCATGACGGAACATGGAGAAAATGTTTCATCAAGGGAATAAACATGGGGCTCGGGCTCCCGGGGTATTTCCCCGGCGAGTATCCGGTGAAACGGGGGACCTATCTCGCGTGGTTCGGGCAGATCGCGGACCTGGGCGTAAACGCGGTCAGGATCTACACCGTTCATCCCCCGGCATTTTATGAAGCGCTGGGGATATTCAATGCATCGGGAAAGCGGCTCTACCTTTTTCAAGGAGTATGGACGGAATTGCCGCCGAAGAACGATTTCTCGGACCCGCGCTTCACGGCGGATCTTCAAAAAAACATACGGGACGCCGTTGACGCAGTGTGTGGGAACGCAGTCCTGCCGGAGAAGCCCGGGTACGCCTCGGGGACATACGAGCACGACGTCTCTTCCCTTCTTGCCGGCTTTATCCTGGGGAGAGAGTGGGAAAGCTGCGCGGTGCGGGAATTCAACACCATGCAACGGCGCACCCCGCGGGATTATCGCGGCGCGTTTCTGAGCATCCGCGGCGGCACTCCCTTTGAAGTATGGACCACCGAGGTGTGCGATTTTCTCCAGAACTGTGAATACGAAAAATACCGCCTGTCCCATCCGGTATCCGTGGTCAGCTGGCCCACCCTCGACCCGCTTGTACATCCGTCGGAATCCACGTATGAAGAAGAAGCGAAGCTGCAAGGCCTGGCCCTTCAAAAGGACAAGTGCATCGATGAAGATATAGAAGTTTTGGATGTAGCGAAGATCACCGTGGCGCAAGGCAACGGATTTTTCGCTGTCTATCACGCTTATCCCTATTATCCGGATTTCATGAACCACGAATATCAGAAAGAGCACAATACTTACCGCGCCTATCTGAACGCGTTAAAAAGTCATTACCGGGACTTGCCGGTTCTCATCGGCGAGTTCGGCGTCCCGAGCAGCAGAGAGTCCGCCCACTGGCACAAGGACGGATGGCATCACGGCGGGCATACCGAAGCCCGCCAGGGTGAGATCAACGGGGCACTCATGAAAACGATCCATGAAACCGGCATGGCGGGAGGAATCCTCTTCAGCTGGTTCGACGAATGGTTCAAACGAAACTGGGTATTTTCACCTTACGAGCTTCCTGCTGAGAGAAAACCCTTGTGGTATAATTTGCAGGACCCCGAGCAGAATTACGGGTTACTGGCCGCCTATCCGGGTTACCCGGGGAAAAAGGCGACGCTGACCGGGAACGCGCAGGACTGGAAAGACTCCCGGGTGCTTTCCGAAAAGTCCGGGGATGCAATGGTCTTTCGGTTCGGAGACGGTTTTGACAAGGCGCGAACGCTGCTGCGCCTGTCCGCCCAGCACGACGAGGGCTTCCTGTATCTCAAGATCGATACCGGAGGGACGATAGATTTTTCACGGGCGAATTTCCTCATAGGGCTGGACACGGGCCACCCGGAAACGGGGGAGCGCTTGCTGCCCGCGGGGACAAACCTCATGGCGCCCATCGGGTTGAAATTCGTCTTTCACCTGGCCGGCAAAAAGAAAAGCAGGGTGCTGGCATGCAGTTCCTATGACAAGAATTTGAACTGGAAGACAGGAAAGATACGGCCGACGGTCTCCGACCAGGGCGCATGGGTGGTCATGCAGAACCAGACAAACGTGCGGAGGATCAGCAAGGATGGAAAGCGGTTTTATCCGCCGCATACGTTTACCATGAGCGCGCTCAGGCACGGGAGCCTTGAGCGGGGGCACGCCGAATACGACACCCTCGCGGACTTTTTTTCCTCCGGAAATACCATCGAACTCCGCATCCCCTGGGGGCTGATACAGGTTGCAGACCCCAGCTCGAAAGCGATCGTGTGGCTGGACAAAAAAAACCAGACGCGCACGACGGAGGGGATCAGGGTCCTTGCGGTGTCGTACAAACCCGAAGCAGGCGCCCTGCGCGCGCGAAAAACCGGGATGGCGAGCAACATCACGGACTGTCTTCCCGAACGGGTTGAATCCACCATACCAGCGACCTATACCTGGGACGGCTGGAACATCCCCGTGTACCACACCTATGTGAAAGAAAGTTACTATCGTTTTCAGCAGGCGCTGGCGGACATCCCGGAGGAGGCATGATACTCACGAGAAGGGACTTTTTAAAGCTCGGCGGGACGGCCCTCGTTTCCCTGGCGTTCGCCGACACGCTGCCCGCTTCCGCGCCGAATGTTCCGGTGCTGCGGTACGGGAACCTTTCGGACGACGAGAGCGATGAGGACGCCATAGCCCCCTCGCGCTTTGCGGCGGAGATGGAGTGGCTGTATTCCGAAGGGTACCGGGCGATCTTTCCGAACGAGCTTGACGCCCTCTCCGCGGGGGACGCCAAGAGGGCGGTGGTCATCACCTTCGACGGCGGGTATGCATCGTTTCTGGATTACGGTTATCCGCTCCTCCGGGAATACGGGTTCAAAGCGGCCGTGAACGTCATAGGAAAATATGCAGGCGCGTTCATACACGGCAACGATCCGAGGCTGAGCTGGGACGAGTGCCGATACCTGCAGGCAAGCACCATCGTGACCATCGGCTGCAACGGGTACGACGACTTTGCGCCGCGCGGTTTTCTTGCGCGATGGACGCGGACAACGGTTTTAGACGCCGCCGTGGAAAAGGACCTATCAGCATTTCAATCGGTTTTCAAGAAAGAAACCGGCGCAGTCGCCGAAGTGCTCGCGTGGCCCTACAGCGCGGAGGACGCGCGCCGCGTCGAGATAGCGAAGCGGGCGGAGTTTAAATACGTTCTTGTGCCGCGTCCCGCTTACGGCACGGCAGGCGGGGCCCGTGAGGGAGTGCCGCGGATGACCGTGAATAACGACATTGATCTCAGGTCATTCCGCGCCTCAATAGAGAACGGGTTATGAAAATAACCTTATTCATGATCTGCCTTATGCTTGCTGTCGTAATTGTTTGTCCTGCTTTTGCCGGGCCAACGGTGGGGGCCAACGGGAAAAATCCGGAGCAGGTTTATCAAGAAGCCATTGCCCATGCGAAAAACGACAAAGACAAGGCGCTGCTGATGAAGAAGCTGGGAGACCTGTACGTTTCCCGTGAGGATTACCAGCGGGCGGCAGAAGCATATGCGCTCGCGTTGTCCCTGTATCGCGGTTTTTCCGAACAGGAAAAGACGCAGATGGCGGTCTTCCTCTCGTGGGCGGACAAGCTGGATGACGCCGCTGCCCTCCTGAGGTCCGTCCTTTCCGAAAACCCGAAAAACGGGGAGGCCCGTGTTCATCTTGCGCGGGCACTGTCCTGGTCCGGCAAGCTGCGCGAAGCCGAGGATGAAGCGGACAAAGTCCTGCGGGAATTGCCGGAGAACGGGGAGGCGCTGCTGATCAAGGCAAACATCCTCCGCTGGAAAGGCGACGCAAAGGCTTCGATGCCTCTCTACGAAAAAATCCTGACGAAGGGGGAGGACTTCGATGCGCGTCTCGGCCTCGCCTATGCGTATCTCGACGCCGGAGACAGGAAGCATGCCGCGGCAAACGCCTCCCTGGTCCAACCCCGGTACGCCTACCAGGTGAAAGAATTGAACAAGTTCCAGGAGGCCGCCCGGGACCGGGAAAAATCGCCCGCGGACGGGTCCTTCATTCATTACAGCGATTCCGACGGCAACCGGGTGAATACCTACTCGCTCTCTTCTCAACTCCATCCAGGCGATTGGACCGCGACCTTCGGTTACCGGCACGTAGACGCCGTCGATCCGACGCCCCGCAGTGCGAGGGCCGATGAAGTATCAATGAAAACGTATCACAAAGGGGACCGGACCGGCGCGGGAGCAGGCGTAAGCGCGGTACGGGAGGAATTCGGACAGACCGTCAACAGTCTTGCCGGCCACCTGACCGCGGACGTTTCCGTGCCGAGAGGGACGATCGGCGCAACCGCCTCGAAGGATGTATTGACGGACACGGCCCAGCTCATACAAAACAGGATTTTCCAGACGAGCGGCACGCTTCGCGCTTCCGGGGAGTTTCCCGCGGGTTTCTCCGCCTTCTGCAGCTATCAATATTCTGAGTACTCGGACGTCAACCGGTCGCAGGACGTCGTGCTCCGCGTGAACGAGCGCATAGTGGAGAAGAAACCCGGACTGACCGCGGCATACAAGTTCCGATATCGCGATTTCGAACGGCAGAGCGGCAGCGGTTATTTCGACCCGCAACATTTTTCTTCGCACCAGCTCCTGCTGAAAGCAAGCGCCGAAACCGGGCGATTGCACGGCTTTGTCGAGCCCTATTACGGCAGCCAATCCTTCGCCCGCTACGGGACAAGAAGTTCGGGGCCTTTTTACGGCGGCTCCGGGGCGCTGGGGTACGCGGTCCGCCGGAACATGTCAATTGAATTGAGCGGGGAGCGCGGAAATAATATCGCGGGAACAGTGTCCGTATTTAATTATTATTTGACCACCCTGCGCCTGACGGCGGCGTTTTGAGCGGGCAAGTGATGCGAACGCATGACATCGAACAGCCGTCCGGTTTCGTCGATGCCCACGT
This sequence comes from Nitrospirota bacterium, assembly GCA_041476485.1. Classification (GTDB taxonomy): domain Bacteria; phylum Nitrospirota; class UBA9217; order UBA9217; family UBA9217; genus JBAZLV01. Next base: position 23,819 of record JBGOTO010000027.1, read on the forward strand.
CCATATCAGGGACGCGGACGCTCTTGAAATCATTTGCGCGGCGGGGATTGTAACGGTCCGGGACGCCGGGATGCGGGAGAACGTCGGCAAAGAAGTCCCGTCAAGAAAGGCCGGTCCGCACGCTCCCCTTGTGATTTCGTGCGGATGGGCGCTCTCCAAAAGGGGAGGGTACAGCTCGCTCTTCGGCGCGCCGGTGGATACCCGGGAAGAAATAGCAACGGAAATTCTCAAGCTCAAGCGCGCGGGGGCTGGTATAATAAAGGTCATGGCCTCCGGCGCGGTGAGCCTCAAGAAACCGGACACCATAACGCCCGGAGGGTTCAGCCGGGACGAGCTCTTGTTCATCGTAAAAGAAGCGGCCGCTGCGAGTCTCCGCGTCATGGCGCACGCAAACGGGGAAGAGGCA
>JBGOTO010000028.1:0-24115 GCA_041476485.1 Nitrospirota bacterium
CACTCACACACACTCTTGCCGTCATTCCGTTGTAACAGCACAAATCTTTCCTTCGGCAGTCCCTCCGGCCTGCTTGGCCGTGTTCGTTCCCAAACGATTTCCCATTTCGGCCCAACAGGAGGCGCTTCGGGTCTGCCGCCGCTCTCGATCAACAGGAGGTCGCAGTCACCGAGGCTGTACCGATCTATCCTGCGGGGAAGCACGCCGGTGTAATACTCGAAGAGTGCGCGCTCCGATTCGCCGAGTCCCTGCGTTATGATAAAGCGATTGCCGGCCGGTATCTTTTCGCGCAGGGACGTAAACAGCGGGCCATAGCCCGAACCCGCGTCGAGAAACGGAAGCCAGAGGGTCATGAGCAGCCCCCAGGTCAATATGATTCCGGCCGTCCAGGTAAGGAGATATTGATGAGCAAACGGCGCCGCACGGAAAATAAAGAACAGATAGAGCAGGGTGTATCCACATGCGATCATGAAATGCATGCCGTTGAATGCCGGTGTATAGTCAGGTTGCAGCCGGTATAAGCGGTCAGCGAAGGACGAAGGAAACCCGCTCACCGAGACGATCCAGCCGAGCCAGAGCGCGCAGGCGGCAAACCCGAAAAAAACAATGCTGAACCACGTGACCGCTTTTTTAGCCCGGTCAGGCAGCGAGTCGGCCCCGGCAGCCGCCAGGAGCGCAAGCGGCAACAGCATGGGAAGTGCGTAAATGTTCCGAATACTCGAGGAGAGACTGAGCACGATGAACATGACGAGGAACGAAACGAGGGGGACCAGGATGCCCGCCTGTTCACGCAAGGCGCGCCGATAGTGCCAGACGGCCCAGAGGGCCACGGGCAGGGACGGCAGGGCGAACCAGGGCAGGTTGACGATATAATACGCCGGCGAGAACGTCCGGCCTACGTGCGAGTAACCCAAAAACCGGCCGAGGTTTTCGTACCAGAACCATTCTATGAAGAGCTCGCGCGAGCGCAGGTACAAGGCAGCGGGCCACAGGACGAACCAGGGCAATGCCGAGGCAAAGGCGATGACGAGCGTCTGAAAATACTTTTTTGTTCGCCAGACCGCGGAGATCGCGGGCAACGCGAGCGCGGTAACGCCGATCAGCCCCGGAGCGAGCAGCCCTTTCGACAGGAAGCCGATCCCCGCGCCGGTCCCGATGAGAAGGCCTCCCAGAGCAAAGCGGCGGGGGCTCACGGCAAGACCGTACAGCGCAGCGGAAATACCCGCTATCATGGCCACGTCGGTGATCAGTTTGTGCCCGGTTTCCTGCAGGCCCGCGCTCCCGACCAAAATGACCACGGCGAGACTGAGATGTTCTTTGCCGAGGAGTTCCCGGGCGGCAAGTCCTATGAACAGGGCCGTCAGTCCCATATAAAACGCCGTGGCCATCCGCGCCGCGTCGTGGAGTTTCAGCCAGGGCGAGAACAGGCGCGCGAACCCGGCGGCGGTCGCATAAAAGAGCGGCGGTTTTTCCATGAAGGGCTCGCCCGCCAGCGTGGGCACGACCCAGTCTCCGGTTTTAACGATATGGTTCACGAGGCCGAAACTGTACGGTTCGTCGGCCTTCCAAAGGTCGCGGCCCACGAGGCCGGGCGCAATCCATAATAAAAAGAGCGCGATCACGATCATGAGCGGCGCCGTTTTGGTCGTTTTGACGGGGATCATGGTTTTATTTTTTGGACTACCGCGAAACTATACAGGAGTTTGTTTCCGGCTTCAAGAAATTTATTCTGCAGAGGCTATCTACGCTGTCTTGGACCCGCTCATGGCCTGGTCGATCCAGCGTTCGAGCTCGCTTTCCTGGGCCGGCGCGCCGTCGAGGCGGCCGAGCAGGCGGCCGTTCCGGTAGAGCAGGAAGGTGGGCGTGGCCTTGATGATGAACCTGCGCGCGAGGTCCGGCTCGGCATCCACATCAACCCTGATGAACTTGAACCGTCCCGCCCGTCTGACGGCGAGTTCGTTTACGAAGGGCTCCAGCTTGCGGCAATACCCGCACCATTTGGCCCAGAACTCCGCGAGCAGGAACTCCGGCCAGTCCCGCACCTGCTGGTCGTGGCTTGCGGTCGTGACGTTGACCGGATAGCGGGGAAATTCGAGAGGGGTCTTGCACTGTCCGCAGACCGGATGGGCCTGCAGTTTGTCAGAGGGCACGCGGTTCAGCGCTCTGCATGATCGGCATCGTATAAGGACCGGCTCGTTCGGCATGGCGTTCTTCTTTACTTAGCACTTAGCGGCAGACCTGCTGAGTAGTTACCTGTACTTTTGTAAAAGTATTATAGCACGACGACGCGATGGCCGTCTTGAGGATATTCACGGACATAGATATTCGTGTGGCTGTTTACGGAACTTGGCACAACGCTGAAGGCAGCCCCTCGCTATACTTTCGTACTTTTTTTGAGTCCAGACCCTCTAAAACGGGAAGATGTGCTATACTACTTTTGTAAGCATAAAAAGGACCAACTTAATCCTACTTAAGGCTTATGGGCTCGGGCCGTAAAAATATTGCGGAGCAGGAAAACTTCAAGTATACTTGTACTTGATTGTTATTTCGCTGGTCCAAAAAGAAGGAGGAAAGCCGTTATGAAATCCCTGGCATTTGCGCTGCTGTATGTATGGAGTATCTTCGCTCTGTTCCCGGGCGGAACCGGGGCGCAGGAAACAAAAGTCTACACCCTGGCCATCGTGCCTCAGGCCCAGGCGGTCTCGCTCGCCCAGAAGTGGACACCGTTTGTACAGAAGCTCTCCCAGGAGTCGGGCGTCACTATCCAGATAAAAATGTATTATGCAACGATACCGCAATTCGAATCCGACATCATGAACGGGGTGCCCGATTTTGCCTATATGAACCCGTACCATATAACGATGGTGCATAAGACGCAGAAATATATACCGTTAATCAGAGATAAAGACCCTCTCGTCGGCATCCTCGTCGCGCATAAGAACACCGGCATCAATTTTATTCGAGACGTGGAAGGCAAGGAGATCGTCTTTCCGGCCCCCAACGCCTTCGGCGCCTCGCTCTACATGCGGGCATTGCTGAGTAAACAGGAAAAGATACAATTTAGGCCCCGTTACGTGCAAACGCACGATAACGTCTACCGGCATGTGCTGCTCGACAAGGCCGCGGCCGGGGGCGGGGTTTTGGACACCTTTAACGCCCAGCCGGAAGAAATAAAAAACCAACTGAAGATCATCTACCAGACGCCCCCTACGGTTTCGCATCCATTTGCCGCGCACCCGAGGGTCCCGGCGGCCGTGCGCAAGAAGGTAGTCGATGCAATTTTTAAGATGGCAGGCGACAAGGCCAATAAAGAGCTGTTTGAGAAGATCGAGATCGATAAGCCGATTGCGGCCAATTATGAAGAAGATTATGCTCCTTTAGCGCATCTCGGGCTCGAGAAGTTCGTCGTAGCGGAGTAAGGGAAACAGTCCGGCAGCCGTCCGGAGCGGGACAAGGGGAAAATATTCCGCCGTTTCACGAAAGCGGGGTACGAACAGCATGATGATATCCAGGCACGGCAGCGACATGCTGCGATCGCTCCTCGCTGTTGCAAAGGACGCGGGGCAGGCAATTTTAGAAGTATACAACACCGATTTCACAGTGGAGCGGAAAGAGGACAAAAGTCCCCTGACCCTGGCGGACAAAAGGTCCCATGATATTATAACGGGATATTTAAAAAAGCATTATCCTTATCCGGTCCTGAGCGAGGAAGGCAGGGACATCCCCTATGAAGAGAGGGGGAAGTGGGAACAGTTCTGGCTCGTCGACCCCCTGGACGGGACCAAGGAATTCATAAAGAAACACGGAGACTTTACGGTCAACATCGCGCTGATACACAAGGGCCGGCCCGTGCTCGGCGTGCTCTCTATTCCGGCAACGGGCGTTTTTTACCACGCGGTGAAAGGAGAGGGCTCGTTCAAGATAGAAAACGGAGAGACAGAGCGGCTTCCACTGCGTGCCGAGCGGTCCGTCCTGACGATCGTCGGGAGCCGGTCTCACGTGACGAAGGAGCTTGAGGACTATATCAAGGCCATGCGGAACACCTACGGCGAGCTTGACGCGATCTCCATAGGAAGCTCGCTCAAGTTCTGCATGGTGGCCGAGGGAAAGGCGGACGTCTATCCAAGGCTCGGACCGACCATGGAATGGGACACTGCCGCGGGCCAGATCATCGTTGAAGAGGCGGGCGGGCAGGTGGTGGAATTTGAAACCCGGAAACCCCTCCAGTATAATAAGCAAAATCTCCTGAATCCCTTTTTTCTGGCCTTCCGGGGAAGCCGCTATGTCTGAACCGAAGAAGGCGCGCTTGATATTGCCCTATGGGGGAAAACTCGTCAATCTCGTCGTCGAACAAAAGAGACGAAACGAACTCATAGAAAAGGCCAAATTCCTTCCCTCCATCCAGATATCCTATCGCTCCCAGTGCGATCTGGAACTGCTCGCCGTCGGCGCCCTCTCTCCTCTCGACCGATTCATGGGAGAAAAAGAGTACAAGAATGTCTTGAAGGAAATGAGGCTTTCGAACGGGACGCTCTTTCCCATTCCCATCACCCTCCCCGTGGAAGATAAGAAAAACCTTGAGATCGGCAAAGAGGTCGTTCTGCGAAGCTCGGAATTCGGCATCCTGGCGATCATGACGGTCGAGGAGATTTACGAATGGGACCTCGAAAAGGAGGCGATGGCCGTCGCGGGGACCGTGGACTCGCGGCATTCCCTGGTTTCGGAGATGTATACCTGGGGAAAATATTACATCTCCGGCCCACTCGTCCTGCCGGAACAGCCCCTGCACTTCGATTTCCCGAATTTGCGGAAAACGCCGGCCGAAACGAGGACCGTCCTGGAACAGATGGGGTTCGACAACGTCATCGGCTTTCAGCCGAGCAATCCCATGCACCGCGCCCACGAGGCGCTGACGAAGAAAGCGGCGGAAGAGCTGAACGGCGCGCTTCTGCTCCAAGCCGTCGTGGGGATCACGCGGCGGGGATATATTGACGATTACACCAGGGTGCGTTGCTACATCGCCCTCGTAAAGAACTATTATGATCCCGCCAGAACGCTCCTGGGCCTGCTCCCCATGGCCGTCAGGATGGCGGGGCCGCGCGCGGCCCTGTGGCACGGCATCATCAACCGGAATTACGGCGTGAACCATCTGATCGTCGGCAGGGACAACGTGATACCGGGGAAAGACAAGCAGGGGAAACACTTCTACGACACCTACCACATCCAGAAGCTGTTCAAGGAGCATGAAAAAGAAATCGGCGTCCGCCTGCTGCCGTTCAGGAAAATGGTCTACGTGACGAAGGACGACGCCTACGAAGACCTGGACAAGGTGATCAGCGAGGGGAAGGAGTATATTTCCCTTTCCGGCACCAAGGTGATCGAAGACTCCTGGACCAACGAGCGGAAACTGCCGGAATGGTTCACGCGGCCCGAGATCGCCCACATCCTCCACGAGGTAAACCCCCCGAAGACCAAGCGGGGCTTCTGTATCTGGCTCACGGGACTGCCCAGTTCCGGCAAGTCCACCATCGCCGACGTCCTGGCGCCCATGCTGATGGCCAGGGGGAAGAGGGTGACCATGCTCGACGGGGACCGGGTCAGGACCCACCTCACCAAGGGGCTCGGTTTCGCGAAGGAGGACAGGATCACCAACATCATCCGGGTCGGCTTTGTCGCCTCGGAGGTAGTCAAGCATAACGGCGTGGCGATCTGTTCCCTGATCAGCCCTTATACGACGGCCCGGGACAAGGTGCGCGCCATGATCGGGGAGGACAAGTTTCTGGAAGTATTTGTCGACACGCCGCTGGAAGTCTGCGAAGCCCGGGACGTGAAGGGACTGTATGCGCTCGCGAAGAAAGGCGTCATCAAGGGCTTTACCGGCGTCGATGATCCCTACGAAATGCCGACCGCGCCGGAACTGGTCATCAATACCGTGGAATCCTCACCGGCGGAAAGCGCAATAAAAATTTTTCATCACCTCGTCGAGCGGGGCTTCGTAAAAGGCGGGGACGGATTGTAACATCATAAGGAGGAGCTCATGCAAGACGCCAAACTTTCATCATCTGTTCAGGAAAGCACGCCAAAGGTCTCGCTTTGGACGCTGCTGTGGACCTTTCTGAAGATCGGCAGCACGACCTTTGGGGGCTTCATGGCGCTGATCTCGGTGGTGCAAAACTATGCCGTGGAGCGCAAGAAGTGGCTCAAACACGAGGACATGCTCGACGGCGTTTCGCTTGCGACCATTCTGCCCGGCCCGGTCGCGGTCAACGTGGTGGGCTACGTGGGTTACGAGCTGCGGGGATGGCGCGGCGCGGTCGTGAGCATTTGCAGCGTTATGCTCCCGTCCTTCCTGATTATTGTCAGCTTGACGTACGCCTATTTCACCTACGGGCAATCGCCGGCCGTGCGCGGGGTGTTCAAGGGTTTCCTGCCCGCGGTAGCCGCAATCATCCTGGCCGCCGCTTGGAACATGGGCGTCAAGACCGTAAAGGGCGTGCGTGAAGGGGCCATTGCCGTTGCGGCTTTTATACTCCTGCTCACGGTCCACGGCTTTTTCATCACCGTGGCGATCATCGTGGGCGGCGGGCTCGTGGGATGGCTCCTGTTCCACAACGCGCCGTCAGCTCCGCCGAAGGGCCCGGCAGCCGGACAGGCCGCGGGCAAGAGCGGGGCCGGCCCCGCGGGGGACGTGAAAACCTCGGCGAACGCCGTGGCCGCGGTCTCCATGGGCGCTGTGCCGTTTTTCACCCTGAATACCGCTTTGGCGCTCAAGCTCTTAGTCACGTTCGGCAGCATGAGCCTTCTGCTTTTCGGCGGCGGATACGTGTTCATCCCGATGATGCAGCGCGTCATCGTAGACGCCAACGGATGGGTGACGCGTAAAGAGTTCATCGACGGCATCGCCCTCGGACAGATCATGCCCGGTCCCATCCTGATCAGCGCGGCCTTTTTCGGCTACAAGGTGGCCGGAGTTCTGGGCGCCGCAGCCGCCACTGCCGGCATGTTCGGCCCGCCAGCCATCGTGATGATCGTCTGCACGCACTTTCTCGACCGGATCAAGAAGTCCGAGACCATCAAGGCGGCGCTTCGCGGCATCCGCTCCGGCGTCATCGGCATGATCGCCGCCGCAGCCGTGGTGGTGGCAATGACCGCCCAGCCGAACTGGGTCTCTCTGCTGATCTTCGCGGCAACGCTGGTCGCCATACTTCGTTTCAAGGTGGAGGTCGTCTGGATCATTCCCATCGCAGGAGTGATCGGTCTTTTGTTGTACTGAGAACAATAAATATGGTATTATGGGCACTATGGATAACGGCCTTACAGTATTCATGGTCAAAAGAGGGCAATGCCCATGATGCCTGTTTTCATGATAGGTACGCAGCGCTCCGGATCAAACCTGCTGCGCCTGATGATCAATCAACTGCCTGAAGTCGCCGCGCCGCACCCGCCCCATATTCTGCAACGTATGATGCCGCTCCTGCCGCTCTACGGCAACCTGTCCGAGCCCCGAGTGTTTTATCAGCTCGTGGACGACGTCTGCCGTCTTGTCGAACTCAACCCCGTGCCGTGGGAAGGCGTCACGCTCAACCGGAATGACGTGGCCTCCCGCTGCTGGGAACAAAACCTCGTGGCCATTCACGGCGCCGTATACGATATCTGCGCCGAAGCCAAAGGCGCCAAAACCTGGTGTTGCAAGAGCCTGGCCAACATCAAATATATAAAAGAGATCGAGGCATATTTCAAGAAACCGAAATATATTTATCTTTTCCGGGACGGCCGCGACGTGGCCGTATCATTCCGGAAGGCAGTGGTCGGAGAAAAACATTTCTACCACATCGCCAAGGAATGGGCGGCCACGCAGGAAATCGCGATCAAACTCCGGGGTGAAATCGATCCAAGCCGTTTTCTGAATGTGCGCTACGAGGACCTGACCGCGAATACGGAGTCCGTTGCGCGCAGTATCTGCACTTTTCTCGGTCTGGCATCCTGCCCCCTCGAACTCATGCTCGACTACTACGAGACCGACGAGGCCCGGCGCGCGGCCAAGGCCAGCGACCTCTGGGGCAACGTGACCAAGGCGGTGATGAAGGACAATACCCGCAAGTTCATGCGCCAAACGAGCGTAGAGGACATACGGATCTTCGAGTCCGTGGCCGGCCCTGTTCTCGACGCCCTGGGCTATGAGCGGGTCGTTGTGAGAAAAGGAGAAGAAACCAGGTTTACGGAAGAGGAGATCGCCGCTTTCGACGCGGAGAACAAGCGATTGAAGGAGGAGATCTTGAAGACCGTGGATCAGGCGGACATGGACCGCCGTGACCGCCAGGCGGGCCTTCTGAAAGAGATACGGGCCCGCCAGGAAAGCCAGGCGAGCCTCACTAAGTAGCTACAACCCCCCCTTTTTGCAAACAGTTTCCCTTCCTCCGGTTAAAACCATCCCTCGCATCCCGTCATGATATACTTGAAGTAGAAAGAAACGTACTCCATCGGATAGGCGCTCGGGGAATGCCGAACATATGTCGGCGTGTTCGCGGAAGGATGCGCTTAACAAGCGGAGGGGAGAAATGAGAAATAAAGAAATCTGGTTGTTTATCGCTCTTGCGAGCCTCTTTCTGTTCAACTGGCCTTTTCTGGAAATGTTTCGGCAAAGCGTGGTCGCCTATCTTTTCGGAGTATGGGGCCTGTTCATACTCCTGGCAGGGGTCCTTGCCGGCAGGGAGGACGCGGACAGGAAGTAAGGCATAAAAAGCGCGGCACAAAAAAATGATAGCCCCGTTTATCCTATTCATTATCATCATATGCTACGTCCTGCTCCTTTTCGCCCTGGCGTATTATGCCGAAAGAAGGGAAAAGGCCGGCAGGAGCATCGTCAACAACCCCTATGTCTACTCCCTGTCGCTAGCCGTCTACGGCACGGCCTGGACGTTTTACGGCAGCGTAGGCACGGCCGCCGCGGTGGGCCCGTTCTATCTCGCGGTGTATGTGGGCGCCACCATCATGGTTTTCCTCTGGCCCGTATTTCTCCGCAAGATCATAAAAATAGCGAAAGCCAACAGGATAACCACCATATCGGATTTCATCGCCCTCCGGTACGGCAAGTCTTTGTCCCTCTCCGTTCTCGTCACCATCGTGGCGGTCATCGGGCTGATCCCCTATGTCGGGCTTCAGCTCAAGGCCATAACGAACACGTTTATCATTATTTCCGGAAAAACGGCATTGACGAACACCGCCGGCCTCGTCATCGCCCTGATGCTCGGGGTGTTTACGATCATATTCGGGACCCGGAGGCTCGACTTGTCGGAGCGGCACGGCGGGATCGTTTTTGCCATCGCGTTCGAGTCCCTGGTAAAACTGACGTCCTTCCTCGTCATCGGCATTTTCGTCACCTACGGACTGTTCGACGGATTTCAGGACCTCTTCGACAAAATCTCAAAGACCGGATATTCAAAGCTGCTGCTCCTGGGGACAGCGGGGGCCTCGACGAGTTATTCCGAGTGGTTTGCCCTTGTTTTCCTGGCCATGATGGCCATAGTCTTTTTGCCCCGCCAATTCCACATGGCCGTTGTCGAAAACTACGATGAGGCCCATCTGAAAAAAACCGTCTGGATTTTCCCTCTCTATCTTCTGCTCATAAATTTGTTCGTTCTGCCGATCGCCTTCGGGGGCCTCTTGCTCGAGGGGAACGGAACGAGCGCCGATTATTTCGTGTTGAACCTCCCGCTCCGGCACGGGGGGAAATGGCTTGCCATCCTTGCGTTTTTGGGCGGTTTCGCCTCGGCGAACGGCATGATTATCGTCGAATCACTGGCGCTTTCCACCATGGTCATGAACAGCATCATCATGCCGCTCCTTTTCAAATTCCACGATGTCCCGAAATTTTCCGGCATACTCCTGAACATCAAACGAGTCGTAATTCTGGGCATCATCCTGTGGGGTTATCTCTTCATCGTCACCGTCGGCCCCTTGGAAAATCTTGTCGAAATAGGACTTAAATCATTCGAGGCGGTGACCCTTTTTGCCCCTGCGTTCATCCTGGGCCTGTATTGGAAGCGGGGAAACAAAATAGGGGCCATGGCCGGGCTCATAGCCGGTTTTCTGGTCTGGTTCTACACCGTTATCATACCCGTCATGCTGGCGGGGGGGGTGCTCGACAAGACCGGCATCATCGGCAGCCTGACTCAAACGGAGCTCTTCAACCCGAAGGGCCTGTTCGGGGTAAGCGGCCTCGGGAAGTGGGGGCATACCCTTTTCTGGAGCATGCTCTTTAATGTGGTTTTCTACATCGGCGGCTCGGCATTCACCCGGCAGTCAAAAGAAGAAGAGGTCCAGTCGCTGGTGTTCGTCGAATCCTACGAGGCGGTAAAGGGCCTGAGCCGCGGGTCGTTTACGGCAAGAGATCTCGAAGACATTCTTGCCCAGTATATGGAGAGAACGGCGGTGCGGAACGCCGTCGACGCCTTTGTAACAAAGAAAAACATGAAGAAGGAAGAGCTCTCGGCAGGAGATCTTTCTGAATTGCGGGACGAGGCGGAAAAGATGCTTTCCGGCGCAGTCGGGCCGGCAATGGCCTCGGTCATTTTCGAGAACCGGTTCGTGCTGACGGAGAACGAGCGGCGGGAGATCTCGGAATCTATCAGGCGTTCCACGGAAAGCGTGCGGCGTTCCCACCGGGAGCTGTCGGAGGCGATGGAGGAACTGCGCAAGAGCGAGGGAAAATACCGGGGCATCTTCGAGAACGCCATCGAAGGAATATTCCAGACGACGGTGGAAGGACGGTTTCTGAGCGCCAACCCGGCGATGGCAAGGATGCTGGCCTATGGTTCTCCCGAAGAGCTGGTAGCGAGCGTGTCCGACAGCCGGAGGCAGCTTTACGTCCGCCCCGAGGACCGCGACGCGTTCGTCTCCGCGCTGCTCGAACAAGGGGAAATTTTCGGACAAGAAGTGCAATTTTACCGCAAGGACAAAGAGAAGATCTGGGTGGCCATCAGCGCCCGCGTGGTGCGCGACGCCGCCGGCAAACCGCTGTTTATCGAAGGCCTCAACACCGACGTCAGCGAGCGCAAGCGCGCTGAAGAAGCGCTCCGCGAGAGCGAAGGGAAATACCGCACGCTGGTGGATAATATCAATATCGGCATTTACCGGAACACCGGCGGCAGGGGCCGCTTCATCCAGGCGAACCCGGCAATGGCAAAGATGTTCGGGTATGATACCGTAGAGGAATTCATGGGAGCTGACGTGGCCGATCTGTACCGGGACCCTGAAGACAGAAAAAGCTTTGTTGATGAGGTCAAACGAAACGGCTTTGTGAAAGACCGGGAACTGGCGCTCAAAAAAAAGGACGAAACGCCCATATGGTGTTCCGTTACGGCCACGGTGCAATATGACGAGCACGGCGAGATCAAATGGATGGACGGCGTTATCGAGGACATCACCGAGCGCAAGCAGGCTGAGGAAGAAAGAATAAGGCTCGAGGCCCAGCTTCTCCAGGCGCAGAAGATGGAGGCGGTCGGACAGCTCTCGGGCGGCATCGCCCATGACTTCAACAATATCCTGACCGCCATCATGGGCTACGCGAACCTCGTGAAAAAGAAGACGAAGGAAGACGCGCTGCTCCAGACTTATACCGACCAGATACTGTCGGCCTCCTCGCGGGCGACGAACCTGACTCGGAACCTTCTCGCCTTCAGCAGGAAACAGGTCATCAATCTCCGGGCCGTAAACGTCAACGAAATCATAACGGGCACCGAAAAAATGCTTTCCCAGCTCATCCGGGAGGACATCGAGCTCAAGACCGTCCTTGCCGACAGACCCCTGACGATCATGGCGGACAGCGGCCAGATCGAGCAGGCGCTGATAAACCTCGCCACGAACGCGAGGGACGCCATGCCTGAGGGGGGCTCGCTGACCCTGGAAACGAAGCTTGTGGACGTGGATGCGGAGTATGAGCGAAAGCACCTTTTTGCGAAACAGGGGCTGTACGCCTGCATCTCCGTGACGGACACGGGCGCCGGCATGGACGAGAAAACGAAGGCACGGATCTTCGAACCCTTTTTTACCACCAAGGAAACGGGCAAGGGAACGGGGCTCGGTCTGTCGACCGTCTACGGGATCATTCAGCAGCACAGCGGCACCATCAACGTCTACAGCGAACCCGGGCTCGGGACGACGTTCCGGATATACCTGCCGGTGATAGAGTCGAAACCGGAAGAAACGGGCCTGCGGGAACTGCCCGAGCCGAAGGGGGGCGTCGAGACGCTCCTGCTGGCGGAGGATGACGCGGACGTGAGGAACCTGACCAAAACCATCCTCGAGGAGGCGGGGTATACGGTGCTGGAGGCGGCGGATGGAGAAGAGGCCATACAGGTCTTTGCCGAACACCAGGACGAGGTCCAGCTCGTCCTTTTGGACGTCATCATGCCGAAGAAGAACGGCAAGGAGGTCCATAACTGGATCAAGAGCGCGCGCCCCGACACGAGGGTGCTGTTCATGAGCGGCTACTCGGCGGACATTATTTTTAAAAAGGGGGTCCTGGAGGAGGGATTGAACCTCATCTCCAAGCCGGCGGCGCCGCATGACCTTTTGAGGAAGGTGCGGGAGGTGCTGGACGCACAGAGGGGACACGATACAGAGGCCGTTTCCCCTACCCAAAAGAGCGTCTCCGCGTCGCTTCCTCCCGTCGAACGCGTTGTTCAGGAAGCGGAAGCGCCCCGGCTTCGTCGGGACAAGCCGGACGCTCGGGCCGGGGACGCGGGTTCCATCCTTATCGTGGATGACGATCCCAACGTGCTCGCTTACGTGTCGCACTTATTGGAAGAACACGGTTATGCGACCCATCCCTGCGGCAGCGCCCGGGAAGCGCTGCGCACGTTAAAAGACATCCGGGCCGACGTGGTTTTGACGGACATCGTAATGCCCGGGACCTCGGGCATTGAACTCCTGGAGACGATACACGGCATTGATCCGGAGCTGCCCGTGATCCTGCTGACCGCTTACGCGGACCTGGAAAAAGCAGTGGAATCGATCAAAAAAGGGGCATACGATTTTATCATGAAACCCTATGATTCGGAACAGCTTCTGCGCTCCCTCGAGAAGGCCGTCCGGTACAGCAGGCTGGTCCGGCTTGAGATGGAGTATCAGGACAGGCTGGAGGAATTCAACCGGGAGATGGAGACCCTCGTGGCGGAGAGGTCGATGAATCTTATGGCCTTGACCGTCGCCGACCGGGTGAGAAATCCCGCCACCGTGATCGCCTTGTCCTGTAAAAAAATCATGGAGAAGGGGGTGCCGGAAGAGCTTGGGAAATATGTCGCCTTCATACGGGACGAAGCGGGTAAATTGGAGGGCATCGTAAAAAATTTCCAAAACCTTCTGAAGAGCAGGCGGTCCGTCTTCGCTTATGAGGACATCAACGATGTCGTCAGGAGCGTCATTTCACTGGTAGAGAAAGAAAGCGCACCGAAAGGAATAAAATTCGTCCTGCGCCTCTCGGAAAAACCGCTGGGAATAAACATGCAGAAAAATCTCTTGCGGGTCGCCGTACAGCACATCCTGCGGAACGCGGTCGAAGCGACGCCGTTGGGAGGGGAAGTGACCGTTACGAGCGCTTCCGAGGACGGCAAAGTGGTCCTCACTCTCGCCGATACCGGAAGCGGTATTTCAGAGCAGGACGCCAAAAAAATATTCGATCCCTTTTACAGCACCAAGGCGCACCGCTACGGCATGGGCCTGCCGCTGGTAAAACAGATCGTGTCCGAACATCTGGGGGAAATAGAACTCACCACCGTGCCCGGAAAAGGAACGACCTTCCGGATGATATTTCCTTCACGGTGGCAAGAGAAGTAAAACAACGTGCATACTTCTTACCCCTGGCCCCTCTCTCGGACACAGTCTTGTTTTAACAGGAGCAGCACTCCGCTTCCATTAGCTCGCTTTTGAGCGCGGCTACGTCTTTGGAGGTAAAGCCGCTTCCGGGGGCCATCGCGCGGTCGCAGAAGTCCCTCACGGTATCGTCAACGCCTTCCTCGCCGGCTATGCAGCCGCAGAAGGATTCCACCGTATCTATACTCATGCATTTTACGGAAATGGTCTCCATAATCGATCTCCTTTCCTCACAAAAACCGACCTGGTGTAATTGTATCAAACGGGCAGCTTAGCCGTCAAGCCCGGTACAGTTCCCGGAAGCGATTAAAACCTCAGAAATGTCCTTCATCATGCTTCGTGGGGCCCGTTTCCCTTTGCACGCCTGCATTCCTCCCCCATGCGCTTTTCTGCCAGTTGTCGGCCGCACTCGGCTCCGGGATCCAGGGCGGGACGGAAAGGCGAAAACGTTCCGACAACGCGTGCACATAGGGTTCGTACATCCGGCGCAAATCCGCCAGCTGTTGGTCCGCCTCCGCGCCTTTCCGCAGCGTAATGCCTTCCGATGTCAGCAGGCCGCGCAGGGTCCCGAGACTATCGGGCGGCAGCCGGTCAAACGGGGGCTGCCGCGGCGAAGTGCGGAACACGAGGGCAAGGTCGACAATTGCGTGGCGCGCCATGGCAAAGGTCAGCCGCGCCTGGCTCGCACACGCTCCCTCGAGGCTCGTTATGGCGAACGCGCTGGTATCGAGTATCGCGGTGAGCGCGGCCAGCCATGACTGGTTATCGTGCTGGGACCGGAAATAGGCGAGCACCGGAAAAGAGAGGTGGCTTTCCAGCAGTTCGGCGGACCATCGCTCCCAATGCCGGAGGAGCCGGGTGAGGGCGTCTTCGGCGTGGTCCCGGATGTGCCGCCGCAGGATCTCCGTTGCCGTGGGAGGAGAGCCCGCCCGCGCGTCCAGGAGCGAGATGTTGACCTCGCGCAGGGAGAACGACTGGTTGATCGCGGGGAGGAAGCTGATCACGATCGCCAGAAAGCCGAAGCCCATCCCCGCTTCGAGGACGATCAGCACACGCGCCGGGCCTGTCGCGGGCACAATATCCCCCAACCCGAGCGTGAAGAACGTCGTCCCGCTGAAATACAGGCATGCGCCGAAGTCCGCGGTCCCTTCCGGCGTTTTGACGGCGTTTCCCGGCGCCCAGTACAGCAGCGCATACCCGAGGATAAGGACCCCGGCCCAGAAAACCAGGAGCAGCGGCAGCGAAAGCGGGCCGAAGTAGCTGAGGAGAGTTTCCTGCCGCTTTCGGGACCGCAAAGCGCGGACTGCCCGGGACCAGAGACCCCAGGTCGTCCGGTAGAAAAGACGCACGAGCCTGATGCGCCGTGTTACCCGGCGCGGGAAGACCACGGTTTCGAACGCATCCCACAAAACAATGAGGATGAGAGAGACCCCCAGTATGACGGCTAAAATGGACATCAGGCCCTTTCCGGCTCGATATAGTCTTCCCGCCTTACCACGCCGGTCAGCGGCTCTCCCTTGAAAAACCGCTTGATATTGGCGGCTGCGCGCCGGGTGGCTTCCTCGTTCACGCCGGCGACGATGGCCGAATTGTGCGGGGAACCCACGACGTTGGGCAGCGTAAGAAAGGGATGCTTCGTCCGGAATTCGCCGAAACTGAACGGCTCGATCCACCAGGTGTCTATGCCCGCTTTGAAGTCCGGATGGGTCGTCAGGTGCTCATAGAGCGCTCCCTCATCGATGATGTCCCCCCGCGCCACGTTGATGAGGATGGCGTCCGGCTTCATCCACGCGAGCTCGCGGCTTCCTATCAGACCGCGCGTCGCCCTGGTGAGCGGAAGAGAGATGACTACCACGTCCGACGAGGAAAGCACCTGCCGAATATCTTTCAGCGTGCCGATAAATTCAACAGGCTCGTCTGTTTTGCCTGAGGTGTTGACCGCGTGGATTCGGATGCCGAGGCAGCGCATCAAACGGGCCGTAGCCTGGCCGATGCCGCCGAACCCCAGGATCCCGCAGACCGATCCGCGCAGCATCCGGTTGTGCGCGGATTGGTCGAATTCTCCCCGGGCAAGCTTTTGGTGTTCTCTAACGAGGTTTTTTTCCAGGGAGAGCGTCATGGCAAGGACGTGCTCGGCAATGGGCTCGGCGTACGCCCCCGGGTTGCAGACAATGAGGGTTGCCGGGGACAACTCGTCAAAGGGCACATGGTCCGCGCCCGCGGTCACAAGCTGGACCAGCTCCGTCCTTTTCAAAAGGGCGAACTCGCTGGGCCCCAGCTCTTTCCGGAGGTTCCACGTCAGGAGCGCCGTTGCCCCGATGAGGGTTTGCTCCCGCAGCCCGGAGGGCATGTCCGCGAGAAAAATAACCCGTACGTCCTTACCCAGGATTCCCTTGACGATCGAGCGTTTTGCCTCATTCAGCGAAGGGGCTATTACAATAGTCTGGTCTTCCATCGGCATCTCCATTTTGAGAGGGTCCCTATCACGGTATCCCTGTGCTCTTTTATAAAGAGTAGCACAAGCCGATACGATGTCAACCCTGTTCCGCGCGGTCATCGGGTCCTAGATCGATGGAAGGTATTACTCAGGAAGCCGGAATTCTTCTTTATTATTGACTTTTGACGGCGTATGCCGTATTGTCATCCTCCTATGTACGAACTTATGGTGGAATCAAAATTCGCCGCGGCGCACCAACTGCGCGGCTATCAGGGTAAATGCGAGAAGCTCCACGGCCACAACTGGCGCGTCACCATTGCCGTGACCGCGGAGCGCCTGGATGAACAGGGATTGGCCCTTGATTTTCACGTTCTCAGAAAATCGCTTCGGGAAGTGCTCGACCAGCTCGAGCATACCTGCTTGAACGAGATCTTTCCCTTCACGCAGATCAACCCCACGTCGGAAAACGTGGCCAAGTGGATCTACGATAATATGACCAAGAAGGTGGAAGACGACAACATCGAGGTCTCGAGCGTGACCGTGTGGGAATCGGACACGGCCTCGGCGAGCTATTTCGAGTAAAATTCTTATTACCCACAGAGCAGGCAGAGATCACAAATCAAAGATTGTTACCGTGGATAAGCGAGTCGCAGAACACATACTTTCCCTCTCCCGGGATCTCAAGGCCGACGCAGCCGAGGTCTTCCTCCGGTCCTACTCGTCTACTACCATCGAAGTAAAAGAACAACAAGTCGATGCCTTCGACCGCGCCAAAGACATCGGCGCGGGGCTGCGCGTATTCGTCGAGGGGCGCATGGGCTTTGCTTTCACGACCGACCTGTCGGACAACGCGCTCAAGGACCTTGTCCGGGCCTCGGTCACGAACGCTCAAAGTACCGAACCAGACCCCTTGCACTCTCTTCCGGAAAAAATCGCCGCGGGGTATCACCAGTCGTCCATTTACGACCCCGAGCTCGTCAGCCTCACCGAGAAGGAGAAGATCGAGCGGGTCATGGCCATGGAGCGGGAAGCCTTTGCGGTAGATCCGAGGATCAAACGCATCCGCAAGGCGCAGGGAAGTTTCTCTGCTTCCGAAACGCTGATCATGAACACCAAAGGGGCCGAGGTCTCTTACCAGAGCACCGCCTGCTCCTCGAGCATTGAAGTCGTTGCCGAGGAAAAAGGAGAGTCCCAGGCAGGTTCGGAATTCGATGTGAACCGCTTTTATCGTAAACTCGAAATAGAAGAGGTAGGACGCAGGGCGGCGCGAAGGGCCCTCGATCTCCTCGGCGCAAAGCATATCGATTCAGTCAAGGCGCCGGTCATTCTCGAAGCCTCCGTGGCGCAGGAGTTCCTCGGGCTGATGGCGGGCGGCTTCTCGGCCGAGAGCGTGCAGAAAAAACGGTCTCTCTTTATCGGCAAGCTGGACAAAGAGGTCGCGTCGCCTGTTGTCACTATTTTCGACGACGGGCTGCTCGTAGGCGGCCTCGGGACCGCGCCGTGCGACGACGAACTCGTGCCGATGAAAAAGAAGACGGTCATCGAAAAGGGCAGGCTTGCCCTGTTTCTCTATAATACCTACACCGCGAACAAGGACAAGACCGTTTCCACGGGAAACGGTATGCGCGGCGGGTTCAAGGGCATTCCCGGCGTGGGCGTCACGAACCTCTACATCGGGCCGGGAAAAGATCCTCTCGAAGGGCTGATCGCGTCTCTCGACCGGGGCCTGTTGGTTACCGAGGTGATGGGTATGCACACCGCGAATTCAATATCCGGTGATTTCTCCGTGGGCGCGACGGGCTTCTGGATCGAAAAGGGAAGGAAGGCATACCCGGTCCGCGAGATCACCATCGCGGGCAACATCCTCGACCTCATGAAACACGTAGACGCCGTGGGCAGCGACACCAGATTTTCCGGCAGGATCGGCTGCCCGTCTCTCCGGATAAAAGAGCTTTCAATCGGGGGGAAGTAAAGGGGAGCCGCATTTTCCTCTTCAAATTTTCTTGAGAGTGATGTAACATTAACATTGTCTGGAACAAGCTGTAAAGCAGGGGACATCTATGGATATTTTGACAGTGGCATTTCTCGTTTTTCTTCTCAATCTTCCCTTCGGCTACTGGCGGGCGAATGAGCGGAAGTTCTCGACGCGCTGGTTTCTCGCTGTGCATATACCGGTCCCCTTCGTAATCTCCCTCCGCGTGCTCTCGGGCATGGGCTGGCAGTTCATAACGTTTCCGATTTTGATCGGCGCGTTTTTCGCCGGCCAATTCGCGGGCGGCAAGTTCCATGACCTGCGAATGAACCGGCCCGGCTCCCGCGTCAGCTCCTGTCTCGTCTGCGACCTGGTGGGCCGCAATCAACAACGGTAAGTTATCCGGTCCGCGAGATCACCATCGCGGGCAACATCCTCGATCGCACAAAATGTTTCTCAGTAATTCCACCGGTGTTTGAAAAAACGAAGTGGCTTAATTATTCATGGTATTTTAAGAACATCTATCTTGCCTCCTCCCACACCCTCTTCTCAATCTCCTGCAGCAGCGGCCCGAACGTAGCGGAATTGATCGCCGAACAGGCGACGCCGTTAAACCGGGTCGCGATGACTTTTGCCCAGAGCGGGCTCACCAGGTCGACCTTGTTGAATACGACGAGCTTGGGGATTTGATCGAGCCCGAGCTCAGTAAAAAGAGTGTCAACCGACTGCATCTGCTGTTCGAATCGCGGATTCCCGATGTCCACCACGTGCAGGATCAGGTCCGCGTCCTGCATTTCATCCAGCGTCGCGCGGAAGGCGCCGAGCAGGTCTTTCGGCAGGTCCCGGATGAATCCGACCGTGTCGGTTATGACCACTTCGCGTTCGCGCGGGAAGCGGAGCCTGCGCGTGGAGGTGTCGAGCGTGGCGAAGAGCAGGTCTTCCGCCTTTACGCCGGACCTCGTAAGATTGTTGAACAGCGTGGATTTTCCGGCGTTGGTATATCCCGCGATCGAGACGATGGGGACGGCGCTCTGGATGCGTCTTTCCCGCCGCTGCTGTCTGGCCCTGCCGAGCCCCTTGAGCTGTTGTTCCAGTCTTCGTAGCCTGTCCCGCGCCCGGCGCATGTCTATCTCGAGCCTTGTTTCGCCCGGACCCCGTCCTCCGATGCCTCCGGTAAGGCGGGAGAGGGCGGTGGAGCGTTCCGACAGCCTCGGCAGCCGGTACTTGAGCTGCGCGAGCTCGACCTGGACCTTGCCGTCGCCGCTGTGCGCCCGCCGCGCAAAGATGTCGAGGATGAGCTGGGTGCGGTCGATGACGCGCATCTCGGTAATGTCTCCGATGGCCTTGACCTGCGCGGGCGTCAAATCCTGGTTGAAGACGATCAGGTCCGCCCCGAGCTGCTGGGACCGGATGATCATCTCCTTCAGTTTGCCTTCTCCGAGAAGATATTTCGGATTGATATCGTGCGGACGCTGGATCACGGCGTCGAGCACGGTGATGCCGTCGCTCCGGGCAAGCTCTTTCAGCTCTTCTATGGATTCTTCCTGTTCATCCCTGCTCTTTTTCGAAACGCTCACGAGGATGGCCCGGTCTTTCTCCGCGACCTCCCGGGCCGCCTGCGCCCGTTCCATCTGGCGTTCGATGTCGGCGATGAATTCGGCCACGTCCAGATCGACGGCGTGGACGGACTGCGGCGGCAACACCTCGTAGAGCTTCTCTTCGGGATTGGGCGGGACGAGATGGGCGATCGAAATGTTTCCCGGAAGGCCGTCAGGCCGCGCGAAGAGGGCGGCAATCATGTCGAGCCGGAGCAGCGCCAAGTCGGTCAGGTCTTCCTGGTTCAGGGGCTGGTCCTTCAAGTGGGTATGGATGAACCTGACGCCGCGGAGCCGCCTGCTTCCGAGCCGGTGTTCCGAGAGGTCGGGGATGAGGATATCCTTATTCGTGCCGATCAGTACGTTCCGTACGCTGCCGGAGCGGTCGACGATCAGGCCGACCTGCCTGCCGATTTCGGCCGACGCCTCGGAAAGGGCGCGGGCGGCCTCGGGCGTGATGATCATGCCGGGAGGCATCTTCCTGCGGTAGAGACGCTCCAGGGTTTTGATTTCCGCGGGTTTGAGGCCGGTTATGTTGCCATGGATGGCGGGGATAATATCTCCTTCGTTTGTTATGCGCTGTTACTATTTTACCACAGAATCCGATTCAAAAAAAATCAGCGCAGGCGGGGACACCTGCGCTGATCATTATTTATCAATCGTATGATCCTGCGGCAACGGCAGGCGCTATTTCAACCGGTACACGATATCGTGTTCCCGGGCGTGGTCTTTCACCTTCAGACCGAAGCTCTGGCCCGCCGAGGTCTGATCGATGTGCTGGTGCTCGAACTCCATGGATTCCACCGGCTGAGTGAAGTCGGTGGTGCTGCCCTTGATATGGATGGTATCTCCGCTCCTGAGCGTGCCCTTGTTGAGCTGGACCACGGCAACGTTGAGGTGGCTGTAGTAATGGGTGACCGTGCCCACGGCCTCTTCATTCGACGCCGGCTCTTCGAGAGGCGGGACCCTCATGGTTGCCGGCCCGGGCTTGACCATGACCGGCTTGGCTTTTACCGGCTGCTTGCGGACAGGTTTTGCTTTTGCGGCCTTCTTTTTCGCGGTTTTCTTCTTTGCCGCTTTTTTCTTCACCGGTTTCTTTTTGGCAACTGCCTTCTTCTTTGCGGTCTTTTTTTTGGTCGTTTTTTTCTTTACGGCTTTCTTCTTGGCTGTTTTTTTCTTTGCTGCTTTTTTCTTCCCTTTTGCTTTTTTTGCCATGATGACCCTCCTCCGTATTATTAATGAATCGATTTTAAAAGCAAGCGTTATTGATATTCAAACCGCTCCGTTATGTGAAAGGAGCGAATTCTTCTTACCGTCAGTATAACACAATGCTCCAGGTGAGGTGGAAAACGTGAAAATTGTAGCAAAATACAGATAAAATGCAAGATAAAAATCATGGGGACAAGCGTTTTTTCTTTTTTCACGAGAGACAGTCCTGCGGGAAATAGCTGTTCACCAACGAGGGAATTTGTGCTATAGTGCCTGCCTAAGTCCTTAATTTATATGGCTTAAGAAGATGCATTCGTAAAAAGGCATAATCCACCGCCGAGACGCGGAGACGCGGAGAAAAGCAAATTGAAGATTAAGGATTTCTCTCTGCGCCCTCTGCCTGCACCCAGCGGTTACGAGTGTCAACGCGAGTGCAGGGTGTGCCTCCGCGGTAAATTACGCTTTTTTACGAGTTCATCAAGAACGCAACAGGTTAAATCCGAATATGGCGCTCTCTTTGAAAAAGCTTGTCCTCCTCCTCTTCCTCCTCTGTCTGGCGGGGACGGTGTCGCCTGCATGCCTTCAGCAAAACGAAGTCGCTCCGCGGCAGGTGTCGGCCCCGCCGGAGAAGACAACGGAAATTGTGATTGCCGCGGTGGGAGACGTTATGATGCCGGTCTCGATCCAGGCCACCGCGGGCCGGAGTAAATACAACTACGACCTCCTGTTCGAAAATATCGCGCGGGACCTGGCCCCGGCCGATCTCGTCTTTGCCAACCTGGAGACGCAGGTTGACCATACGGCCCCCATATCGGGCTATCCGAAGTTCAATGCACGGCCGGAGCTGCTTGTGGAACTCAAAAAGGCGGGGGTGGGGATTGTTTCCGTGGCGAACAACCATGCAATGGATCTCCGGCCGGGAGGCCTGAAACGGACCATCAACAACATCGAGAAAGCGGGGCTGCGGTTCTGCGGAGGGGGAAGGACCCGGGCCGAAGCGGAACAGGCGACGATGGTGACGGTTCGCGGGACCACCATTGCCTTTCTCGGCTATACCTACAGCACGAACCAGCGCATGCCGAGTAAGAAGCCGACTGCTCCCCGCGTGAACATCCTGGCGGCCGGTTCCGAGGACGACCTCGCCCGCGCCGTTTTTGCCGTCCAACAGGCGCGACAAGCGGCGGACCTCGTGGCGGTTTCGCTGCATTGGAGCGATGAATACCGGACGGTCCCCACTGCCTGGCAGCGGCGGGCGGCCGCTGAATTGATCGAAGCGGGCGCGGACGTTATTCTCGGCCACCACCCCCATGTGCTGCAGCCCATCGAGTCTTATACGGCGCGAAACGGGCGGCAGGGGCTTATTGCTTTCAGCCTCGGGAATTTCATTTCCACCCAGAATTACGGAATAACGAACGGGAACAGAACGCACGCCCGGGCGCTCCGGGGGGACGGCGTCATTTTGTACATTGTCGCCGATACGAAGGACGGGAAAACCTCGGTCAAGCGCGCCGAATTCCTCCCGATCTGGACGCTTCGCGACCGGGCCGGAGAAGCCGTCGTGTACCGTCCGGTGGGCCTCGCGCGGGAGATGGCCCGGCTGGCGGCGATCGAGAAGCGCACGAAGGAAGAAAATGACACCCTGGAACTTCTGGGCTTTCGGAACAAGTTCATCATCGACCAGTTGATGGGAAAACCTGCTCCTTTATGATTTCCTTTGTTTCAATATTGACTGTCTTCTACGGATGGATTATGATTGACGGCACGTGCACGCAATGAAGATCCTCATTATCAAGCTATCCGCCATCGGCGACGTGGTCCAGACGCTGCCCGCGCTCGAGGCGATCAAAAAAACCTATCCCGGCAGCGCCGTCACCTGGGTGGTCGAAGAGGCGGCGGCGGGCATCCTCGAGGGCCATCCGCTCATCGATGTGCTCCTGGTCTCGCGCCGGAAAGCATGGCTCCGCATGCTGAGGAACCCGTTCACCGCGCCCCGCGGCCTTGCCCACATCATCCGCTTCATCAGGGAACTACGGAGTACGCGCTATGATATCGCGATAGACTTTCAGGGGCTCTTCAAGAGCGGGATGCTGATCGGCCTTGCCCGCGCGGGCCGGAAGATCGGGTTCGACCGCTCCCGCGAGTTTTCCTCCCTGTTTTTGAACGAGCGCCTGCCTGCTTACGATATCGAGAAGCACGCTCTCGAACGGTATCTCGACGTCGCGCGGCATCTGGGGGCAAAGGACCCGTCTCCAAAATGTGCGCTCCCCGTCGAGCGGGAGCGAAAGCTTATGCAAGAGAGGACGGCGGCGCTTCTGCCGCAAGGCCGCCCGCTCGTGGTGGTGAACCCCGTCGCGCGCTGGGCGACCAAGCTCTGGCCGGAGCGAAACTTCGCCGAACTGGCGGACCGGCTGGCGATAGAGAAACATGCGGTGGTGATTTTTACAGGGAGCAGCGAAGACCGGGCCGTGAACGAGAGGATTCTTTCAATGATGAGTGAGCGCGCAATAAACTGGGCGGGGGAGACGACGCTTAAAGAGCTGGCAGCCCTCGCGTCGCTTGCCGATCTGTTCATCACGACCGACACCGGGCCCATGCACCTTGCAGCGGCCGCCGGGACCAGGGTCCTGGCGCTGTTCGGCCCCACGGCGCCCTGGAGGACCGGGCCTTACGGGCCGTCGCACATTGTTGTGCGTACGGGGATAGAATGTTCGCCGTGCTTTCAGAGAAGATGCGATGACGTCCGGTGCATGCGGGGAATCACGGTTGATGAAGTGATGAGAAAAATTCCGGATTTAAAATAACAAATCTCAAATAAATTCCAATGACCAAATAGCCAACTCCCAACGCTTCGGAATTATGCCTTACTTCCCGCGCATCTCAACGGTTTTTCCGATATACTTCACGATCTGGTCCAGGGTGAGCCTGCGATCGGTCTGGAGCGCCCAGAAGTAAAAGTCTTCAACGGACCGAAAGGGACCGAAGGCGGAGCGGTGCGACGCGAGGACGTCCGCGGTCGGCTTGTCCGTAACG